>JAKEFL010000205.1 GCA_022616105.1 Anaerolineae bacterium | reverse complement strand
TTCTTCTGGCGACGAAGAATCTCTTGTAATTTCAGTCGAGACTCTTCGCTCGCAACGAGCGCTCGCTCAGAGTGACATTGAAATCGTGATTTACTGAAATTATGAGAAGATTATACCTTTTTGCAAGAATGCACGTCAAGGAAACGGGGGTGAATGCTCAGGGTTTTAACAAAGTCCAAAATTATGTCACTCTGAGGGAGCGTTTGTTGCGACCGAAGAGTCCCTCACACGCCGTTGGAGATGCTTCGCAACGCTCAGCATGACATACCCGTGTTTTGTCAATCGACTTTGTTAAAGCCGTGGATGAATGCTACCGAATAGCGGCTTTTGTGTTATAAACAAAAAAATTTTCAGCAAGCTGGGTAGAATTATTCATGAAGTGCAAAAGCCTTGCGAAGGTTGGTGTAAGCAATCATCGTCTTTTCAAACAACCTTTGCAGGGCTCATCAGGAGCGTTTCGCGCCAAAAACTAAACCGGGTAGAATCATTCATGAAGCAACCATCTCATCTAATGCGTGCAACCCCATCCTCACTCACTTCACTGCTCGACCTTCTGCGAACGCGGGCAGAGGAACATCCCGATAAGCTTGCGTATCGCTTCATTCAAGATAGCGATTCGGACATCATCACGATCACTTATGCGGAGCTGGATCGCCGCGCGCGCGCGATCGGGGCATGGCTGGAAAGTTTTGGTGCAGGTGGTGAACGCGCCTTACTTTTGTATCCTCCCGGTTTAGATTATATTGCATCCTTCTTCGGCTGCTTATATGCGGGTGTGACTGCCGTGCCCGCCTATCCCCCGCGTCTGAACCGACCTGTGCCGCGCATCCAGTCCATTGTGGATGATTCACACGCTTCGTTTGCATTGACCACCTCAACAATCCTCCACAATATCGAACAGCGCTTTGAGCATGCGCCAGATTTGCAGGTGTTGCATTGGTTAAACACAGAGCAGGTTCCAGCTGGGTTGGAAGCGGACTGGCGTCATCCCAAGATCTCATCGGATACTTTGGCATTCCTGCAATACACATCCGGTTCCACCAGCCAGCCGAAGGGAGTGATGCTGAGTCATGGGAACTTGATGCACAACTTGAAAGCGATTCGGCATGGCTTCCAAATCGACTCCAATGCTGTGGGGGTCTTCTGGCTTCCCAGCTATCATGATATGGGCTTGATTGGCGGAATCCTTGAACCAATGTACCTGGGCGGAAACTCCACCCTGATGTCACCGGTATCCTTTCTGCAACGCCCGTTTCGCTGGCTCGAAGCCATCAGCCGTTACAAGGGAACGACCAGCGGCGCGCCCAACTTCGCCTATGACCTGTGTGTTGATAAGATCACGCCCGAACAGATCGAGACCCTGGACTTGAGTTCCTGGACTTTAGCCTTTTGCGGAGCCGAGCCGGTTCGCCCTGAGACCTTGGAACGCTTCGCGCGTACATTTGCACAATGCGGCTTCCGTCGAGAAGTATTCTACCCTTGTTTTGGTATGGCGGAGAGCACACTACTTGTTTCGGGTGGTGAAGGTCCATCCACACCGCGTACATTCACTATTGACCGAAAATCTCTCGAACGTGACCGCGTCGTTCCAGCATCTGCAAGCGACGCGGGTTCACTGACGATGGTGAATTGTGGCAGATCAATCATTGATCAGAAGATCGTAATTGCTAACCCAACTACTTTGGAACAATGTGATTCAAATGAAGTGGGAGAAATTTGGGTTATGGGTCCGAGTGTTGCGAAAGGGTACTGGGGATTGCCAGATGAAACGCGCAAAACGTTTCAAGCCTATTTAGCCGATACTGGCGAAGGTCCATTTCTGCGGACCGGTGATCTGGGTTTTCTACAAGATGGAGAACTCTTCGTCACGGGTCGTTTAAAAGATTTGATCATCATTCATGGAAGCAACCATTATCCACAGGATATTGAATTAACTGTAGAGTCTTCTCACACTTCTTTGCAACCCGGAGCAGGAGCCGCCTTTTCAGTGACCGAAGGGGGCAAGGAACAACTTGTCATTGTTCAGGAAGTCACGCGCCAAAATCGCCAGCCTGATGTGAATGAAGTGGTTTCCGCCATTCGTCAGGCTGTTTCTGAAAAGCATGATCTCCAGGTATTTGCCATTGTGTTAGTCAAACCGATGAGCATTCCCAAAACGTCCAGTGGAAAGATCCAGCGCCGCGCTTGTAAGAATGCATTCCTGGAAAATACTCTGGAACTCGTTGGGGAATGGCGAGCCGGGCCATTGCCCTCACCCCTAACCCCTCTCCCAAAGGGAGAGGGGAATAACTCTCTTCCCCCCTCGGGGGAAGGACAGGGGATGAGGGCAGAAGCAATCCAATCCTGGTTGATGACTCGTATTGCCTCCATGCTTGAGATTGATACTAGATCCATCGACCCGCGCCAGCCATTCACGTATTACGGACTTGGCTCTGTTCAGGCAGTCAGCCTCACGGGAGATCTGGAAGTTTTTCTGGGTCGAACTCTCTCTCCTACTCTCGCCTGGGATTACCCGACCATCGAATTGCTGGCGAATTATCTGGCAAATGATTCTCGGCCAGTCAAACGCACAATTGCATCTCCCGCGCCAAGTCAGCCCTCTTCAAAATTCACGAAAGAGCCGATCGCGATCATTGGTTTGAGCTGTCGTTTCCCGAAGGCTCCAAGCCCGCAAGCTTTTTGGGAACTCTTACGCAATGGTGTGGATGCCATCAGCGAGGTTCCATCTGATCGTTGGGATGTGAATGAGTTCTATACATCTGACCCCGCTACTCGAGGCAAACTCACATCACGCTGGGGCGGGTTCATTGATCATGTGGATTTGTTCGACGCGCACTTCTTTGGGATTTCTCCGCGCGAAGCCGCGCGCATGGATCCTCAGCAACGCCTCCTTCTGGAAGTGAGCTGGGAGGCGCTGGAAAATGCCTTTATCCCACCCCGATCGTTGGCTGGGACTCGCACAGGCGTGTTCATTGGCATCAGCAGTTACGATTACTCGCGTTTGCAATTCGATGACCCCGAAAGGATAGACGCCTATGCAGGAACAGGCAACGCGCATAGCATCGCGGCGAATCGTCTATCGTATGTTTTCGATTTGCGCGGACCAAGCATGGCGGTGGATACGGCTTGCTCATCGTCGCTGGTGGCGGCGCACCTCGCTTGTCAGAGCCTGCGAAACGGCGAATCAGATTTGGGCATAGTCGGAGGCGTGAATCTCATCCTGACCCCCGAGTTGACAATCACATTCTCCCGGGCGCGAATGCTCTCTCCCGATGGGCGTTGCAAAACATTCGATGCGAGCGCAGATGGATATGTGCGCGGTGAAGGTTGTGGAGTTGTGATGCTCAAGCGTCTGTCTGATGCGATGCGCGATGGAGATAACATCCTCGCGTTGATCCGCGGCTCGGCCGTGAATCAGGATGGACGCAGCAACGGGTTGACCGCGCCGAACGGACTGGCTCAACAGGATGTCATTCGGCAGGCGTTGGCAGATGCGCAGGTTGCTCCGAATCAAATCGGTTATGTGGAAGCGCATGGCACAGGTACGCCGCTTGGTGACCCCATTGAGATCACCTCGTTGCGCGCCGTGCTGGATAATGAAGAATCAAATGGTAGAGTTTTGGTTGGTTCGGTAAAAACCAACATTGGTCATCTCGAGTCTGCGGCAGGTATCGCTGGGTTGATCAAATCTGTGCTGACTTTACAAAACGAAGCCATTCCGCCTCATTTACATCTCAAGGAAGTAAATCCATATCTCTCATTAGAAGACTCGCGGCTGGAAATCGGAACATATCTTCGACCCTGGAAGCGACGTGACCAGCCGCGCTTTGCAGGAGTCAGTTCATTTGGCTTTGGCGGCACAAACGCTCATATTATTCTTTCCGATGCTCCGCCAATTGTTGTCCCAACGACATCATCAAACGACTTGGAGCGCCCGCGTCATGTTCTTGCTTTATCAGCCAAAACAGAATCTGCACTGCAAGAATTGGCACAACGTACAAGCAACCACTTGGAAATTAATCAGCAACCTCTTGCCGATGTTTGCCATACTGCCAATACGAGCCGTTCGCACTTTGAATATCGTCTGGGAATTCAAGCCACTTCTCAAGAAGAACTGAACACTGGTTTGGATGCTTTCGTCGCTAACGAGAATATCTCTGCCTTATCGGGTGGTCATGCAAAACCAGGCGCGCAGCCGAAAATCGCTTTCCTGTTTACGGGTCAGGGTTCGCAATATGTCCGCATGGGGCGTCAACTTTATGAAACCCAACCAGTGTTTCGCGCGGCGCTTAATCAATGCGCGGAAATTCTCGAATCCATTTTGGATCGTCCGCTGTTGGAAATTCTCTTTTCGTCTGAAGAAGATTCAACTATTCATCAAACTACCTATACCCAGCCTGCGCTCTTTGCGATGGAATACACCTTGGCGCAAATGTGGCGGTCGTGGGGAGTTGAACCCTTTGCAGTTCTTGGTCATAGTGTTGGCGAATACGTCGCTGCGTGCATCGCGGGTGTCTTCAATTTGGAGGATGGTTTGCGATTAATTACCGAACGCGCCCGTTTGATGGGCGCTTTGCCTCATAACGGAAGGATGGCGGCTGTCTTCGCAGACGCATCGCGCCTGACAGATGCCTTGAAACCCTATCAGGATCAAGTTTCCATTGCAGCTACGAACGGACCCGATAACACAGTAATTTCAGGCGAAGCCTCCGCAGTGCAAGCTGTGTTGGATAAACTTTCCAAACTTGGGATTTCTTCCAAACCGCTTACTGTTTCTCATGCCTTCCATTCGCCATTGATGGATTCGATCTTGGATGATTTCGAATCGTTTGCCAAACGCATCCAATTCTCCAATTCTCGCATTCCTCTTGTCTCCAATATCACTGGCGAAATACTCTCTCAGATCCCCGACGCGTCGTACTGGCGGGAACATATTCGCGCGGAAGTGAAGTTCTCAGAAGGGATGCAATCACTCACAAACCTGGGAATTGACGCGTTCATCGAGATCGGTCCCAATCCAATATTATTGGGCATGGGAAAACATTGTTTGCCAGGATCCAAAGCCGCGTGGCTGCCGTCCTTGCGGCAGGGACAAGATGAATGGCAAACAATACTAGATAGTCTTGGCAAACTCTATGTGCAAGGCGTGGAAATTGACTGGACTGGATTCGATGATGGGTACACGCGTAATAAAGTGATGTTACCCAATTATCCATTTGAACGTCAGCGGTATTGGCTGGAGCCGTCAGCGGTAGACAAGGAAACAAGGAAACACGTAAACAGGTTGCCGTCGCCACGCTCGAATGGAAAATCGCAACCGAGTCCCCCTCTCCCGAAGGGAGAGGGGTTAGGGGTGAGGGGGGACCTCAATCACGCAACTCTCCTCGCCACTGAGCCATCCAAACGACAAAAAATCTTGGAGGATTTCCTCCAACGGGGAGCCGCCCGCGTTCTGGGAATGGATCCCGCGCGCTTGAGTCTGAATCAACCGCTGGACACGCTGGGGCTTGATTCATTGATGGCGATCGAGTTCAAGAACACTTTGGAATCAAAACTGGGGATCAAGCTGTCAGTAGCAAGTCTATTGCAGGGACCGACGATTTCCAGTCTTGCTGCGGAAGCGCTTGGGAATCTGGATTCGCCTGAGGATTCGAATGACACGCCGCTTCTCATCGCGCACCAATCTTCGGATGAGAGTCCGCTTTCCTATGGACAGCAGGCGCTTTGGTTCCTGCATCAACTTTTGCCTGATGAGATTTCATTCAACGTGGCAGGTGCAATCCGCATCCTTGGGGAATTGGATGTGCCTTCTCTTGAACGCGCTTTTCATCAGTTAGTAGCGCGACATGAATCGTTACGCAGCACTTTCCATGTCATAGCCGGTGAACCCACCCAACGTGTTCATGAGTCAGTGGATGGTATTTTCCATCTTGAAGATGCTTCCAGTTTGAGCGATGCGGAGTTGCGCGTTCGATTGTCTTCCGAAGCGCATCGCGCCTTTGACTTGGAGAATGGACCCGTATTGCGAGCGTTATTGTTTCGCAGGGATGGAAAATCAGAACATATCCTCCTGCTTTCGATGGATCACATCGTTACAGATTTCTGGTCAATGACGGTTTTGGCTCGTGAGTTGCTTACATTCTATGAAGCGAATAAAACTGGCGAAACGATTTCATTATCAACTCTTCCGGCCCGCTATTCAGATTATGTTCGTTGGCAAACAGATATGCTGGCAGGTCCGCAGGGCGAAGGGCTTTGGGAGTACTGGCGTAACGAACTTTCTGGTGAACTACCTGCATTGAATTTGCCAACTGATCGTCCGCGCACACCCTTGCAAACCTATCGCGGTGACTCGAAACACTTGTTCATGGATGGCGTGCTTTATAAACAATTGAAATCCCTTGCTCAAGAGCAGGGCACTACGTTGTTCATGACATTGCTCGCTGCTTTTCAAACTTTACTGCATCGCTATTCGAATCAAGAGCAATTCCTTGTCGGTTCTGTAACCGCTGGTCGAAGTCATTCGGAACTGGCGGGATTGGTCGGTTATTTCATTAATCCCATCGCCTTGCGCGCTGATTTCTCTGGCAATCCTACATTCAATGACTTCCTCCAACGCGTTAGACAAACAACGTTAGGCGCGTTCGAGCATCAGGATTATCCACCTGCCCTGCTTGCCAAGCGGCTGGAAATACAACGTGATTCAAGCCGCCCGCCGCTTTTTGAAACCATGTTCATTTTGCAAAAGGCGCATGGGTCGGAAGTCCAGGGGCTTAGTCCATTTGCACTCGGAATAGATGGGGCACATATGGAGATGAATGGTTTAGTTTTGGAATCCATCGCGCTGGGAGGGGAGCCCGCGCAGTTCGACCTGACCATGATGATGTCTGAGACTGAACAAGGACTCGCGGCTGCCCTTCAATACAATACCGGTCTATTTGACAACAGTACCATCCAACATATGTTGGAACACTTTCACTCCCTGTTGCAAAAGATTGTCTCTGATCCACTCAAGCCTGTATCAACTTACTCTTTATTGAGTGATTCAGAACGCAAACGATTACTCGTTGACTGGAATCAGACACAAACCGATTACCCGCGCGATCTTTGCATCCACCATTTGATTCAAGAGCAAGTGAAGCGCACGCCAAATGCGGTTGCGGTCCAGTTTGAAAACGAGAGTTTGACGTATCAAGAACTAGATAACCGCACTCAACAGGTGACGAAAATTTTGGTAGCTCAAGGAGTCAAGCCTGGAACTCTGGTTGGGCTCTTTGTGAATCGCTCTCTCGAGATGTTGATTGGGTTGCTCGGTGTGCTGAAAGCAGGCGGCGCGTATCTGCCTTTGGATCCCTCATTCCCTTCTGAGCGGCTTGCCTTCATGCTGGCTGACTCAGGTGCTTCGATAGTTCTCACATTATCGAGTTTGGTTTCAGAGATGCCTGAACATAGCGCTCAAGTGATTTGCCTGGATGAACTTGATCAACGAAAAACCAAACGAACAAAGAAATCCATTGTCCCTGCGAAGCCCGATGACCTTGCATACGTCATTTACACTTCCGGATCCACTGGAAAACCCAAAGGCGTTCAAATCCACCATCAGGCGGTGGTCAATTTTCTGTGTTCCATGCGCGAGAGCCTGGGAATAAACGCGGACGACAGGCTGCTTGCAGTCACAACTCTTTCATTTGACATCGCAGTTCTGGAACTTTTGTTACCGCTGACCGTGGGCGCACGAATAGTGATTGCAAGTTCTGAGGTCGCTGCGGATGGTGCTTTGCTTGCGAATACATTAACTGACTCGCAAGCCACGTTCATGCAAGCCACGCCAGCTAGTTGGAGGTCACTGCTTGAAGCGGGTTGGCAGGGCAAGGATGACCTCAAAATTCTTTGCGGCGGCGAAGCATTGACGAATGACTTGGCAGAGCGATTGCTAAAACGCGGTGCGCAAGTGTGGAATCTGTACGGTCCCACTGAGACGACGATTTGGTCCACCATGCATCGCGTTACTTCAACTGATAATTCATGCATCTCCAACACAGTTCCAATTGGCAGACCTATTGCCAACACACAAATCTATATTTTGGATTCCAACCTGCAACCCGTTCCCATCGGTGTGATCGGTGATCTTTACATTGGAGGGGATGGTATCAGCCGCGGTTATTTGAATCGTCCAGAGTTAACTGTTGAGCGATTCATTGGCAATCCATTTTCCCCTCACCTTAACCCTCTCCCCGCTTCGTCTTCGCTGCCGCTCCGCTCAGCGCGAATGAGAGAGGGGACTCTGATCTACAAAACAGGCGACCTTGCCCGTTATCTTCCGGATGGGAATATTGAATTCTTTGGTCGCAGTGATATGCAGGTGAAAGTGCGCGGCTTCCGCATCGAGACAGGAGAGGTGGAGGTCGCGTTGGTAGAGCATCCCTCCGTGCGTCAGGCTGTTGTAGTGGCGTGGAAGGAAAGATCGTCAGATGCGAGTCTGGTTGCTTATGTGGTACCAGCCTCGGGTGGGAGAGACGCGGATGCGGGTCAGTTGCGAGAGTTCCTGCGGCAGAAACTTCCAGAGTACATGATCCCGTCCATTTTCGTTAATTTGGAATCATTGCCCTTGACTCCAAATGGAAAAGTGGACCGCAAAGCATTGCCGCAACCATCGCAGGCGCGTCCTGATCTCAGAGCGCCTTACGTCGCGCCGCGCACGCAGTTGGAAAAGGAATTGGCGGAAATTTGCGCGCACGTGCTGGGGCTTGAAAATCAAAACGGAAGATTTGCCGTTGGTGTCAACGATAACTTCTTTGACTTGGGCGGTCATTCGTTATTGGGAACGCGTCTGGTTTTTCTGTTGCGTGAGAAATATGGATTGGAAGCCGCGCAGTTGCCTTTGCGCGCGCTTTTTGAACAACCCACTGTTGCAAACCTGGCACAAACAATCGAGAGAGCGAGCCGGGGAGAACACAGCTCAGTTTATGTTGGCCGCAGCGATTTTATTCGGCGCGGAGGACTGAGTCTGGATGCGCTGAATGTGGAAGCGCAGCTTGATCCGAGTATCAACGCGGGGGATCTTATTTACAAGCATGTGAAAGAGCCAAAGCACATTTTTTTAACTGGCGCAACAGGTTTCGTCGGTGCGTTCCTGCTTCATGATTTGCTTAAGGCAACATCCGCGCAGGTTCATTGTCTTTTACGCGCGGATGATGTAGAACAGGGCAAGTTAAGACTGAAGCGAAACCTGGATTCCTATTTGCTATGGGATGAATCTTTCGCTTCTCGTATCAAACCGATCTTAGGCGACCTGAGCGAACCTCAATTGGGTCTTTCCGATGAACAATTTAGAATCCTGGCAAATGAAATAGATGTCATCTATCACAACGGCGCTATGGTTAATTTTGTTTATCCCTATCATGCGCACAAGGCATCCAACGTACTTGGCACACAGGAAGTGCTGCGGCTTGCAAGTCAAATAAAATTAAAACCAGTCCATTTCGTTTCCACTTTATCTATCTTGTATTCTGGTGGGCACAACGATGGCCGAGTCTTCAAAGAAGATGAAGATCTAGATCGGGTTGGGACGCCATTCGGCGGTTATGCCCAGAGCAAGTGGGTTGCAGAGAAACTGGTCATGCAGGCGGGTTCACGCGGCATCCCTTATGCTATTTATCGTCCAGGTTTGGTTTCAGGTCATAGCATCTCTGGCGCGTGGAAGACAGATAACCTGATCTCCAGCATGACTCGTGCCTGCGTACTTTTGGGCAGCATCCCTAACCTCGATGTAATGGTCAACATCGTCCCAGTGGATTTCGTCAGCGGCGCGATCATCCATCTTTCCAAAGACCCTGAGGGCTTTGGCAAAATTTATCATTTGGATAACCCTCAGCCGATTCACTTTAGCAAACTGGCGGACTGGCTTACGACTCAGGGACTCCACGCTCGTAAAATATCCTTTGACGACTGGCGGGCAGAACTCTTTAGGCAGATCCCTCAAATGCAATCAGATGGCTGGGAGCCGTACCTGCCTTTGATCGAAGAAGTGGAAGAGAAACAAGTCTTCATGCCAGAATTTGATCTCAGCAACACGCTCACAGGATTGAATGGTAGCGGCATAGTTTGTCATCCAGTGAATAACCAGTTGTTTTCTGCATACCTGAAATATTTCATCCCGCGTGGTTTCCTCGAGAAGCCTGAACCCAAAGCAACGTGAATTCACCGGCTGTGACTTCTGACTCAACAAATTGGTTTGTCCATCCGAAAGCCAATCCATCAGCGGAGACTCGTCTGTTCCTATTTCCATACGCTGGAGGCGGTCCCACGGTGTTTAATAAATGGGTTTCGGAATTTCCCAGCAATATAGAGATGTGGATTGCTCACTATCCTGGGAGAGGCGCAAGGCACAATGAACCTCCGATCAATAGTCTCACCGTATTGGTCGAGAAACTCTCGCAAGCAATTCAGCCATTTTTAGATAATCCCTTCGCATTCTTTGGTCATAGTTTGGGAGCCCTGGTTGCTTTTGAACTCACCCGACACTTGCGTAAACATCATCTTCCACAGCCCAATATTTTATTCATCTCTGCCTGTGGCGCGCCACATCTTCACGATCCTTATCCACCTATCCATGCATTGCCTGATACAAAATTTTTGGAAGCCCTGCAAAAACTCAATGGCATCCCTGCCGAATTATTACATCAACCCGATGTGATCCAGTTGCTTCTTCGGACATTGCGCGCCGATTTTGAAGTCATCGAAAATTATCATTACACATCGGATGTTCTGTTGAATTGTCCAATTATTGCTTTCGGCGGGATTGATGATCCACGCGTGAGCCGCGAACGCTTGGGAGGTTGGGCTTCGCATACGAACTCTCGCTTTCAATCGCAATACTTTTCTGGCGACCACTTCTTTATCAACAAAGCCAGAGAATCGATCATGACTACCATCGCCAATGAGATCATATCCTCCCATGCAAAAAGCTAATTCCCATTACGCATGGTCATCTCCTCCTACTGTTTTGGATTTGCAGTCCCATCAAGTGGACATTTGGCGCGTACATTTGGATCTTCCCATTGGAACACTGGGTCAACTGGAAGCAACGCTTTCTGAAGATGAATCACAACGCGCCGCGCACTTTCACTTCCCAGTGGATAGAGACCGATTCATCGCCGCCCATGGATGCCTGCGCGACGTACTGTCGCGTTATCTGTACTGTGAGCCTGGTCAACTAGGCTTTTCTGCGAACCATTATGGAAAGCCTGAATTGAATGACCATAAGCTTCAATTTAATCTCTCGCACTCCGGTGACTTTGCTTTGGTTGCAGTAACCCAGGAACACAGAGTCGGAATAGATATAGAACGTATTCGCCAGGGAATATCTTCACAAGTCATCGCACAGCAATATTTCTCGAAGTCTGAAGTTGCCGAGTTACAGGCATTGCCGCTCGAACTGAGAGAAGCCGCTTTTTTCACATGCTGGACGCGCAAAGAGGCATATATCAAGGCTCAAGGGTTAGGTCTGTCACTGCCTTTGGAAAGTTTCGATGTCTCTCTCGTTCCGAATGAACCTGCCATTCTTCGTGCTACACGCCCGGATCCTCAGGAAGCCTCTCGTTGGATGTTGCATTCGCTGCAGATTGATTCGAATCATGCGTCGGCTGTAGCTGTTGAAAGTGAAGGCTTGGAATTCAGGTTATGGGATTGGAATATCAATTATTAAGTGACTTTAGGCACGTTTATGCTCCCGCAGGGTCTGCGACCCTGCGATCTTCTTATGCAATGCGGCGGTCTCAGACCGCCTTTGAGCGTAATTGTCAAAGTGATATAATCCCTGTATTCAACAGGATATTTTTGAAGTTGAAGCCAGTGTGTGACTATTTATGAGTCGTTCATCTTTCGAACATGGGTGGTGTTAATAATAAGTGATGCCAAATTGGAGGGCGTCCGATGAACATTGGTCGTTATGAAGTGATGCAGGAGTTGGGTCAGGGCGGAATGGCAATTGTGTATCTGGCGCGTGACCCATACATCAAGCGCCAGGTGGCAGTGAAGGTTTTACCGCGACAATTTACATTTGATCCGCAATTTCGGGCCCGCTTCCAGCGCGAAGCCGAGGTAATCGCCACCCTGGAACACCCCTCCATCGTCCCAGTCTATGATTTTGGGGAACATGAGGATCAGCCATTCATCGTCATGCGCTATATGCCCGGTGGGACGCTGGCCGATCTCCTGGGCAAGGGTCCGTTGTCCATCCCGGAGATCGCCGCGCTCTTTCAACGCGTCGGGGCCGCGCTGGATTATGCTCACAGCCGGGGCGTGATCCACCGCGATATCAAGCCGGGGAATATCCTGTTCGATTCTCAGGGTGGAGGCTTTTTGTCTGATTTTGGCATCGCGAAAATTGCAGAAGGCACTGCCTCCCTAACTGGCACAGGTATTATCGGCACGCCTGCCTATATGAGCCCTGAGCAGGCGCAGGGGGAGAAAAACCTGGATGGCCGCTGCGATATTTACTCATTGGGCGTGGTGTTATTTCAATCGCTCAGCGGCGAGCTTCCTTACAATGCGGATACGCCCATGGGCGTGGCGCTGGCTCATGTTATCGAACCGGTTCCCAGCCTCCTGGAACGCCGGCCGGATCTGCCATCCTCAGCTGAGACCGTGATCCGCAAGTCTTTGGATAAAGATCCGTCCAAACGTTATCAGTCTGCTAGTGAACTGACTCAAGCCATCACTCAAATCGGGACAAGGCGCGCTGATAAAACGGTCCTCGAGCCGGTGGCAGCCACAATGCTTGAGCCGTCCCTTGGCACACGTATAGAGCCGGTCAGTTATTCTGCTCCTCCTACATCCGTCCCACCAAGGGTGGAGGAATCTGCGAGTGTTACTTCCGCGCCTGTTGCAAGAAAGGCCGCGTTTCCGAAACTGATCGGGGCTGGTGGACTGGGCATCCTGGCGCTCTGCCTATGTATAGGCCTGATCGGCGGTTTTGCTTCTGGTCTCATCCCGAACCCGTTTGCCAGCCTGCCAACTGTAATCCCCACTGCCGGTGGCACTGAAACGATCCCCTCCGAAATACCTGTTTTGACGGATATTGCGACTCCGACTCAATTTGTACCAGTTGGTTTGAGCACCACGTATATTGAATATATTTTCGATGCTTCAGGCAGTATGCTGCAAACCATGCAAGGCAGAACACGCCTTGAAATTGCCAAGGAAGTTTTAGCTTCGCGCCTCAGTGCCTTGCCGCAGAACACTCAGGTTGGGCTACGTGTATATGGTCATCGCATCCCGTATCAGGGCAGGGAAGCAGAGAGTTGCGAGGATATCGAACTGATCGTGCCGATTCAAGCGAACGGCGCGCAAGCGATCATTGACTTTTTACCAGGTATGCAGGCATTCGGTATGACCCCCATGTCCGCATCCATTCAGCAGGCCGCTAATGACTTCACCTTTGAGCCGGGACGAAGGAATTTCATTGTACTCATCAGTGATGGCGAAGAAACCTGTGGAGACGAGCCAGCCACGGTCGTTGAATACCTGCGCGAGATCGGTATTGATTTCTCCATTCATGTTATCGGTCTGGATGTCGATGCCCAGACGTCCGCTCAACTCCAGCGCCTCGCAGACGCAGCAGACGGAGTCTACTTCGACGCCAGGAGCGAAGAAGATTTGAATAACGCATTGGGAACGATCAACGAGACAATACTGCCCACTTCTGAAGCACCAGTTGTATCAGCAGATGCCAGCGCGACGCCAATACCAGAGCCTAATGCTGAGATCGCCTCTGAAGGCATTGTGCAGGCTTCATCGATTTATGACTCAAATTATCCAGCTTCGCTGGGCGTGGATGGAGACCTCAGCACCTCCTGGTTCTCTGCCGGGGCGGTGAAAGGGGATGGCACTCCTACGTACGTCTGGACAGGTGTGCAGGATGACTTCATCGGCTCCATCGAATTGATCTCGAACCACGAACATCAAGTGGTTGATTTCCGCACCGGCTACGGCTTCGACAGCGTGACCATCCAAGTATTGGATGCACAAGGAAACGTGGTATACGAAGAAACTGCCAACCTTGATGGAACCCCTGACCCGGACGTTATCGTCTCACCGAATGTCGTGGGGCGCTCGATACAGTTGATATTCACTGGCGGCGAAGCCCCTGATTGCGGTGGGTTTGGTGAGTTAAAGATCTGGGTAGTGAGGCCAGAGGCACCCAAGTCATCGTCCACGGAATCAGAGGAGTCACTGTCTCCTTCTTTCACAGCAAATACAGATATGTTATGTCGAGAAGGCCCATCGGCAAGTCACGTTGATCGCTGGCAACTTTACTCAGGTGAAACTGTCCAGGTGCTTGCCCAATGGCATGCAGATCCCAATTGGCTGCTCGTGGATATTAATGTCCCTGCCACGGATACGCGTACAGACTGCTGCTGGGTTGGCGGCGAAGGGACATTAAATGTACCCACAGACCAAATCAAGACCATCAACTTTCTGCCCGATCGCCTGGATTGCTCTGCAGTTAAGTGAACGATACAAATTATTCAGTTACGGAATCTCTTTCTAAACATTGGAGACCGTTATTCTCTTTTTGATAGAGACGATATAAGTTGTTCTCAGGAACAATGCAGTAGGTTTCTATTAACTTCGAAGCAGCATAAAACCGGTCACTCAGTGAAGCCAAATAGACGGGATGTTCACGAAACGAATCCTCGATCGTATCCACTGCCAGCTGGGAATCAAAAGAAAAAGGATCCTGAGTGGGCCAGCCAACGATGGTTACATCGGAACGCACCCTTTTGACTTTCGTAAAATAGCGAAGGATAAAGTACTCATCGGTATCTGTGTACCATTCAGCGATCACAACTGAATTAGGTGCTAATCCTTCAAGGGTCTGATAGCCAAAATCATAAGCGCGATCGTCCCCGCGTTTATTGGGGTTTACGTAGTAGGCTAAACCATCCCGAACACCGACTCCAATTTGAGGAATTCCGATGGATGTATCATTGATGCCCGCGCTCTCTGCCAGACGCGGCAAAGCAACGTAAAAAAACGGGGTCCCTAAAAGCAGCAGCCCAAGAATGATCGGGAGAAGCAAACGCGCTTTTTTCGGAATCAGACCGAAAGCGTAGTCTGATCCGATCCCCATCAAGACAGCCCAAAATACATACGATGCGATGAAAAAAGTGAACTGATCTGTCACCCGATAGAAAATCCCAAAGAGGGCGAATACGATAAAAAAAGCAACGACCTTTCGCAATGCCAACTGTTTCTCGTCGAATACTTTGCGAATACCGAGAGCGCCTAAAATCAAACCAACAGGCCCAAACTGCACAGCCAGAAAGAACAGGTAAGTCAATAAACTTTCGCCGAATAGAATTGGAGATAACGTTCCAAGCTGACTCAAAAATGTGGAGCCAATCACAGGTCCCATGATTTCAGCGAGAGGGAAATTCGCGGACATTCGGATGAACTGAACGATATAGATGGAAAAGCCAGCTAGAAACCCTGGAACCAGCGGGATGACTTTCTTAAAGTTGAATACGTGGAGAGTACGGTGACTCCCGGAAAGAAGATAATAAAGACCCAATGCAGGGATTGCCAGGAAAGCGAGAACATGAGTGGAAGCCGCCAGTCCCAAAAAGAAAGTGCTATATATTAGAAAAGATTGTCTGCCTGTTCTTTCAAATTGGTCGAAGAAATAAAAGCTGACCAATACCAGGAAGATAAATAGTGTATACACTTCGGGTGTGGAGGAATGCCACCAAAAGGTGTGTGAAAGGGCCAGGGAAAAACTGGCATAAGAGGAAGCCAAAAGTGATTCGGTAAAATGGTACGCTATCAGGAACACCAATGCGATAGACGCGGCTCCAAATATCGCAGAGATGAGATTCACCAGCCAAAGAGAATCAACGAATGGGAAGATCTTAATGAGTATATGCCCCAGGATGATATATAAAGGATGATCCCAGGCGGCAACGCCTACTTTGGAAAAAATAAATGGATCAGGAGAAAATTCGTCACTAGTCATCTCTGCGATGACAAATGATTCCCCTGCGATGACTTCACTTTGTAGTTTTACACCATCTCCCCAGGCAAGGGATGGCAGAAGCGTATAAATATAAAAAATGAATGTCACAGCGAAAACGAAAAACGCAGATAATTTCTTTTTTGGCACAGTATTGTCGTGATGTCTGAAATTCAATCAAGCTTTCCCAATATTGGATTCATAGGGCCATATCTTCATTGAAATTGAGATGGTATATACGCTTCTAACATAGTGGAAGAAAGATCTGTTTGGTTAATTATTCCTCTATTATAAAATCAGATTTGAACCTCCCCCCAGTTAAAAAATTCCAGCGCTCAATGAATATTTCATCAAGCGCTAGATGTTGCGCAACTTTGTTACGCGTTGCGGTCCCGACGGGATTCGAACCCGCGATCTCGGCCTTGACAGGGCCGCATGTTAGGCCGCTACACCACGGGACCAATTTGCAAGCGGGGCGGAGTTTACCATACGCAATAATGAGTGTCAATACGCCCAGTCTTTATAAAGCGCAGGATCGGTGGGTGTTAAGCCTGAAGGATCGAGGACATAAACGTAATCGCCCTCGTGTGCCCAGTTGAACAACCAATGTGAATCACCCACGGAGAGATTCACACATCCATGTGATTGAGGATAGCCAAATCGAGTGCGCCAATATGCGCCATGAAGTGCGCGCCCTTTGTCGAAGTACATTGTCCACGGAACGTTATCAAGATAATAGAAATCAGTCGGATCATTATTGCGCATCGTTTCTGTTTCTTTTTTCTGGTATATCTGAAACAAACCAGGTCGGGTCCAGAACGGTTCAAGGCCACTGGCGATAACAGTGGCAAAGACCAACTGATAATTGTCATACACAGCAAGTGTTTGCTCTGCAAGATCCACATTGATCCAGCGCCCGGTGGTCACACCCTCAGGTGGCGTTGTATTTGGTATCACAGTTGCCAGGATGCGCGCCTCCACCCATTGGTCGGGACCAATCAGATTCCAGTCTACTCCATCCACGTTTTGCGCAGCATACACTTGAACAATGTCAACGTATGGGTAAAGGATTTTATCGGTAAGAGGCGCGTTGTAACCAGGCGCTCTATAAACAGGGATGCTCCCCGTGTAGAACGGTAACGGCCATGCAAAGGAGTTACGCGGTGTTGACTTGAACTGGAGTCCTTGAAACCGGGAAAATTCACCAATGCGCGCGCCCTTTCCCGGAATCCAGCCGCCGTTTTGGAGCATATAATAGACTCCGTTGGATTCGACACGGTCTATGTAGGATACATAGACAAATCCGGGTTGAAAGGCTTGCCCGGTCTCTGCGCCTGCCGGTCCACTTAAGATCGGTACAATGTCTTCTTCGAGATGGAAATAAAGGTATGGTAATTGAGTCAAGGCTGGGTCTGGTCTGAACGAAGGTAAAGGGCGTGGAGGGAATGTCATCCCCAGTTTTCCCATTTCTGTTAAAAATGTAGAAGGACCAAGAGGCAGACAATCACCTGGCGATTCCAAATACACAGCCGGCGCGCAGACGATGGCTCCACTATCAGGTTCTGTTCCTTGTGAAATGGTGATTGAAAAGGAGCTAAAACTTAGTGTTGAAATAACTATTAGAATAAACAGGAAAATTTTTTTCATAGGCTGAAGTACATACTAGGGTATGTATAATCCTTTTTCATGTCATTCTGAGGAGCGAAGCGACGAAGAATCTCGGACATTGTTGTCAAACAACCCAAACCCTAGACTCTTCGCTCCGCTCAGAGTGACACATTCTTAATTTGAATACAGTCCCTAGACAATTTTAACATGCCTGTGTTTACATTTCTGCAAATGAGAGGCTTCTTATTGGGAGGCTGGCTTGACACTTTTTGTCCACTATGCTAAATTATCTGCAATTCTATTGCAATCAAACCAGCCTTATATTCGGCTTGGGAACATTTCTGTGCAGGAGGGTCGTCTTGTCAAAGTCACGTACGCAACAAATGGTTGATCGTCTGCGCGAATTGCAAGCCTCATCGCCGGATATCGAGGCGTCGGCAGTAGTGAGCGTGGATGGTTTAAGCATTGCTTCTGCCTTGCCCCAGGGGGTTGAAGAAGATCGCGTGTCTGCAATGTCTGCTGCGATGTTATCTCTGGGTGAACGAATCGCAACGGAACTGGGACGCGGTTCACTCGAGCAGGTTTATATCAAAGGGGAAAAGGGATATGTCATCCTCATGTCGGTAGGGGAAGAGGCCGTTCTTACCGCGCTGGCGCGTGAACAAGCAAAATTAGGCTTGATCTTCCTGGACATCAAACGTGCCGCCGAAGATCTGGCGAAATTGATCTAAGTGGAGTCAAGCTATGAGTCCCGTTCAAAAGACCGGTCTATACTATCCCAATAAGTTTGGCCTCATCATTATTAAATCGCTCGAAGAAGTGATGGGTAAAAATGGTCTCAATGCCATTCTTAACCTGGGTGGCTTAAATAACTATATTGAAAATTATCCACCTGATAATCTGGATAAAGGATTTGATTTTGCAGAACTCTCTGCCATTGGGGTAGCTTTGGAGGAAATGTACGGTCCACGCGGGGGCCGAGGCCTGGCACTGCGCGCCGGGCGTGCTACCTTCTCTGACGCGTTGAAAAATTTCGGCGCCCTTGCAGGCGCCGCGGACCTGGCATTTGTAGTTCTGCCTCTCCAGTCCAAGCTGCGAATCGGTCTGCCAGCCTTTGCAAAGATTTTCTCTCAGCTAAGTGATCAGTATAGTACGGTTGAAGAGAAAGACACAGAATTTATATGGACGATCCATAAGTGTCCTGTGTGCTGGGGACGGACAAATGTGGATAAGCCTGTTTGTTATATTGCTACGGGTCTGTTGCAGGAAGCCCTCAAGTGGGTCTCTGGCGGCAATGAGTTCCGTGTTAACGAATCAAAGTGCGTTGCGGTCGGCGATGCAGTTTGTGAATTCGTCATTCAGAAAGAACCTCTCTCTTAAGCAGGCGGGGTTGACGTGGCAGATGCCAAATCAAAGATCCTGATTGTCGAAGACGACCTCGATGTAGCCGAGATGTTGAACGCGTATTTTCGCGTTCAGGGATATGAGGTCTTCACTGTCAACTGGGGAGAAGACGGCGTACGCGCGGCTCAAACAGTCCTGCCTGATCTCGTGATCCTTGATATTCGTCTTCCAGATATCGATGGTTACGAGGTTGCGCGCCGGGTAAGAAGCGACCGTCGTACCCATGAAATTCCCATTATCTTCCTCACAGAAAAACGCGAACGCATCGATCGTCTTCAGGGGTTTGAAGTGGGCGCCGACGATTACATCACCAAGCCTTTTGATGTGCAGGAACTTCGACTGCGAGTGCGAAATGCCTTGAAGCGTATGAGCCAGGGATCGCTGACCAATCCTGTCAGTGGGTTGCCTGAGGGACCTCTTGTGGAAGAACGCCTCTCCGAGGTGATTCACAAAAGCGGTTGGGCATTACTCCACATTTCGATTAACCATCTTGAAGCGTTTCGTGAGGCATACGGTTTCGTGGCATCCGATGATGTTCTGCGCGCCATCAGCCTCATGATCCATAACACAATGAAGGAAACCGGTTCAACAGAAGATTTTCTCGGGCATCTCAGCCCCACAGACTTTGCCGTTGTCGTATCCCCTTCAAATTTGGAGCCTTTCCAGGAACGTATTCGATCGCGGCTTGAGCAATCGCTCGATTATTTTTATCCCATCAAAGATCGCGAACAGGCATCCAAAAGACAGGACCGCCTTGCCATCCAAATTTCTGAAGTTCCTTCTGTATATGGGCGTTATACCAGTGTTGACCAACTAAAGAAGGAACTCTTAAGCAAGCATTGATGCGTATCGTCGTTGTATTACCAACCTATAATGAAGCGGAGAACCTGAAAAATCTGGTCTCCGTTTTATTTTCGCTTCCGCTTGACCTGATGGTTCTGGTCGTGGATGATAACAGCCCGGATGGCACGGGAAACATCGCTGAGAAATTATCAACGGAACATCAAAACAGGGTGGCTGTCCTTCATCGTGCAGGAAAGCAGGGATTACGCTCCGCATATATCGAAGGTTTTCATAAAGCATTCGAGATGGGTGCGGATGCAGTCGTTCAAATGGATGCGGACCTTTCGCATGATCCCGTTGTATTGACCGAGATGTCAAACCGCCTCGCCTCCTGCGACGTTGTGATTGGTTCCCGTTATGTCAAAGGTGGGTCTCTCGATGAGCGCTGGCCCCTTTGGCGAAAGGCATTATCCGCTTTTGGAAACAATTATGCGCGCACGATTCTTGGTTTTCCCTTGCATGATGTGACAACCGGCTATCGCATGTGGAAATGTGAAGCACTATATAAAATACCGCTAGATCGTATCCGTTCCAATGGTTATATTTTTTTGGTGGAAATGGCATATGTTGCCTTCCTGATGGAATATGATATTACTGAGGTCCCCATTCATTTTGCAGACCGCCGCTGGGGAAAGTCCAAAATGTCACTGAAGATTCAACTGGAAGCGGCAATTCGCATCTGGGATGTGTGGTGGCATTATCGCGATCTGCGCAAGAGGAGTCACCCGCATGAGATAAAGGTTGAGGAATAAAGTGGCTTCACCGCGAAGGAGCGAAGCCCGCGAAGTTTCTTGATTGTCGCGAAGTAGTTGCCTTCGCGTTCTTCCCATCTCACCTGCACTGGCACGTGATTTGCTTTTGAAGTTTCACAAATTAATCAAACAAAAGATTTTCGCGCTGAGCGGAGCCGGTGGTCGAGTAGCGAAACGTATCGAGACCAAGCGCAGACGAAGCGCAGGTTTTCAAGGGCACAGCGTCTCGTCTACGACTTCACCTGCACTGCACCGTACGCACGATTTGTCCCGAAGGGACAAATCGGGTGCAAGTGTCAACGAGCACGAAAGCCTCCGCTTACTGCTTAAATAGCTCACTTAACCTTTCCCATTCCTCAATGCTCAAAGTCTCCGCGCGGCGCTGCGGATCGATGTTTGCGCTTGTCAGCAGATCCGCTGCTTTGGCAGGTGAAATGCGCAAGCCCAATGAGAGAGAATTGCGAAGCGTTTTTCGTTTTTGGCTGAACCCTGCTTTGATGAGTTGAAAAAACGTTTCAAGAAGTTCAGGTCTTATTAAAGGGGTCGGATAAATATCAATGCTTAACACTGCTGAATCGACTTTTGGTGCAGGGAAAAACGCGCCCGCAGGGATACGCGCCGCAATGCGCGGCTTTCCATAAACCTGAACACTTAATGCCAGCAGGCTCATGTCACCTGGCGCGGCGCAAATCCTTTGCGCGACCTCTCTTTGAACAGTCAATACAATACGGCGGGGCTTTGAGTCACTCTCCAGCAAATGCCGAATCACTGCGGATGTTATGTAATAGGGAATATTGGCTATAACAAGATAATCTTTTTCGGTGATCAATTCCTTTGGAGAAAGTTTCAAGATGTCACCGTTAATTAAACGGACATTCTGATAAGGGGAGAGAATCGCTTTCAATGGCGGCAGCAGGTTCGGGTCCAGTTCGACCGCAACCACTTCTTTGGCAGAGACAGCCAAATAACGCGTTAAACTTCCAAGCCCGGGACCAATCTCCAGAACAGTATCCGTTGGTTGAATCTCCGCAGCAGCGACGATTTTCTCCAGCGCCAGCGGGTCTTGCAGAAAGTTCTGCCCAAGACCCTTATGCGCGCGCAAGCCATAGTGTTTGAGCAATGCCGCCGCGTTGAGTGGAGGAATCTCTTTCATGGGCAGAATGGGATCTCTTTTTCATCTTCCGGCGCGCCGGATAATGGGGGCCATGTGCCAGCGTTGAATTGACGAACATATTCGCGGAGTATCTCATAGTCCACATCCCAGGCAAAAACATCCTTCTTAAAGACAGGATCGAATACACGCGATTGCCTGAAATGCTCCTGTGGAAAACTCGCAAAAATAATATTACCGGGTTGGATCCGTGTACCAATACATGCAAGCTGGCCAAGCTGCGCAGGGCTTAAGTCAGTTTGGACAGCGTATTGAAAGGAAGTGATCAGGCTGGGAATTTTTGTAATCACCGATGGACTGGATATTTTATCTCTCAAAGCGCATAAGACACGATTTTGATTATCTGCTCGGGCAAAACTGCCTTCAATACGAATGCGCGCGAGCGTCAGCGCCCGCTCTCCATCCAGGTGAAGTGTGCCGGCGCGGAAGAGCAGGCGGTTATTTGTATCTTCTGCTGTGCGGCCATCCACAGCTTCGGGCAAGGTAACATCAATTCCATCGACGGCATTAACGATTTTTACAAACGTCCTCATATTGACAGCAGCATAATGATCGATGTGTGTTCCAAAGTTAAGGATCATCGTGCGCGCTAGCAAGCCGGGTCCTTGTGTGGGGTCGTCTGTATATCCAAAGCCGCGATTGCCGTAAAGATACGCCTGGTTAAGTTTTTCATGATCCTGACCGTTGAGGTTATCTGCTATATCAGGAATTTCCACCCACAGGTCACGGGGAAACTCAAGGATGGTCACTTTTGGATTCACAAAATCCACGCGCACGATGCGGATCATGTCTGCAAGTCCATAGTTGTAACTATCTGCGCGCGCATCACTGCCTACCACGAGAATGTTCATAATGGGTGGCGCGCCGCACATACCGATGAGAGAGATTGTACTGATAGGTGTAGGCGAGGCTGATAAAACGGAAACAGAACTGGATGTCGCGGGAGGCGGGACTTTCACATCAGGATTCGGAGTCCATGTAGGCGGCAGCTGAAAAGGAGTCACAGTTGAAATTTGTAATGCTGGTCCAAGTGGTTTCTGCCACGTTCCCTGCCACAGCCAGCTGACCAATACGATCAAAGAACAGGCAAGGACAAAAAGGAAGGAGAGAATCGCTTTTTGGGAGTTTGTCATACGTTAATTTTTCGCGCTCCCGAAAGAACACACCTGCACTGCACTGAACGCACGATTTGTCCCAAAGGGACAAATCGGGTACAAGTGTCGGGACGATGTGAGCGGAGCGTCCTCACCTGCACTTGCGCCAGGTGCAAGTGTCGACTATGGGCTTCGCACACTTGCCCTGGTACGGCTTAAGCCGCACAGTGCCAGGGAAATTCGCTCCGCCCTCCGCTCAGGACGAAAATGTCTCCAGGAAAGAGCGCAGACGAAGCGCGCATTATGTACGTACCGCGCTTCGTCTGCGTGGCGCCTGGTTTCGATACGTCCCGCGAAGAGCATGCGGGACTACTCAACCAACGGCGCCACTCCGCTCAGCGCGAGTATTATTCCAAAACATAAATTACATTCGCAGGCACCGGGGTCAGGAAATATACCGTGACCCAGGTACTCCATGGTTCATAATCATTATCACTATAACCAAGATCGATCCAGGGTTTTCCCACGCATCCGCCGCAAACATCCTCAACAGACGAAAATCCATAACCCGGAATATAAAGCCGTTGTCCCTGCATACTCAAATACCAGTTATGTCGCAGCCCTGCCATGCCTTTCTTCAAAGTTTGTCCGCTGGCTGTGCCTCCGTGACATTCATCAGTTCCCGAACGGCACGGCGAATAAGACGTGGCATACATCTGCACCGCGCGCCAATATTCAATTTCCACGCCATCCACTACGGCAGTCTTGATCTCGATCTTTGTCCCGTAACCGAGCAGTCGCGTTTTGGGTGGGCGTACCAGCGTCTCATCTTCAGTGACGCGCGAAATTTCGTTCCCATCTTCATATCGAATGCGGATGCGCTGCACAGTGAGTCCGTTTTCGCCGGGTTGCAGTATCTGTGTTTGATCGAGCGGCACATCCGCCGATGCCTCAAGTTCACTTTCGAAGGGAATCGGTTTTTGCGCGAGCAGAACGGATTCACTAACCCGTACCACTTTTATTTGCCCATCAGATGGAAGCGCCTCATTCCCGGACGGGAGGCTGTAGTGGAGACCCATGAGCGGAATCCCAGCCTCAGCCAATGCCTCGCCAATCGTCTCCGCTGAGGAGAGGATTGGCAAATGTTGGGCATTCACATTAATAGTGAGGATGCGAGCGGGTAAATAGTAAATAGTAAATGGAGAATTGGAGGATTGGACGCTTTGCGTCGAGACTGGAGAATTGATGGGTGGATCAATTTTATCTCCTGCTTGTAATTGGGTATTGGCTTCCTGTAATACCTCACCAACCGTGAAGGCGGATGTTTGAATTGTCTGTTGTCCCTCTAGGGTGATGATAAGTACGTTCGCGGCGCGGCGGATTTGCAGGGTAGTTAGAGAATTAGACATTAGAGAATTGGATAGTGATTGGTCGTGAGCGATGGGAATGCCGTTAAGGAGGATGCGGTCGTTTGGATTCAAAGTTAATCCAGCCTGATTCAATAAAGCCAAAGGAACACGCTCGTCTGTTTGAAGCGTGGTGATTTTATCGTCATCAATGATTGTGACAATGGGAGAATTTGATGGCTGGCAGGCAGAAAGAAAAATGATTGCAGTGAATGTCAGCCAACGAATGGGCCTCATGCCAATAATTATAAAGCAATTAGAGTGTAACTATGTTTCTCCTGGTTTTATGGTGTGCAAACAATACATGTCAGGCAGTTGCTCCCTGCGCCGTCCACCTTCGGCACCTCCGGCAAGGCGGCGCAGGATTTAGCTGAAAAGCGCCGCCGTCCGCACGGCTTCGCCAGTGCTTCGCAAGGGACGGCGGCTTGAGCAAATTTATATACTTATAAACGAATACTTAGAGAGTGGCTAATGTTATGTTTCCTCTTGCCTATCTTTTAGCCACTCCCACTTTATTTTCCTATTGGATGTCTTACGCGCTACCTTGACTTGTTGTACGTCGCCTCAGGACAACTCCTGCGCCCACTAAGATTAGAATTGAGGCTGCCAGCGCTGCTGCTGCATAATAAGTCTGCTGCGGAACAGTTGTTGGGGCAACAGAGGGAGCGGAAGCTGGTTGGCCAGCAGGCTGCTCTTCACTCTTGGCAGGCTCGATTGCCGCTGGCGCTGCCACAGCGGGAGCAAGGACGACTGCAGGTTGAATCACAATTTTGTTGGCAGTCATCAAATCGCGGAGGGCAGTTTCGGCCTGCGGGCGCATTTGTGCCCAATCATCTGCTGGTTGCATGGATTCGCCATTGAGCCGGCCCGTGTAATGCACGTAGCCGGGCTGGCCCTCTTCAGCCGGGTAGTAGACCATCTCCACCATGGGGACCAATTTACCGTCCAGGTTGAGGTGGGCAGTGATGTTGTAGCCTTGCCCAAGGTTCTCGGGCGGTTTCACAAACTTGACCTGATCAAAGAAGCCGGATTGTTCCAGATTCATCATGTCATCGTGATTATTCAAGGTCACCTCGCCTTTGATGCCGGGACCAGTGATGGTCAGCAAACCGAGTTCCTTTGCAAAGACAACCGTTGATGGAATGACCAACAGAGCTATCATCAAGATGAGAAACCAGATAGGTTTTCTGTTCATATTTACTCTCTTTCTTTGAGGTTGAGATACCACTAATAAGATGGTATTTGATACATCTACAGGGTATACACCCCCCGAAACGCTCAGGTTCCATAAGATTCGTCATGGAGGGATCAGTTTGTATAGTTTGCCGCTTTCCCCAACAGGACCAACGCCCGGATCTTTTGTGAGCAGATATAGTTCACCATGACTATCCTCGCCGATGCCAAGCAGTTGTCCGATTCCAGACCCGCCAGGCATTTCGACTTGAATTTCCTTGATCGTCCATAAGCCTGAGCCGATGGTAGGGGGATAGGCAACAAATAAATGCCCATTTCCGCGTCCCCAATCTCCAAACACATAGCCATCAGATATAGCTGGCAAGGATTCACCGCGATATAGCGTCCCGCCGATGATCGCGGACAGATCATCCTTGTGTGCATAAGCAATTATCGGATCAATCAAGCCACCCGTTGGACAATTTCCAAGCGGCTGATTCCAGGTTTGCGCGTTGAAGCAGATAATTCCTTCGCGGATTGGCCATCCATAGTTCCCCCCTTTCACAACCAGGTTTACCTCCTCCATCATTGCCTGTCCCACATCCACAACAAACAAGCGCGAATCTTCAGTTGAATTTTCAACATCAAATGACTTGTCCTGAGCCATGTTGAAGGAAAAGCGATATGGATTCCGAAATCCATAAGCGTAGACTTCAGGCCTGCCTCCGCTTTCAACAAAGGGATTGTCGGGCGGAATGGCATACGGCTCTCCGTTTCCCCCAGTCTTGTTCACATCGATGCGCAGGATTTTTCCAAGTAGGGAAAAAGTATCCTGCGCAAATTTTCCTGCTTGGCTTGCCGGGTCACGGACGCTGTCGCCTGTCGCAATATATAAATATCCATCCGGACCAAAAGCCAGATGACCTGCTTCGTAGTTGTAGCCGGGTTTATGCAGTGCCATCAGGACGCGTTCAGAAGTTGGGTCCGCCTGATTGGAATCGTCCGCGGAA
>JAKEFL010000204.1 GCA_022616105.1 Anaerolineae bacterium | reverse complement strand
TGAATGTAATCTTGCCATGCAATTCATTAAACACAGGTATATCCAAGCCCAACAACGCCGCGACAGACTTGAGATAAGGTCCTGCTGCAATGATGATTTTATGCGTCTCGATCTTCTCGCCGGATGCCAGTTGAACACTTTGCACGCGTCCACCGGGGGCATTAATCCCAATGACTTTCTCCTGCTTGAACTTGATATCACATTGCATCGCTTGCTCGCACATCCAATTGCCTAAAAGTTTGTTGTTCAGCCATCCACATCGCCGCACATGCAGCATGGCCACAACTCGATCTGTGACAAATGGGAATTGTTCGCGAATCATAACGGGATCAAGCACGAGGTCCGCGCCATTGAGCGACTTATCAAATCCCTCTGCTTGAGATGGGACGTATGGAGTCGGTCCCGGATATTCACGCACCGGTCCCGCGCCCAACGCTGAGACTTCTGCCGCCGCTTCTTTCCAAATCGAGGCTTGATCCGGATTTGCTGTGAGAAACGCGTAGCCCCGACGGTTAAGTTGAAAAATGTTGTCGCTCACATCGGCGAGTTCCTCAAGCAGATCAATGGACCGATTCATAAACCGTACCATTGTGTCCCCGGGACCTGGCCACCAGTTGCGATATGCCTCTGTGCCCACCGCGCTTGTCAGCGATAATGGCGGATGCTCATCTGCCAACAGGATATTTTTAATGCCATGTTTTACAGCGAGATGATATGCGGTAGCAATCCCAGCCATGCCCGCGCCGCAAATGACGATATTCGCAGAGGTCATTAAATTACTATTGTGTACTGAGATATTTATATCGCTTTATGATTTGCTTTCACAATTTTCATCTTCGCAACAATCTTCTATACCCGCAGCCTTTTCAAAGGACTCTTTACCTTCGTTATAAGAGAAGTAAATCAGTCCCAGCGCGCCGATGCTGTCTACAAATCCGAAGCCTGTGAGTTCATAGATCAAGCTCGAAGCCAGCAAAACAACCGACATGTAAATGCATACCATCGTGCAGTTTGCATCTGCAAGGATTGGGGATGAATTAAGCGCGTTTCCTACTTTGCGTTTGCCCATTACCAATAGCCACATCACCGCAATGGAGATCACAGAGATAATCAAACCTGGCAATGTGGTTGCAGGTTTATGCGCGGTAAAGAGATTGTAGATAGCTGTAACTGCAAGCCCAGCAATGAGCAAATAGAATGATGTGCCTGTAATGCGCAGCGCGGTCTTCTCGAATTGCGAGCGAAGCGAGTGCGGAGTATCCGGGTTGCCTCGAATGCGCAAAACCATGGCGAGAATGCCGATACCAGACATCACCTCTATAAACGAGTCCACGCCGAAGCCGAAGAGGGTGAGCGCCTCATCGGAGATGCCGAAGAAGATCGAGATCAAGCCTTCCAGCAAATTGTAGAAGATCGTGAACAGCGCCAGCCATAGGGCGTATGTCCAGTATTTATTTGTGGAGGATTGGGCAAGGGTTGCCATGGGAGTAAACCTTTCATTTTGGATTATATTACAATATGCACACTGAAATCTTGTAAGGAGAATCGAATGAAAAGATCACTATATCTTCTAATCGTACTTCTGACCCTGATTATTGCGTCTTGTGGCGGGGCAGGGCCAACGACCACGCTCAATGTCACAATGACGGATTTCCAGTTCACGCCGAATCAATTTACTGTCCCGGCGGGGCAGGAGATAACACTCAACGTAACGAACACCGGCGCAGTTGTGCATAACTTCATCATCATGAACCTTGGCACGACTGCGGGCGCAACTTACGAAGAGGACGATGACGCAAATGTATATTGGCAGGAAAGAGACATACAGTCGGGAGGCGATTTCAGCGTGACCTTCACTGCCCCAACGGAACCCGGTGAATATGAAGTGGTTTGCCGGACGGAAGGTCACATTGCCTCGGGAATGGTTGGCAAATTGATCGTGGTTGCTGGTGAGTAGGATAAATTAGACCTCCGAGTTCTTAAAGAACTCGGAGGTCTGATTCGGATATGGAAAAGCCATTGATAACCAGCCTGAGCAATCCGCTTATCAAGCAGGCGCGCGCCTTACGTCAAAAAAAAGCCCGCAACGAAAGTGGATTATTCCTTGTGGAGGGAATCCATCATGTGGGCGAAGCGATTGAAGCCGGCTGGGATGTGGAATCGATTCTCTACGCGCCAGATTTGCTGACGAGCAGTTTTGCACGTGAGTTGATCTCCCGTCATTCTTCTGGAACTCAGCCTGTCTCTGCTCAAGTGATGGAATCGCTGGCTGGAAAGGAAAACCCACAGGGGATCATTGCGATTGTTCGTCAGAAGAAGAATGAGCTCAAAGACCTTATGCTTTCATCGCCAAGGACGGCGGCTCGAGCTAAGTATGTTGCGCTTGTCTCACCACAGGATGCAGGTAATCTGGGAACAATACTTCGCACGCTGGATGCTGTTGGCGCAGACGCGTTGTTCCTGCTCAATGGCAGTGTGGAGCTTTATCATCCGACGGTTGTCCGTGCCAGCATGGGGACGATATTTTGGAAGCCGGTTATACAAGCTTCGTTTGAAGATTTCGTTCAATGGGCGCGAAAGGGTGGATATCAACTGATTGGCACTTCTGCCCGCGGCGATGTGGATTATCAAACGTTAATCCCGAAAGCTCCCTGGATTTTGATGTTGGGAAATGAGCAAAAAGGACTTTCCCCTGAACAGATGAAAGCCTGTGATGTGACCGTCTCCATGCCAATGAAGGGGAGAGTCAGTTCGTTGAATCTGGCGGTCGCGGCTGGGGTGTTGTTGTATCAGTTTGCAGATAAAGAATAGGGGCAGGCGGTTGCGCGAACAACGAAAAAAGCCTCCTCAGTAGGAGAAGGCTTTTTAAGCGGAATCAAATTCAGGCTTAGACCGAAACGTTAGAACTCGTCTTCGTCTTCCTCCCAAAGATCGTCATCATCGTCAGATTCATCCTCCTCCCATTCTTCCGATTCCTCATCATCCCATTCCTCCTCGGCTGCTGCTTCGCCGCTGGGTGAATAGGTGGTACATCCGGAGTCAGGATCGATCTCTACCGCGGCAGCACTGCAATACCCTTCGTCCAGGAACACACAATCTATGTAATGACATTTTATTCGGGGCATTTTCTCCTCCTGAGATTAAGGTTGTTTAATCAGGCGGATGACCGAAAGAATAAAGATTAGAGTCATCGCAACCTGAGATGTAATACAAAATGGACAATACGCTTTGATCAGGACGATTTCAACAAAGATCAGATACACAGTAAAAAAGAATCCCACAAGGGATAGCGCAAAGAAAAGCATGGTCCCATTTTGTTGGATAAAACCTGGCCTGCGCTCGAGGAAGAGGATGGCTAGTAACGCGGCATATCCTCCGACACCAATCACTGCCACAGGGACATTGTTTATTTCTGAATAACGGCTGGCATTCACAATTGAACAATCTTTTGAACCAATGCACATGTTTTCATTGGAAGTAATTTTGAAAATCGTCATATAAACAGAAACCAGGAAACCGAGAATAACAAGGGCATATGTAAGTTGTGAAAGTCGTTTATCCATCCATCCTCATATCAACCATGCGTTTACTTCCTGACCAGCAGGCACGCATTTTACACCAGCGGGGATAATAAGTAAAGCGTTCGCCTGTACCAAAGAGTGCAAATTGCCAGAACCTTGATGACCTGTAAGGTGGGCGATGAAACTGCCATTTTCGGCAGGGTGGACTTCAGCCCTTAAATAACTCTCACGTCCATCTGAATCGATTTGTTCGGCGCATCTTACCTGAACTTTGCGCCTGCTTCCGTTGTAAATTCCGTTCAATTTTCCGATGACTCCGCGCACAAAAACCTCAAACCCGACAAATGCAGAAACGGGATTCCCGGGCAAGCCAATGAACGGAATATCTTTATATTTTCCAAATGCCAGAGGTTTGCCGGGCCGCATGTTGACGCGCCAGAAGTCCATTTTGCCATTGGCTTCGATCACTTCTTTCACAAAGTCAAACGCGCCCACGCTTACGCCAGCCGAGGATAGGATCAAATCCACTTCGAGGTCAACCGCTTTCTCGATCAATGTCTTCACAGATTCGCGATCATCTTTTGCCACACCGAGTCTGATCACTCCTGCTCCTGCCTCTTCGATCAACGCGGCAATCGTGTAGGAATTTGAATCACGTATTTTGCCTGGCTCCAGTGGAGCACCCGCTTCGAGTAATTCATTGCCTGAGGAAAACAAAGCTACACGCGCTTTTCTATGAACAGATATATTTGCATATCCCAACATTGCCAAAAGCCCGAGGTCTTGCGGCTTGAGCACGCGTCCTTTTTGTAAGACGATTTCGTCTGCATGGATATCCATGCCACGCGGGCGTACGTTCGCTCCTTTAGTTACTGATTTACTAATTACCACCCAATCTGGCGCGGCTGACCCTGCATCGCGGTTGCTGAAATCAGTATCTTCCACGGGGACAACGGCCTCTGCACCATCTGGCACTTGTGCGCCTGTCATGATGCGCGCGGCTTCTCCTTGTGCGAGGGAAATTGTCGGGGAGACTCCCGCGGGTATATCGGCGACCACGCGCAGGCTGCGCGGCGAATCGGCGGCATCCGTTACATCTGCGACTCGGATGGCGAATCCGTCCATGGATGAATTGTCGAAGGGTGGGAGGTCAGTCGTCGCGGCGATGTCTTGCGCGAGCACGCGATTGGCGCACTCAACTAATGGAAGCGTTTCAACTGCAACCGGCTGAAAGTGGGACAGGATGCGCTCGCGCGCCTCATCTACACTGAGCAGTGACATAGTTGCCTCAAAGCGGCGACATTATACTTTGATATTGCTTATTCGGGATTAGAAATTCCCCAATCGTAAATCGAACTCATCCCGGCTTGGTGCGCTGTGCTTCCACTACATTCGGTAGACTCTCGATGCGCGTGAGCACCCGGCTAAGTTGCGCGAGATCGCGAACTTCGACGACGAGTTTCAAATCCGCAACACTGCGGTTGAAATTTACAGAAACATCCGCGATGTTTACGCCTTCGTTTTGAAGCAGCGTGGATATATCTCCCATCAAGCCCTGGCGGTCATATGCCTTGACTGTAACAGGAACCGCGAAGGTTTGCTCCACCTTTCCCCAGCCAACCTGCAGGAGCCGCTCCTTGTCCTTGCGGCGAAGGACGTTCGGGCAATCCTGACGATGAATCGTAGCACCGCGTCCGCGCGTAATATAACCAACGATCTGATCTCCAGGCATGGGGTTGCAGCAACGCGCCATTGTTGAAAGCAATCCCTTCAGCCCCACCACTTCCACTGAATCAGTTGAAGTTTTCGACCCATGTGCGGGTTTTGTAATCTCAAGGATATCGGCAGTCTCTTCCGTGTCCGCGATCTGTTTGATGACTTTATTAACCGAGAGATCGCCACAGCCCAACGCGATAAACATTTCATCGGGAATCTTGAACCCGAGTTCACGCGCCATTTTTTCAAAGTTGATCTCTGTGATGCCAAGCCTTTGCAGTTCGCGTTCGAGCGTGGCACGGCCCTGCGCGAGATTCTGTTCATCCTCCTGTTTCTTGAACCAGGCTTTGATCTTGGAGCGCGCTCGCTGTGTTTTGACCAAACCAAGATTCGGATTCAACCAATCGCGGCTGGGTCCGCCTCGCTTCGCCGTCAGGATTTCAACCTGGTCGCCGGTTTTCAGGTCCTGATACAAGGGGCTGAGTTTCCCGTTAATGCGCGCACCGCGACAGCGATGCCCGATATCTGTGTGGACGTGATATGCAAAGTCAATGGGTGTGGAGCCAGCCGAAAGGTCAATGATGTCGCCGCGCGGCGTGAAGACATAGACTCGATCCTGGAACACATCCGTCTTCATTCCCTCAACGAATTCATGCGCGTCGCTTACATCGGAGCGCCACTCCATCATCTTGCGCAGCCAGTTGACGCGTTCCTCGAAATGTTTATCCGAACCTTTGGCGCCTTCCTTGTATCGCCAGTGCGAGGCAATTCCATATTCTGCATTCTGGTGCATTTCGTGTGTGCGTATCTGCACCTCCAGTGGACGCTTGTCTTCATAGATCACAGCGGTATGCAGTGACTGATAAAAGTTATCTTTGGGGGCGGCAATGTAATCATCAAACTCACCAGGGATGGGCCTCCAGTGCGTGTGGATCACGCCCAATGCAGCATAACAGGATGGGACGTCGGGAACGATCAGCCGGACAGCCCGCACGTCCCGGACTAGATCGAAGGGCTTTCCTTTTTGGGTCATCTTCTTGTAAATGGAATAAATATGTTTGGGTCGCCCGCTGATTTCCACTTTGATATTATTTTTTGCAAGTAGTTTTATAAGGTGTTCTTTGATCGTCTCGATTTGTATTTCACGGTCTGGACGAGGTTCCTGGAGTTGTTC
>JAKEFL010000203.1 GCA_022616105.1 Anaerolineae bacterium | reverse complement strand
GTGACTTCCTCGAAGACGTTGCCGGGGATGTTCTCCACGCGATAGATATTGCCGACCTGAGGGTTGGCAGGCATGATCATGGCAGGCGGACCGTCTTTGCCAGCCAGCCAGGTGCCGTCACGGTCAACGACAACGCCATTTTCATAGTTGTAGACATCCTCGCCGAAGTACCAGACCGCCCCAGTATCCGCCTGTGCCAGGAAGTCGAGAGCGTGCTCGAGGACACGCCCATCCAGATAGGCGACAAACTGCAGGACGCGCGTCTCGGTCTGCTCGCCATTCCAGGTGATGGTCTTGGTACTGGGCAACAGGGTGAACTCGGTGCGGTGCGGATGGCCATCCTTCAAGCCAAGCTGGATGAGTTGATCCACTTCGGTGATGGGCAGGAGCGGGTTGGTGATGGAGGTGGGATTGGTGAAGACGGGTTTGACAATGTCCACGCGGGCGGTTTCGTTAGGCACGAATCCAGGCGGGAACCCGCTCGTTGGCTGCGGCAGCAACTCAGCCGAAGTCTCGGCGGGAATGAACTCAACCAGGACAAATTCTGCGGCTGCGGTGAGGTCAACTGTCTTAATCAAGCCAATGCCTGCGGCATAAAATTTATGCTCGTTGAGGTCCAGCTCCGCGTCGCTCGTGTCATGTGTTTCCAAGACGTTGTCGAATGAACCATAGGGGATGGTCACGTGTTCGCTAATACTCAGAACCTCAGCCTTGTCTTTGGTTGCACCGACATAGTGTTCTTGACGATATATCTCCCCAATGTGTCCAGCCGGATTGCCAAGCATCACAATGCCCGGCAAAGCGCCATCCACACCCGCCTCCCACGAACCCGCATGGTCTTTGAGCACCCCATTCTCATAGTTAACCACCTCTTCACCCAAATACCAGACGTTGCCCTCCTTGTCTTGGGCAAACCAGTCACGGTTGTCCTCAGTCAGTTCCCCATTCAGGTAGGCTTGGTTGCTCACGACGGTCGCTTGAATCTCCATTACCAGACGGGTCTCTGATAGAACCTCACTTTCGTTGCGCTTCAGGCCATCTGCGGTCATGCCCTCATAAACATATTTTGTGCCGGGGATGCGAGGAAGGTAGGGGTTGTCTACCACGGCTACAAAATTGGCGGGGTCAATGACTGGGGCATACGGCGCTTCGGTTGGCAGCGCCGCTGTCGGGGCAGGCGCGTTGACGGCCGTTGGAGCGGGCACTTTTCCGCAGGCGGTCACCAGCATGGCAATCACGATCAGCACAAAAATAGATTTGAGTTTCATAAGGTTCTCCTTCTTCAAAGTTTCGACCCAGCACACCTGAATCGCTATTTATCATTCTAAAAATGGAGAGTAAGAAAACAGTAATGACTCCCTAATAAAGTTCTTGGGATGCGGCTCATTAAGAAAAGAGGCGTGGCGTCTGGGCGCCACGCCTCAAAAGCTGAAGGTTCTGTGAGCGAATCAGCCACCGCTCTCAGCACCTGTCTCCGCTTCGGCAGGCAGGACTGTGCCATTATTGGCATCCACTTCCACCTCCATGCTGTTGTCAAGTTCAATACTGTAGAGCAGCGTCCCGCCTTCATTTTCCAGTTCGGCTGCGAGGACTTTCGCACCGGGATATCCGGCTAGAGCGATAGCTTCGGCCTCCTCCTGAGTAATGGCGGCCTGGCCTTGTAAGGCTGCGCCATTATCCTGCGATTCGGACGTGTCATCCCCGTCTTGAGTGGGAGCTTGAGCATAAGCATTGAAGGCCATAGCACCCATCGCGGCCACCACCAACAAAGCGATACCTGCAAGAGCAATCCATCGGTTAATTTTCATTTTCGACTCCTTTTTCGAAATTAGTTTTTGATCTCTTGCATAAGTGATGTTTTGCCTAGCCACACACCTGCCCTGGTACGGCTTAAGCCGCACAGTGCCAGGGGAGCCCACTGAGACCTTTGAGAAAAACTCATTTTCTCTGTGCGCTTGCGCAGTCTGTGGCGAAAAGACTTTCGCAAGAGGTCTTTTCAGTATTTACTGAATTTGAGTTTATTCTAGAAGCCAAAACTAAGAAGACAGTAAGAAAAGATTATGAATTGAGCCTCGGTTCTTGAGGCAGTCCCCAAAGGGGATGATATTGCACTGCGTCAAGACAGGCGACACGCTTCGCGCAATTGCAAAGCATCCCTGTGGCGCACAGCGTGTCGCCTGAACTTTGTGAACTACTGATTATGAATTGAGCCTTGAACGGCGTAGTGATCCTGTTCAAACAAAACAGGCATGGCGCCGTTGGTTGAGTAGGTCGAGTGCTCTTCTCGACCATATCGAAACCAGGCGCCACGCCTGTAATGCTTCTGGATAGATCTGAACCGTAGTCTATTCCGTCGTGAAGGAACTAACGGTAATGGTCTGGTTCCCGCTTTCCTCCAACGCCAGGACCTCAAGTTCATACTCAGTACCCGGCTCAAGAAACTCGACGGGTACAGCCAGGGCGTTCCGATCGGGGGGTACATGGACATCGAATATCGGCCGGGAAAACCCATGCGGGTCATTGTGATCAATCTTCACGATGATGACCTCGTACCCCGTGATCGTGATAGGCTCGCCATCAATGGTTTCAGTCACATCCTCCCATTTAATCACCAGGTCGGTGAGTGAAACCACGTCACCCTCCAGCGGAGAAATAACGGTCGGTGGCGCCGGGACATTGTGCGTGAAGGTGGCGGAACCGGTCAATCTCTTCCCGTCAAATGTAATGCCGCGGACTTGATATTGGCCCTCTGGGAACTTCGCCTTGAGGTCTTCAAAGGAGAACTCCGCGCCGGGCGGTTCCCTCGATTCGAAGAATATCGCGCCCATGGTGAGGTCCTTCAACTGCGCCTGTGGCTTGACCGCCAGCACCTGCTTTCCGTTCGGATCGTAGACGCAAAGTTCCGACCAACCGCGATCATCAAAAGCGCCATGAACGCCAATATCATTATCGGTGGAGTTGTACTCGATAATCAGCTTGGCTGTGGCGATGGTGACGGTCTCTCCCCGCGCTGGCTTGCAGGCGACTCGGCCGCTGGTGGGTGGCCCGCCGTCATCCGCGGTAGTCTTTGCAGAGGCGCTGCCACTGCTGCCGACACCCAGCATAGCGACGATGAGCAGGGATATGGAAGTCAGCATAAAAAAGTGTTTGAGTCTCATTTCATTTTCTCCTTTTCCATTGTTGAAAGTACTTCAAATGAAGTTAATTCAAGTTTAGAGAGGAGAACTAAGAAAAGAGTATTAAACGCTTATGAATGTTCTTAACTCACCTTACGCAAACAGTCATGCGACCCTGAAAGGGTCAAAGGATTATAGATTGTGCCATGCCGGGCATTCAACCCCGAAGGGGTGTCAGAAACCGAGGAAGTTATATCATCCCTTCGGGATTTGGTAGATCTTATGCAATTTTCTATCCTCCTACCATCCCTTCGGGATTGTTTCTGCGTAAGGTGAGTTCTTAATTTGTTGAGGTAGGCAAATGAACAGTAAACTTAACCCCCTGCCCCGATTCACTCTGCGCGCTGATCCTGCCTCCATGCAGGCGCGCGATTTCATGTGCGATTGCCAGTCCCAGCCCGCTCCCTCCAGTCTGGCTGGAACGATCGGCATCCACGCGATAAAAACGTTCGAATAGATGTTCAAGATGTTCCTGCGGAATGCCCGGTCCCGTATTGTGAATGGCAACCTGAGACTCATCCGACTCTTTCACAGCTGTTAGAGTGACCTGACCACCGGCCGGCGTGTACTTCAAAGCATTCTCAAGCAGATTCATAAAAAGACTGATCAAGTGATCGCGATCACCATAGACATAAAGTTCCCCGGCCATTTTCATGGTTATCTTCAATTCCTTCTGATGAGCCAGCGGCCCGATTTGCTCGATGAGTACCTCCAACAATTCACCCAAATTGATAACAGCCGGCTGAAACGTGATTTGGCGTTGGTCGGACCGCGAGAGGAACAAGAGTGCATTGCTCAAACGGATCAACCTGTCCACTTGCGCGGACAGTTCCCGCAGGCTCTTTTCATATTCGGCAGGATTGCGCGGACGATTCAATGTGACCTCGATCTGACCTTTTAGTACGGTCAGCGGAGTACGCAGCTCATGGGCGGCGTCGCTGGTAAAGCGCCGTTCCCGTTCGAAGGAAGATTGCAACCTTCCCAACATCTCGTCGAAGGTCTGGGCAAGCCTGCCGACTTCGTCTGTAGATCCCTGGTAGCCAATCCTTTTGGATAAATCCCTGGCTCTGATTTCCTGTGCAGTCTCTGTGATTTGTTGAATCGGGCGCAGAGCTCTGTTTGCCAGAAAATATCCACCAATTCCGGCAAAGAGCAAGATGAGAGGAAACCCCAGCAACAACTGCTCGCGCAGGTCATCCACCGCGTCGTTTACAGGGCGCAGAGATTGCGCCGCCTGCACCCACCCGATGGTCTGCCCATTTGAATCTAAAATTGGCTGGCTGAAGACTCGCCATTCATCTTCATTTTCCGCCCTCGTTTGTGTCGTATATCCCGCTTTCGCCGGACCCCAAAACGATATGTTTTGCGTATTACTGGAAATATCCCAGACTTCACTTTGAGCAGAGATGAGCCGCATAACAAAATTGGGATTTGGAGCCTGGGATTGCCCGCCAGGATTAAATGCCAACCTGTTCGTATCATGATAATCCTCCATATCCAAGGAGGCAATCGTGCTGGAAACAGCGATCTGAAGTGATGCATCAATGGTGCTTTTCAAACTATGTTGGAAACGAAAGATCAAATAAACGGCAAAAACGGTAAAGGTGATCGCAAGGAGCAGCACATACCAAAGCGTCAATCTCACTCGAATGGGTATCCGATATTTCAGGAAGTCAATCATCCTTTTCCTCGCTGAGCCGATAACCAACCCCTCGAACCGTATGAATGAGCGGTGGATCGAAATTCCGGTCAATTTTGCGGCGCAGGTAGCCTATGTATACATCCACCACATTTGTGTCGCTGTAGAAGTCAAAATTCCAGACGTGCTCGACAATTTGGGTACGGGTCAGCACCTGATTTGGATGGCGGAGCAGCAATTCGAGCAGGGAAAACTCGCGCGGGCTGAGTTCGATATGTTTCCCCGCACGGCGCACTTCACGTTGTGAAATGTCCATTTCCAGGTCATCCATGCTTAGGATGTTCCCTGACTGCAACGGTGGGCGGCGTAACAGGGCACGGATACGCGCCAGCAGTTCAGGGAAAGCAAAGGGCTTGACGAGGTAATCATCCCCGCCCACATCCAGACCTCGAACGCGGTCATCCACCCCATCACGAGCGGTGAGCAGTAAGACGGGAGTCTTGACTCGCTGGTTACGCATCTCGCGCAATACATCCAGGCCGTTCATTTTGGGGAGCATAATATCGAGAACAACGGCATCATACTCAAAGGCAAGCGCGTATTCCAGCCCATCAGGTCCGTTCCGTGCAATGTCCACCGCGTAGCCAGCCTCGGTCAGCCCCTGCTCTACGAAACCCGCGACGCCCGCTTCATCCTCGACGATCAGAATTCGCATGACCTGTCTCCTTGCAAAAGTCAATTTTCATTATGACAAATTATTCTAAGAAATGAATAAGACCTTTCAAAGGAATATTCAAAGAGCAAGGATTGTAAGGTTTCATGGATATGACTCATCTCATAGCCATGAGCGATAAATTGATCTTCGTGTACAACGCCGATAGCGGGATTTTCAATGCATTCAAAGACTTGATTCACAAGAACCTTTCACCTGAGACATATCCATGCAGTCTGTGCACTGTGACATATAATAATCTCGGCATGAGGCGCGAGTGGAAGCAGTTTATCCAGCAATTGGGGCGGAGTGTGGAATTCCTGCACCGCGATGAATTGGAAAAGAAATATGGGATCAAAGGTATTCCCCTGCCTGCGGCATTTACGAAATGCATGGGCGAAGAGCCGCGCATTTGGTTAAATGCAGAAAAGATGAACTCGTGTAAGTCATTGGGGGATTTGAAACAACTGGTGATGAGTAACTTGAATTAAAAGATTCTAGCCACTGATTTAGACGGATTTGTTTTAAGTGACTCACCTTACGCACCTTTGCTCAAAGGCGGTCTGCGACCGCCGTGTATTGGAGGTTACACCGCAGGGTCTGAGACCCTGCGGGAGCATAAACTACGCAAGGTGAGTTAATCCAATCAGTGATAATTCGTGAAATCCGTGGCTGAGTTTTTCACTCAATCGCCTCTCTCAACTTCCGCGCCAATCTACCAAAATGTGATGTGTAGCGTATATCATCCTTGCGCGGGCGCGGCAGATCCACCTTCAAATCCAGTTTCACTTTGCCGGGGCGTTGAGTCAAAACCAAAACACGATCTGCTAAAAATAAAGACTCATTGATCGAATGCGTCACCATGATGACCGTCTTCTGCCGCGCCTGCCAGATGCGCGAGAGTTCCGTCCACATGCGTTCGCGGGTCATGGCATCGAGGGAGGCAAAAGGCTCGTCGAGCAGGAGCAGGTCGGGATCATGAATGAGCGCCCGCGCAATCGCCACGCGCTGCGCCATCCCACCGGAGAGATCGCGCGGCAGTGAGTCTTCGAATCCCTGCAAGCCAACCAGTTCGATCATATCCTGCGCTTTTGTACGCGCGGTTTGTGAATCCATACTTATCACTTCAAGTGGAAGTTTGATGTTATCCATCACTGTGCGCCAGGGCATGAGATTCGCCTGTTGAAAGACCATGCCGATGCTCGGCTGTTCACCATGACCAAACATGAACGAACCCGAAGTCGGAGAGATCAATCCTGCGAGGATGCGCAAAAGAGTCGTCTTACCTGAACCAGATGGACCCAATACGCAAACAAATTCGCGCGGATGAACATCGAAGGAAATATCATCAAGCGCGCGCAAGCCGCCGTTGTTATCAGGGAACACGGCGCTTAAGTTGCGAATGGTGAGGATGGGAGTGTGAGACACTTCGATTTACGACACCTGCACTGGCGTGCGGCGCAAGTGTTTTGGATTGGCGATTTACGATTGAGACTCAAAGATTTCTCACCGCGAAGCACGCTAAGTGCGCGAAGATTTTTTGGGCGGTTTCTTTGCGACCTTCGCGCTCTTCGCGGTTAATATTTACGGAATGAATTCGTTGGTGAAAGCCTTGCTCAAATCCATCTTTTCGGTGATCAAACCCATGTCGAATAGAACGTTCTGCATGTTCTCCCAGGCCTGGGGATCAGAATAACCGAGCCGCTCCGCCTTCCATTGTTCGATGGAAATTTCAAGCACCTGCTTTTGCACATCAGCATCGAGATCGGCAAAGTTTGGGATATACGATTCACTCATCGAAAACGCTTCATTGGGATCTGCAATCGTATCTGCAAGCCCTTTGAGAAACGCGCTGACAAACGCTCGTACGAGTTCAGGGTTTTCCTCGATCACTTTTTCATTTGCGAGAATCCCATTCGACGCCAATTGAACATATTCTGCAACGCGGATTTCAGTCACTGCGATTCCCTGCGCGCGCAACTGGATCGGTTCGTTCGCCGCGTAGCCAACGATGATATCCTGCTCGCCCGCCACCATCAATTCCACTTGATTGAATCCAACCGCATCGAGCGTTACGTCGCTTTCACTGAGTTTTGCAGAATTTAGCACTGCGCGCAAGCCCACATAGTTTGCTCCAAACAAACCGGGCAAGCCAATTTTCTTCCCTTTCAGATCCTGTGGGATCACAACACCAAGTTCGCTCTTCGCGACAACCGAAACGGGATATTCCTGATACCACGCGGCGACGTACGTCACGGGCAGTCCCTGCGCGCGCGCCAACAAAACCTGCTCACCCGAAACAACCGCAAACGGAAGTTCACCCGCGCCCACCAATTCAACCCCCTGGGTCTCGAACTTGTAATCGAATTCGATCTCGATGCCCGCGTCGCGGAAATATCCCTTTTCGACCGCGGCGTAGAACGGCGCGTACTGAATATTGGGGATGAACCCCATTGGCAGGCGGATGTGGGTCAGCGATTCATTTTGGGAACTTGAACCGCCGCAAGCTGAGAGGGTGAGTGCCAGCCCAAGCGTGATCAAAACTAACTTACGAAACATAGTATCTCCTTTTTGTTTTCATTCACCGTTGGTCGAGTAGGCGATGTTCGTCCGCCGTATCGAGACCAACATATTTCAAGTTATCTTTTGTTTGAATCCAATTCGTTGGTCTCGATACGCCCTACAAGGGACACGCAGGGCTACTCGACCAACGGAGTTTTATTTCTCCTGCCAACCTAAAAATCTTCTCTCCAACATTGTCACAATTCCATACAACATCAAAGCCAGTGCAATCAAAGTGAATACAGCCACAAAGACCATTGGCGTATCATATTGAAAATCTCCCAACTGTAATAAGAAGCCGAGTCCTTCTTCCGCGTCCACCAGTTCACCGACAATCGCGCCAATGACAGATAACGTCGCGCCGATGCGCAAGCCTCCGAGAAAAACTGGTAATGAAGCAGGCACTTCCACTTTCCATAAAATCTGTGCGCGGGTTGCATGGAGTGAGTTCATCAAATCGTATAACGCGATTGGCACTGCTCGTACGCCAACAATCGTATTCACCAGCACAGGGAAGAACACGATCAACGCGCAGATTACGACCTTTGAAAGTATCCCTTCCCCGAGCCAGATGACGAGCAGAGGTGCAATTGCAACGACAGGGATTGCCTGGCTTGCAACGAGATATGGAGATAGCACTCTCTCTAATGAACGCGATTTTGCAAGAAGATATCCCACAACTGTGGCGAACAAAACTCCAGTTAGAAGTCCAAGTAAGATTTCGATCAACGTGATCCCTGTGTGGTATGGCAGGCTTCTATCGTCGACCGCTCGGAGGAAACGCGTCCACACGCTAAGTGGAGATGGCAGGATGAAATTCGGTATCCCGCTGTAGCGCGTGATGAGATGCCACACGAGGAGAAAGGAAAGTATCGAGATAAGAATTGGTGTGAGTCGTTTGGTCATGGTTTTTTGAACCGCGACACTTGCACCTGGCGCAAGTGCAGGTGAGCACGCAAAGATTCTTTCGTCTTTCTTCTTTCTCGTCGGCGCTTCGACTGCGTTCGGGCAAAGAGCATGTCCTCACTCCGCTCAGCGCGAAATACAAAGTAAAGCGCCTCGTAAAGATAAATTACGGGGCGCGGAATCAGGCGACAGTCAAGAATGATGCGAACAAAAATCCCGAAAACAAATTGCGTTTTCGGGGACTTAAGTCAAATCAGACTCGCGTGAGCCTATATCCTTCTTCTATCCAGACTGTAACTGTCGGCCTCGGAGTTCCACCGAGTCATGCATTCTGAAGTAAGGAAGCTTGCTTCCGTAAATTCCGACAGTGGCGCGAGGGCGCCATCGGACTCCAGAGGGCTCGCGGGCTATACCGCCGATCGGGAATTCACTTGCACTCGATTTGTTGAGCAAATCGTGCAGGCGTCACCCTGCCCCGAAGGTTGATATTTGGTTGACTGGATTATAACATTTACAGCGCGTATAGTGCGCCATATTTTGTCTTGAGATAATTGATATATGGCTCGATGGTAAGCGCGGAGCCACTGGCTCGTTCAATGATCTCGGGCGCGGTGAACTTGCTTCCATGACGATAAATATTTTCACGAAGCCAGCCATGCAATGTGCTGAACTTGCCCTGATTCATTTCATCGGGAATTTCAGGATGGACTTTTAGCGCGGCATTGTAGAACTGCGCAGAAAGGATGTTGCCCAGTGTGTATCCCTGGAACGAGCCGCCGATGACGCCAGCATACCAGTGAACATCCTGCAAGACTCCGTCCTTGTCATCGGGCGGGACAATCCCAAAGTCATGTTCGAAGCGCTCGTGCCAGGCTTCTGGCAAATCGCGAATGGAGAGACTTCCCTCGAGCAGTTGCACCTCAAAGTCGAATCGAAGCATGACATGCAAGTTGTAAGTCACCTCATCGGCTTCCGTGCGGATGAGCGATTTTTCGACTTTGTTAATTGCGGGATAGAACTCATCGAGGGAAACGCTGTTGAGTTGTTCCGGGAAGTGCGCCTGCAGTTTGGGATACATATACTCCCAGAAGCCGCGGCTTCTGCCGACGATATTTTCCCAGAGACGGGACTGCGACTCATGCACACCCGCACTTGTTCCGCCTCCGAGGGGCATTCCCTCATAGGACATGTCAATGCCCTGCTCATACATGGCGTGACCTGCTTCATGCATATTGCTGAACAGGCAGTCTCCTAAATAATTTTCCTTAACCCGTGTGGTAATACGGACGTCACCCAGTGAGAACTTTGTCATAAAGGGATGATGAGTCTTGTCGATGCGCCCGCGTGAGAAGTCATACCCAAGCTGCTTGACGACTTCCGCGCCAAAGGACAATTGTTCAGCTTCAGGGTAACGCTTGTGAAGCGCCGAGTCATCCACAGGAGGCTGTGAAGTGATCGAACGAACAATAGGAACAAGCTGGTCGCGCAAATCCGCAAACAACGCTCGGACTGTGGATGCCTTCATCCCATAATCCGCAAAGTCAATCAACGGATCTGCAATATGCTCGTAGTCCCCGAAAAAATCGGCGAGCTTGCGACTCAACTCTAGAGTCTTTTCGAGATTCGCGCGCACTCTTGAAAAATCATTTGCAGGGCGCGCCTCAGCCCAAGCCTGATAGGACATGGCGCCATGCTCACTCAATTCGCCGATAAACTCAGGCGGCACTTTGAGGGCCCGCTCATACTCACGCCGCGAGACACGGATCAGGCTGGCATCATCCGAATCATAGGGCAGACTCTCTTCGTAGGAGCGAAGATCATCGAGCAGCTTGCCGATCTTTTTATCGATGAATTTTTCCTGCGCCATGCGCGCCATCAGCGCGGACTGCCGTCCACGCGCTTCCGCGCCACCGGGTGGCATATACGTAGTCTGATCCCACCCAAGTAAAGCATTAATATGGTTGAGGTCGCCAACTTCGAGCAGGCGGGTTTTTAGGTCTTGCAATTTCTTTTCGGGCTTTGCCACAGGCTTCTCCTATTTCAATGGATCAGTTATTGCAACTGTGCCCTGATTTTATCAGCAGTTTCTTTATAGCCTTCCAGTTTCTCACGTTCTTTTTGAACCAACTGCGCGGGAGCCTTATTGGCAAAGTCACCTGCGAGAAGTTTTTCAAGCCGCTCGATATGTGATTGGGCTTCCTTCAATTCTTTTTCAAGGCGCGTTTTATCTTCCTCTGAAGATTCCATGCCTGAGAGATATATATTCGTCGAACCTACCACTAATGATGTTACGGCTTCTGAAGGCTTATATTTTGAATCATAGACAGATGTTTGCTCCAGGTCTGTGCCGGATAAGGCTGAAATCATCGGCAAATAATCTGTGTATAGCGGAGCGTGATGTTCAGTAACAAACACAGCTCCTATTTTCCGGGAGGGCTTAATATTTCTCTCCGCGCGTAAGTTTCGAATCGCACGTATTGAATCTTGTAAAAGAGTAAACTCCATAATTTTTGATTCTTCCCAGCCTTCGGCTTCGCGCGGTTCGGGCCACTTTGCTATGATCAAGGCGTCGGGCCAATCCTTTGAGAGACTGGACGCTTCGCGGGGAGATTCTCGTAACGCGCTATGGAGGTGTCCCCAGATTTCTTCGGTCACGAATGGCGTGAATGGGTGTAGTAAACGCAAAGAGGTATCGAACACATGTGCCAATGTTTCAACCGTTGATCCCCGCGTATCATCGTTCATTAACTGCTGCTTCGCGATCTCCACATACCAATCCGCGAAGTCGCTCCAGATGAATTCGTAAATTTGTCGTCCGGCCTCGCCGTATTGGAAGGTCTGGAAGAGACGCTCCACATCGCGGACGAGCTGCTGGGATTTTGCGGAGATCCAGGAGTCGGCTAATGTGTAATCGCCCTCACCCCCATCCCCTCTCCCAAATTGGGAGAGGGGTGCCGAAGGCGGGGTGAGGGAAGAAATCGCTGAAATCACAAACCGTCCCACATTCCACAGCTTGTTCGCAAAGTTGCGGTTGGACTCTACTTTCTTTACCCCCACATTCGTATCATTGCCCGGCGTTGAACCGACGAGCAATGTGAAACGCAACGCGTCGGTGCCATATGCTTCCATCAGGTCCAGCGGGTCAATCACGTTGCCATAGGTCTTGGACATTTTGCGTCCAATCTCATCGCGTAGAATCCCATGTAAATACACAGTATGGAAAGGCGGCTGTCCGGTGAACTCGAGCCCCATCATGATCATACGCGCTACCCAGAAGAACAGGATGTCATAACCCGTTTCCATGTAGGAGGTTGGGTAGAAATATTTGTAATCAGGCGTTTCATCGGGCCAGCCTAAAGTGGAGAAGGGCCACAGACCAGATGAGAACCATGTATCCAGCACATCTTCATCCTGAGTTAATTCTTTCGAGCCACAGGTCGCGCACTCGGTTGGGTCTTCACGGCCCGTTGTCATGTGCCCATTCGGGCAGTACCAGACAGGGATGCGATGTCCCCACCACAATTGCCGGCTGATGCACCAGTCTTTGATATTTTCCAGCCAATTGAAATATACCTTCTCGAATCGTTCAGGCACGATCTTGATTCGGCCATCTTTCACGGCTTCGAGCGCGGCTCTCGCTAATGGCTCAATCGTCACAAACCATTGTGTGGATATCATCGGCTCGACGATTTCTCCGCCGCGTTGTGAGCGCGGGATGGTCGTACGATACGGCTCGGTCTTGATAACCAGACCTGCTTTCTTCATATCCTTCCAAAGATTTTCACGTCCCACGAATCGATCCTGACCCTGGTACGGACCGCCGTTTTCGTTGATCTGCGCGGCTTCATCAAGCACAGAAATAATTGGCAGGTTGTGACGCTGCGCGATCAGGTAATCGTTTGGGTCGTGACCAGGAGTCACTTTGAGCGCGCCTGTTCCAAACTCACGCGACACATAATGATCGGCGATCACGGGAATCTCGCGATTCAATATTGGCACGATCACGGACTTGCCAACATATTTTTTATATCGTTCATCGTCAGGATGAACTGCAACTGCTGTATCACCCAAAATTGTTTCAGGGCGGATTGTAGCTACTGGGATATAACCTTCCGAAGGTTTTGAACCTTCGGAAGGTTCGGGCTTGAGCATGTATTTGAAGTAATACAGCGTTGCGTCTTCTTCCTCATATTCCACTTCCAAATCAGAGACAGCCGTGCGCAGCCCTGGCGACCAGTTGATCAAACGGGGACCGCGATAGATGAGTCCCTTTTCGTAGAGGCGGACAAAAGCCTCTCGAACTGCCCGACTCAGGCCAGGGTCCAGGGTGAAGCGTTCGCGGGACCAGTCACAAGACGCGCCGAGTCGTCGAATCTGATTCGAGATAATGCTCCCATATTTCTTCTTCCAATCCCAGGTGCGTTGGATAAATTCCTCGCGCCCGATTTCCTCACGCGTCACTTCTTCGGTCTTCAATAAATGACGTTCCACCATGAGTTGTGTGGCGATACCCGCGTGATCAGAACCTGGCACCCAAAGCGTGGGGATACCTTTCATGCGATGGTAGCGGGTCATCAAATCTTCGACGCTGACGAACATGGCGTGACCGACGTGCAGTTCGCCGGTTACGTTGGGAGGGGGAATGGTGATGACGAACGGCTTGACCGCTGGGTCGAAATCAGGTTTGTCCGGATCATTGCGCGGCTTGAAATATCCGCCGGTTTCCCACATCGCATAAATGCGCGGCTCGGTGGATTTGAAATCGTAGGCTTTTGGTAATTCTTGTTTGCTCATTCGGTCTCCTTTGGGCGAGGCGGCGTCATGCCGCCATCGCCCACTCCGATCCCACGAGGGATCGGAGCAACTTTGCTCCGAAATGAAAAGCTTCGTCATCATCATGATGATGACGAATTTGGCTCCTGTTTTATAATAAAGTCCAATCCCTTTTGCAACACAGTTTCAAAAACCTTCGGGAAGTCGTGTCCCATGTCCGGATAATTCTCGAACATCAATGGGAGATTCTTCTGTGTGAAGATTTTCCTGACTTGCTGAAACATTTCATAACGCGGATCCCTGCCGCCAGAGATCAAAACACCTCTGGCTTCATTCGCATCAGCCCAGCCGTTTAATTCATTGATATCTATTGTTCCAGGGACTACTGCGAAAAATCCGTTTGCCTTTATTCGATTACTCATTACAAGCTCGATTGCCCGCGCGGCGCCCTGCGAAAACCCTGCAACGACAATTCGATTCATCGCAATCGGATATTTCTTCATCAATGAATTGAAATGCTCCACAATTTCATTCATCGCCTTTTCACGATCATCCCACACGAACGAAAGCGGTGAAGAGGGCTGCGACGATTGTGGCATGCCCAGGATCCAGCCACGCTTGACGACAGATTTCCAAAACGGAACATCGCGCTCGGCACTGCTATTGCGCGCGTGCAATACGATCAATAACGGAAATGGACCTGTGCCATCGGGTAAATATACAAACAATTCAGGGTCTGCAGTCGCCTGTTTATGTTTTTCTTCAGAAAGTTTAACGAGCCGTTCAAACTCCGGGTCGCCTTGCAGGGAGTCTACATCTGAATCGGAGCGCATTCGATCTTCCGACCACCAGACATCATTTGATAATGCTTCCTCGAAGGCGCGCAGGGCTTGCTCACGTTCTTTCATCACAGCATGTAAACAGATGCGCCAAAAATATGTGTTCGCCCCGCGCTCAGGATATTCCTGCGCGAGCTTCTCCGCAACTACGAGCGCGTCAGCAAACTTCCCTTCCTGATAATATTGGAAGAGCGGCCTGGATTTCTTGAAAAACTCTTGCGTGTCAGACTTATTCATTAAACTCCTTCGAAAATAATTTTTCAGCCACGAATTAGCGCGAATTGAGCTGAAATTTTCGTGCAATTCGCGTAATTCGCGGCTAAAGAAGATGGCTGTACCAATTTGCGAGAAAGTCTATTCTCGTCTCCTCTGCCATTCCAAAGGCGCGACTGCCACTTCACCGGATGTGAGCGTGGCCACCCAGGGCCAGCCCGCGGTCGTGATGTACCATGAATCGGTTTCAGCGTTGTGAATGAACTCAGGTCCGTGCGTTTCCAATTTGGTCAATAATGTGGGCGAATTGCCTCGTCCGCGATAGATGCCAAAATCATACGGGTTATCCGAATGAAAAACCAATGTTTCATTATAACTAGCTGGGTTCAGCCAGATTTTGAATGGCAACAAAATGCCAGGCAAGAAGAACGAGCCGTTGTTGTACGTCAGAGAAAGATAGTAATGACCCTGATAATCAACCACAAACGGCGACTCCATGGATGAAAACGGCGAGTTGCGCTCACTGCCAAATCCACTGCCCAGAGCCGTTCTGATGTATTGCCACTGCTCAAGGTCAAAGGACTGGTAAATATCTATTTGTGAATAATACCTGCCGCGCGCAGTCGTATACAACAGCCACTGATCTTCAGCCACTTGCAGCACCATTCCGTCGCGAAAAAACTTATGATGCGGCGCTGGCATGGTCACTCGATGGTTCTCCCATACAATCCCATCTTTCGACTCCATCTGATGGAGTTTGTGCGGCGACCAAAACATATGATATTTCTCGCCGCCATGGATCACATGCGGCGCCCAGGCAAGCTCACCGAAATCAGCAATTGGCTCAGCCTCGGTCATTCCGTTTTCAGGCGGGAAGTCCGCGCTCACAGCCACAGCAAAATATTTTTCCTGGTTATAGTCGCCATTAGTCTTTGACGTGATTCCGATCAAACGCCAGTTGCCATCAGCGTCCTGATAAATCGTGTGGTCATTGATGTAATGCCCTGATTCTTGAGGATGGAACAACGTCTTCCATTCACCAGCAATACGCGGGATGAGCACTGGAGTTTGACGATCCGTTGAGTTTACTTGCGCTTCGCTAAAGATTTCAGGCTGGTTTCCGTTTTTCGGCATTCTCAACACCCTGAACTGACCACCAGCATCACGGATGAAAAACGACCCATATTGCGCTTGGCC
>JAKEFL010000026.1 GCA_022616105.1 Anaerolineae bacterium | reverse complement strand
TTGCGCCTGACTTTGAAGAACGTTACCCGGATTCAAGTGCCTTGGCAACCGAATCTGCTATGAACCTAGTCAGAACGTCCGAAATGCTTGTAAAGCAAATTTCACTACTTCTGCAACCATTCGACCTTTCCCCTGCCTCCGCTCTGGTTGTCAGCATATTGGCGGATTCTCCGTCGCCTCTTTCTCCCAACGAAATTGCTGACCGATTAATCATCACCCGTGCCACTGTGACAGGCTTGCTCGACTCTCTTGAACGGCGTGAATACGTTCGCAGATTGCCTCATACATCTGATCGGCGGATGCTATTGGTGGAACTGACTGATAAAGGAAGACAAGCGGTTACCGAATTTCGCCCGATCGTTCATCAGCATCAAAAACAATGGTTTCAGGGTTTGGGTGAAGAGGAAAAACAGCAACTCATCAATTCTTTACACAAGCTACAGGAGGCTCTTTCCAACGAGGATGTGTAAGATTCTGGAGAGGAATCAGGTAAATCTAAACAAGCCGTGTCGGTGAGGATGTAGCTTGTTTTGTTTAATGAAATTTGCGTGTATCTCTGATAAGCCGGTAACATTGGCGGGTAAACAGACCATATCATGAGGTATGGCTTGTCGTTTTTATGATTGAAAAAGAATGACAAGGAAATGCAATGACTGAAGAAATCGTCATCTTCGATATTGATGGCACGTTGGCAGATGTCTCTGAGCGTATACATCATGTAAAGAAAAAGCCCAAAGACTGGGATGCGTTTTTTAAAGGGATTCCTCAGGATAAAGCCATTCAATCCATGGTCAGGCTGTGTAACATCTTACACTCGTCTGGGATTAGGATTCTCTTGTGTTCGGGTCGCAGGGAGCAGGATCGCCCAAAGACAATCGAATGGCTGGCACAGCAGGGAGTCAATTACCACGAATTGATCCTTCGACGCGACGGTGATAGACGAAGTGACGTCATCGTCAAACGAGAGATGCTGTCAGGCTTAGACCGCAGCAAGATTTTATTTGTCGTTGAAGACCGCAGTGGAGTAGTGGAGATGTGGCGTTCAGAAGGTCTCGTCTGTTTGCAGTGTGCGTCTAGTGAGTTCTAACGATCTGTCAATTGTTATTGAACCGAAAAGTGGAGCCGAAGTATCTCAGCTCCACTTTTGCTAAATCCAGGCGTTAGGCAACCTACTAATCGTCACCTACAGACAGGTTACCTCTGATCTCGCCAGAAGGGACTCCTCCCGATGCCGCTGTTGTATGGACGTTGACGTACGCATTACCACTCTGTATTGCAGCAGCGACATCAGCAATGCTGGTCCAGCCGCAGCCATTTCCAGCATTGGGAGCTGTGATTCTCCCTCTCGCCACAAGGCCCCTTTCAGCCGTGAAGGATCCAGTGAAGAGGGAAACACCAACGGGCCCGTTGACGCCGGGGGGTGCACAGTGAATATGTGCCGCAAAGATATCGTTCGTGTTATTTCTGACCCTGAGCGCAAACTTCAGCCTGCCATTTTCGATCTCTATGTCTACATTACCCCTCATGGCACTCCCATTAGGGGGAACCTCCTGGCTGCCATTCAGGGCGGCCCCGGCCTCCAACGCTGAGTCAGCGAACACGGTCGTTGGAAAGGCAAGGAGAGTAACTATAATCAGGATGCTCAGATAAAGTTTTTTCATTTTCGGTTCTCCTTATTTATTCATATTCAGCTTTCTATTTGTAAAACTATCAGCAATAGATACAGCGAGGAAAATTGACTGAGCTCTTGTGTACACCTAACTTAGGATCACCTCCTTTCTAAATAAAGACAAACTATGATTCACCTGATTGAAAATCCAGGCGAGTTGACTGCAGCCATAGTTTTACCGGGCTCGTCCGAGTGGCTAAAAATTGGGCTGGGTGTGTTTGAGATGAGGAGGCAAACCCGGCAGTTGATTGCCTACCGGTCGCTACCAGTCAGAAATTAAGCGGAAGATGTATCCGCTGTAACGGTACACCTCAAGCTTATTAATATCTACGCATTCCATAAGGTTATGGATTTATCCAGATGGAGTCATTATGTTGGGGAGTTATCGCACCGTCAATAAAGGACTCGCCGCATTGATTGTAGGGAAAGCCCTACCCCGCATAATGAATATTGTTTGTCTTCTTTTTATGGGGAGCTAATATAAACTGCATAAAGGTCCGAAGTCGTTGGTTTGACTTCGCACTCAACTCCAAGTGATTTCATTTTCGACGCGGTGGCTTCGATCATATGTGTGATATCCCAAATGGCGATCTTTCCTCCGGGTTTTAGGACTCTGACCATCTCGCGCACTGCCCGTTCATGGGCATCGAAATTATGGCTGATGTGATGCAAGGCTCCGCTGGATAAAACCACGTCAAAGGCCGCGTCATCAAATGGCATGTTACGCGCGTCTGCTTCCCTGAATTCGATTTTGTCTGCAACGCCTTCTGCTCTGGCATTCTTCCACAACAATTCAAGGTTTCCGCCGCCGCTGTGAGGAGACCAGATATCAATGCCCGTTGCCTTGCCAGTTGTCAATCGCATGGCGGCTCCGTTGAGGAGCAACCCGCTTCCACAACCGACATCCAGGACTTTTTCGTCGCCGCGTAATGCAAGGGAGTCAAAGATTTGATTGCGAATGCGTGAAGCATATCTCCACTTGCGTACGGCAAAGAGTCCTGCGAGGATGGCGGGCAACACAAGCAGGATGCCCAGCCCCAAGCCAGAAAACTTCAATAGATTTGAATCAGGTACAAGTCCAGAAAAAGAGGCGGCGCCAAGCGCAAATCCAAATAATGCAAGCAGGGAAAGGTTCTTCGGCACGCGCGGCAGATGGCTTGCCCACAGTTCAGTATCATGGAGGTGCATCAGAATCGTATTGATCAATTTACGCCTTACAGGTGGTTTGTGCGTATGTTTGACAGTTGCATGTGAGTGATGGTGGTGCATTTTTCTCCTTTATTGATAAGCCATGTGTATAATGATTCAATATAATGATCGGCGCGGGCAAAGTCAACAAGCAATGGTTGTCGAATGTCCACTAACGGACAGTTAAGTCAAATTGTCCGATATATAGAGGCATGATTTATGGAACATGAAAAGGAAGATCGGCGTATACGACGCACGCGTCAACTTTTGCGTGACTCATTTCTGGAGCTGTTGAAAGAAAAGCGTTATGAAGATATTTCCGTGCAGGATATCAGCGCGCGCGCGGATGTCGCGCGTTCGACTTTCTATGTGCATTACATGGATAAGGAAGATTTATTGGTGGGTAAAAAACGACATGCCTTATCCACCAGAGCAAATGGATGAGATATTCCAACAACTGGTGATGCCAGGCATTTTTTCGATAAGAGGTGACTGAATGAGCGCAAAAAAGGAACAAAATAGTATTCCTGCCAATAAATTGACTCTGTATGATGAGCTAATCAAAGCCAGCCCAGGGATCGAACGGAAAGGAGTTAAGCTGCCTTACACCTCGTTCAACGGTCATATGTTCACTTTTCTTTCTGAATCCGGCATATTGGCGATCAGGCTTCCTAAAATTGAACGCGAGGCTTTTCTCAAAAAATACAACGCGGCTTTGATGGAAGCCCATGGGACGATCATGAAAGAATATGTTGCAGTGCCGGAGAAATTGTTAAAGAATACCAAAGAATTGAAGAAATACCTTGATCTAAGTTATGAGTATGTAAAATCATTGAAGCCCAAGACACAGACGAAAAGCAGAAAACCCAGCAAGCGCTGAATGCCGGGAAAGAGGGCACGGCTTATTATTTATTCCTTGACGCAGGACAAACCTACAGGTATTATTTATAGAACAAATGAGCCAATCCATGGAAAGGACTTTGACTCATGAAACTTCATGAACTTGCTTATTTCACGGATAACGTCAAAGGAATGGCAGATTTTTATCGCGGATTGCTTGGTTCAGAACCTGTTGCACAATCGGATGATATGGCGATCTTCATGTCTGGCGGAACGAAGATATTCATTCATCGCAACTATCCTCCATCCGAAGGTGACCTGCCGCCGAATAATCATATAGCCTTCGCGGTGGAAGATGTGGATGCAGCCTGCGCAGCTCTAACCCGGCAGGGGCTGACTCTTGAAATCCCACCGAAGGATTATTATTGGGGACGATCGGCATATCTACGTGACCCGGATGGGCATCAGGTTGAAATCACAAAAGCCATGTAGGTCATGTTTGAAACGTGACCTACACTATCCATTTCTAATTGCTCAAGCCATCGTCCCCGGCGGCGTCCACACGCTTCGCGTGCTCCGCAAAGGACGCCGCCTAGCGCGCGGTGGTCTTTATTTAGTTTTGAAACTTCCTCATCACTTCATTCACAAACAAATCATAAGACTCCGCGTCATTCCCCGCGAAATCCATACAAAGATGATCCGCTCCGACGCGCGCGTATTCTCCCACTGTATCGATCAGTTGTGAGGGAGTTCCAACCAGCGCCATCCAGGGTTCGACACCCTTTCGTAAGAGTCGCTTGATTTTCCTTTGCAACTCTTTTTCTGTCCGCGCGCAGATGACCAGGTCATAGGTTGTTTTTTCGATTGTGGACTCATCCCGCCCAACTTCATCACAATGACGTTTGAGCGTTTCCCTCTGCTTCACGAACTCATCAGGTGGACCCCACAAATTGCAGGCATCCCCCAACTCGGCGATGATTCGCAATGTGACTTTTGGTCCCACGCCACCGATCAGGATCGGAGGGTGAGGTTTCTGCAGCGGCTTGGGTTCCAGAATCACATCTTCCACATGGAAGTAATTGCCATGAAATGTAAAGCGCGTGTTCGACCACAGCCCAAGGATGAGTTGTAATGCCTCTTTCATTTGCGCGAGGCGGATTGATCCCTTTTCAACGAATTCAAAACCATAGGCCTTATATTCAGGTTTATAACCTCCCGCGCCAAAGCCAAAATTCATTCGCCCGCCGCTGATGTGATCGAGGCTGGAGGCCATGCGAGCAAGCAGAGCAGGATTGCGATATCCAACGGGACTGACCATTGCCCCCAAGCGGATTCGACTCGTCACCGCAGCCAGCGCGGGGAGGACAGTCCACGCGTCGAGGAACGGTTCCTCCTCCGAGCCATGCACCGGTAGTTGATAGAAGTGATCCATCACCCAGAACGAGGCGAAGCCATCCCTCTCCGCGCGCTGGATGTGCGTTTTGACATCCATCCAAATATCACCAGTACCATTGGGATATACAAAGGAAGTATTGCGAAGCCCGAATTTCATAAGGTGCGAGGATTATAATATCCTTGTGCCGCACACTTACAAAGTTTGCGTACTACTCAGTCGGGGATATTTGATTGTCTGCCCATTTGTTAAGATTGAGGTGACACGATGGACATTCTCGAACACTGTCAATTAGCAAAACGATTCACGTCATTTTCGAAATACTGCAGCCTGATCGTTATGGGAATTGGCATATTTGCCCTGACAGGTTGGATATTCAATATTCCCGCATTCAAAACTGTGCTGCCGGGCCTCCCGACTATGAAAGTCAATACTGCCTTGGCCTTTCTTCTGGCTGGCATCGCGCTGTGGATTGCAAATCGGGACAACGCAAAAGCTGTCACTTTGCGCATTATGCAGATTTGCAGCGGAGTGGCTCTTCTTACTGGCCTGCTTACCCTGGGTGAGTATATTTTCAGGCTCGATCTTGGAATTGATCAATTGATCTTCAAGGATTTGCAAACTCCACTGGAGGCTTTTCCCGGTCGTATGGCATTTGCAAGTGCCTTGTGTCTCAACCTGATTGGAACCTCATTCATATTCATCCATACCGGAAACGGAAAAGTAATTGATTTGGGTCAATATTTGGCAGTGATTGTCCTGGCAATTTCCCTTCTGGCTTTGGTGGGCTATGTTTATGATGTGCAGGCCCTTTACCGACTGGATCAATACACTTCCATGTCTTTGCATACTGCAGCAGGTTTTGCTTTGCTTGCTCTTGGAACTCTTAGCGCTCAACCCGACCGGGGGTGGATGAGGCTCATTTCAATGGAAACGGCCGGGGGCACTGTTCTGAGGCGGCTGCTCCCCTTCATTTTGGGTGTACCCATCTTTATTGGCGGGTTGGTCGTTTTGGGAAACCGAGTCGGCCTGTACGAAATATATTTTGGGTTTGCCATGCTCTCGGTAATCACTGCCGGCATTTTGACCATCACACTCTGGCTGATCAGCAGGCAATTGAATCATATCGACGCAGAACGCAAGCAGGCGGAAGAGATGCTCCTCCAGAGCGAACAGAAGTTTTCCATCTTATTCGAAAAGGCTGCTTTTGCGGCTTCGCTTTCGAAACTGCCTGATGGTGTTATGGTAGATGTCAACGAAGCATTTGAGAAATCATTTGAATATACAAAGCGGGAAGCGATCGGCAGAACATCACTGGAATTGGGCATCAATCCTGATGCTGAGGACCGGGCACGCATCCTTGCCGCGCTAAGAGAAGATGGTTCAGTGCGCAATCAGGAAATGGCTTTACATACGAAATCTGGCAAAGTGGGCATTTTTTCTGTGAACGTGGACTTAATAGACATCGGCGATCAGAAATATATACTCAACACAACCCAGGACATTACCGAGCGCAAACAGGCGCAGGAAGAATTACAGAAACTTAACAATCAACTCGAACAACACGTCGCCGAACGCACGGCGGAACTAAGCAGCAGCGAAGCGCGCTTTCGCGGGCTGTTTGAGCATGCACCGGTCTCTATTTGGGAGGAAGATTTCTCCGCCGTGCGGCAGTATATTGATGATCTGCGCAACGCGGGCATCATGAACCTCTCAGCCTATTTCGATGACCATCCCGAGGAGGTTTCTGCATGTGCAGCTTTAGTGAAAATCGTCGACGTAAACCATGCCACAATCGAAATGTATCAGGCCGAAAGCAAAGCCCAACTATTAACCAATTTGTCACAGGTGTTTGGCCCTGAATCGCTTTCCATGTTCAAGCTGGAATTGCTGGCACTGGCCGGTGGCGAAACATCTTACGAGAATGAAACTGTGAATTACATCCTGAATGGCGAAAGTCGCATCGTATTCGTCCGCCTCACCGTCGCGCCGGGCCACGAGCAGACCTGGGCTAAAGTTTTTGTTGGCATTAGTAATATTACGGAACAGAGGCAGGTCGAAGCTGCCCTGGCTGCCGAACGCGATTTGCTGCAAGCACTCATGGATAACATCCCTGATACCATATATTTTAAGGATACCGCCTCGCGCTTCACGCGCATTAACCGCGCTCAAGCTGGCGTTTTGCGCGTCGCAGCGCTGGAGGATGCAATCGGAAAAACAGACCTCGACTTTCAAAACACGCAACTTGCTCGAAGTTTCTACAAGGAGGAACAGCTCATCATTCAGACCGGCGAGCCGCTTATTGACCGCATCGAGTTCAACCCGAACCCGGACGGCAAGCCGCGCTGGTTCTCTGCAACCAAAGTGCCAATCAGGGATGATAATGGACAGGTAACGGGAATTGTCGGCGTCTCACGTAATATTACCGAACTCAAGCAAGCCGAAGAAGCAATGCGAGAGAGCGAAGCCAAACTCCGCGCGATTTTCAACACCATGAGCGAAGGCATCGCATTGAATGAAATCATCTACGACGAAAAAGGAGAAATGGTTGATTATCGTATTCTCGAAGTCAACCAGGCTTTTTATTCCACCGCGGATTACAGCGGAAGCCAGGTGATCGGGAACCTCGCCACAAAACTGTACGGCATGTCGCCGGAGGTCATCAAAGCCTTCTGGGAAACTCATAAAATCAGGAGCGAAGTGCAGCACACCGAATATAACAGTCCGCTGAGCAATAGAAGTTTTTTCATTTCCACATCCCCCTTTGTCAACGACAGGTTCGTGACATCTTTCTTTGACATCACTGAACTCAAGCAAGCTGAGGCAGCCCTGCGACAGAGCGAGGAGAAATTCCGCTCCCTGGTCGAGCGCCTGCCAGCCATCACATATATCTCAGCATTCGATGAGGCGAAGACCCGCCTGTACGTCAGCCCTCAGAATGAAACGTATCTGGGCTTCACACCCAACGAGTGGCTGGCTGACCCTGACTTATGGCGCAATCAACTTCACCCTGACGACCGCGAACGGGTCCTGGCTGAAGCCTCCCGTTTCTATGAAACTGGCGAACCGTTTATCTCAGAATATCGCACATTGAGCCGCGATGGCAAGACTGTATGGTTCCATGATGAGGCGGTGATTATCAGGGATGCCAGCGGTCTGCCGCAGTATATCCAGGGAGTCAAAGTTAACATGACTGAGCGCAAAGAGGCTGAAGAAGCACTGCGCCAGAGCGAGGAGCGGTTTAGGCTCGTAGCCTGGGCAACAAAAGATGCAGTCTGGGATTGGGATTTGAAGACAGATCAAATATTGTGGGGGGCGGCGCTGCAAAAGGTTTTTCACTATTCATCCGAGATCACCCAGACCGATAGTGAATGGTGGCGTGCTCACATTCACCCGCAGGATAGAGAAAAAGTAGGTCATTCCATGGATCAGGCGCTGGAGGGCGGGATGGAATTCTGGTCCAGGGAGTACCGCTTTCAACGCTTCGATGGAACTTACGCTGATATTATGGACCGCGGCTATATCCTTCATGACAAGGATGGCAGGCCCTATCGCATGATTGGCGCCATGATGGATATCACAGAGCGCAGGCAAGCCGAAGCTACCATTATCCACCAAAACGAAATGCTCTCCAGTCTCCACCAGATCACGCTCGACCTGCTCAGATACCGCGAGATCAACCCGTTGCTGGATGCGCTTGTGGGACTGGCAGCTAAATTCATGGACGCGCCGTACGCTGAAATCATGCTGGTCGAAGACGAGACGCTGGTCGTTCGAGCTGCCATACAAAACCAGCATCACCTAATCGGCGAGCGCGTGGGGCGCAGGGATGCATTGCTTTCATGGCAGGCATTCGATACCCGCGAGCCGGCTGTGCTGAGCGATTATGCCAAATGGCCCCACCGGCGGGCGGTTTATGATGAATTCCAACTGCATGCCGTGGCAGATTTTCCCATCCTCAACGATGACCAGTGTTTGGGCGTGCTGGCTCTGGGACGGGATCAGCCGGATTATGAATTCAATCTTGATCAAATCCAATATGGACGCCTGTTCGCCAACCTGACCGCACTGGTACTCAATAATGCCCAACTACGAGAGGCGTTGCGCGAGCAATCCATCCGCGACCCGCTGACCGGGACGTATAACCGCCGCTATATGGAGGAGGCACTGAAACAACAATTGAGCCGCGTCACGCGCCAGCTGCACCCGCTGGGCATTATCATGATTGATATTGACCACTTCAAACGCTTCAACGATACTCATGGTCATGCCGCGGGCGATGCGCTGCTGCGCGAACTGGGCCGGTTCCTGCAGAACCATATCCGCGGCGAAGACATTGCCTGCCGCTATGGCGGCGAGGAGTTCATATTGATCATGCCAGACGCATCGCTGGAAGCTACACAACAACGTGCAGAGCATCTGCGGCAGGAAGTGAAAGGACTAAGAGTTCGGGATGCCAGTCAACTTCTGGAAGGGATCACGCTTTCGTTGGGAGTTGCCATTTACCCTCAGCATGGCCGCAACATGGAAATTGTCATGCGCGCCGCGGATGCCGCGCTCTACCGCGCCAAACAGGAAGGCCGTGACCGGGTGGTGGTGGCAGAAAAAGCAGATTAATCAAATCAAGCTAAAGAGTATAATTAACTCACCTTACGCAGTTTATGCTCCCGCAGGGTCTGTGACCCTGCGATGTAACTTGCTAAACACGGCAGTCACACATCGTACCCTTCAGGGTAGACTGCCTTTGAGCGAGGGTGCGTAAGGTGAGTAATTAACCTACCCACAAAGGAGGTATCCCATGCCCTTCAAACTCGTCTACTACTCCCAGCAGGACTCTCAATGGAAAGCCGATAGACTCGGCTTTGGCACCCAGCAGTCTGACACAATCGGCTATATCGGCTGTGCCCTCACCAGCGTCGCCATGATGCTGAGCGGGCATGGTTTTACCGAATCGCCCAAGACCCTCAATAAGAAACTCCAGAGCATCGACGGCTTCGCGGGCGCGGGCATCCGCTGGTATCATGTCAGCCAGCTTTACCCGCAGATACGCATCAATTCCATTATCAAGTGCAATGACACGGCTGCGCCTCTTGCTCAAATTGACGCAGCGATCGCCTCAGGTCAGCCTGCCATTGTGCAGGTGGATAGCACTCCTGCGCCTGGCATCCTCACACATTACGTTGTGCTATACGCGCGCAATGGGAATGATTACCTCATGCTCGACCCGTGGCCGTATCAACCCGATGTGAAGAAAGAAACGTATTTGATGCCTCGTTATAGCCAGGGCAACCCCCTGCAACGCTCGATCTTGCAGATCGTTTTATTTGAAAATGTTGCTACGGATGGTGTTATCCTGATGCCCGGAGCCTCGACACCAACAACCTCTCCTTCTACAGGAACGCCATCCCCTTCGGGTCCGCCGGTAACTGTTCCCGTTTCGACGGACGCTGGCGCGCAAGCCCGTGTCAAAGACGATGTGACCTGGGGACTCAACATCCGCACCAGTGAGGACACATCCAGCAAAGCCAATATTGTGACCGTTGTCCCAGCAGGTGCCATGTTGAGCATCATCGAACCTGGTGGTGTATCCAAGATTGGCGGGATCAATCAGTGGGTACGCGTCCGCACCCCTAACGGCAAGGAAGGCCTGGCTGCCGCGTGGTATTTGGAAAAAGTTCCGGGCACAGCGACAGTTCCTGAAACGGAATCAAGCACAAGCGTAGTGCTGAGCGGAGTCGAAGCGCCATTAAGTGAAGCGCCTACAAGTGGAGAGGATGTTCCTTCAACAGAATCAACTCCAGCAGCTGAGTCCACTCCGCAAAAATCAAAACTTGTCGTCAGAGTCAAAAAGAATGGCTTGCAAGTCTACGAGTTCTCTTCCGGGAAAGGCAAAGTGTTATCCACTGAAAAGACAGGCGCGAAACTGGTTGTAGTGGAGGATGCAGCGAAAGCAGTTGCCAAGGTTGGCACAGCCGGAAAATGGCTGAATGTGAAAGCGACAAATAACAAGCGCGGCTTTGTGGATGCGGGGTCTGTAAAAGTAGTGTAAAAACCTGCAACACAGGGCAAGGCGTGCTAAAATGTGACACGAAGGCGATCGCATTGAGGAGAAGAAATCGAGGAGACGAACATGAATAGTGACTTGAATCTCACAGCTGAACAAAGGCAGGCAGATGTGCCTGTAACAGTTTTCCACCTGCGCGGCTGGCTGGATGCGCAAAGCGAAGAACAATTGCTTGTCGCTGCGCGCACTGCATATGATGAAGGCGCGCGCTATCTTCTGCTGGATATGAGCGACCTCGATACGCTCACCAGCGCGGGCATGCGCGCCATTCAAAAGGTCTATCAGATATTCACTCCAAAAGAGGACCAATTCAAAGTGGCTCATTTGAAATTGTGCAATGCGCCTCCGCAAATTTATAACGTGCTTGGCATTACAGGCTTCCTGCATAATATCCCCATGTATGCAAGCATTGAGGACGCGCTTGAATCCTTTGGAAAGGAATAACCCCAAAATATTCTTTCATCTCCAGGCTCTTCATAAAACGAGGAGCCTTTTGATTTAAAAACCTCTTGCATTTTTAGCCACGAATTACACGAATTCGCGCGAATTTTTAAACAATTCGTGAAAATTCGTGTAATTCGTGGCAAAGAATTATTCTTCCACTGAAAGACGTTTAATCGACTTATTCCAGGCTGCTACCACACCATGTAAGAATTTGTTAATCTTATGAATATAAGCAAAGGCATTCTTTCGATTATGATTGGAGCGTAATGGAAACGAAAACCATTCTGGTCGTCGAGGATGAAGCCAGCATCGCGGAAGTGGTCAGCCTGTATCTCAAGCGCGCGGGATACAACGTCCAGATCGCGTCGGATGGCAGGAAGGCGATGAATATTTTCGAACGACAATCGCCGGATTTTGTGATCCTTGACCTGATGCTCCCCGAAGTGGACGGACTCGCGCTGACCCGCTGGCTGCGTGACCGCTCCGATGTACCGATCATTATGCTGACGGCGCGCCGCGAAGAGATCGACCGCATCAGCGGACTCGAACTGGGTGCAGACGATTATGTCGTCAAGCCGTTCAGCCCGCCGGAACTGGTGAGCCGCGTTCGCGCAGTGATGCGCCGCCTCGGACGGGAACAGGGCGAGGCTGAGTCCGAACGATCACTATCTTTTGATGGATTGAATATCGATCCGCTCAGCCGGGTCGTCACAGTAAAAGATAGTTCTGTTGATCTGACCGCGAAAGAGTTTGACATGCTCTATCTTCTGGCTCGGCATCCGAAACAGGTCTTTACCCGTGAGCAGTTACTGGATCGAATTTGGGGCGGCGCCGCGTATATTGATCCCGGCACAGTGACCGTCCACGTGCGCAGGCTGCGCGAAAAGATCGAAGAGGATCCATCCAAGCCCATGAGGTTATTAACCGTGTGGGGCGTCGGATACAAATTTGAACCCTGAAATTTTTAACACAAAGGACACTACGGACACTAAGAAAAAACGGAGGTCCAAAAGAATCCTTCCCTTTGTGTACTTTGTGCCCTTCGTGTTTAATTGGTTTTTATGAAATCTACTCTCTCCCGCACACCCATGCCTGCCCGCTTTGCGATTGGCATCATTCTCATCCTTGCCATAACGCTGGCTTTATTCATATTGCTTATGGCTCCGCCAATGAGCGAGCTGGGTTTGATGGCGCTATTTTTGGGCATTACTGCGCTCGTCTCTGCACTGGCGGGTTTTGCGGCATATCGCCTGGGTTGGATCGATTTATCACCGACACTGCGTTGGACGTTACTGGGTGGCTACGCGCTCGCCAGCATCCTTACATTTTTCAATGTGTGGTTCTCCGCACAGATGATGTTCGCCAGCGAGCATGACCTTTTGTTGGCAATCGTTCTGCTTGTATTTGCCAGTGGAATGGCGATGGTGCTTGGCTACTTTTTATCCAGCACGGTTACCGAACGCATTCATTTGTTGAAAGGCGCTGCCGAACAGCTTGCAAAGGGGGATTTGAAAACGCGCGTCCCTGTACACGGACGCGACGAAGTCGCCGCGCTCGCCGCAACATTCAACCAGATGGCAGAACAACTGCAAGCCGCAGACCAGAAACAGCGCGAACTCGAAAGCCTGCGCCGCGATCTGATTGCTTGGGTAAGCCATGATTTGCAGACTCCGCTCGCGTCCATGCGTGCGATTCTCGAAGCGTTATCAGACGGAGTGGTGGATGAACCAGAGATGGTAAACCGCTATCTCAACACTGCGCGGCGAGACGTCCGTTCACTCTCTGCTTTGATCGATGACCTTTTTCAAATGGCTCAGCTCGATGCAGGTGGTTTCCCTCTCAACCGCGCTCAAACGTCGCTCAATGACCTCATTTCAGACACACTCGAAAATTTTTCCGAGCTTGCATATCGCGAGAGCATCACGCTGGAAGGCAGGGTTGAGCCGAATGTTGATCCCATTTTTATGGATACGCAGGCAATTGGCCGCGTGTTGAACAATTTGATAAGCAATGCGCTGAGGTACACCTCCGCCGGAGGGAAAATCTACGTCTCCGCGCAGCGAACAGCCAAAGGCGTGGAAGCAACCGTGAGTGACACCGGTGAAGGTATTCGTGTTGAAGATATTCCGAATATCTTTGAACGTTTCTATCGCGGTGAGAAGTCGCGCAACCGCGGCACAGGCGGCGCGGGATTGGGTCTTGCAATTGCGCGCGGCATCGTGCGCGCACATGGCGGCGAAATCCGCGTTGAAAGCGAATTGGGGAAAGGTACACGTTTCATCTTTCAACTTCCTTGAACGTTAGGGTCTCCTAACCATCTCGTAATCTTTTCGTAAGGAAGATTTTTTAGAATGAAACCATCCAGGAGGCTGACAATGAAACACCTACTTTTTGGATTGACCACCTTCATCCTTTTTGGATGTGCAACAGGAACAACTATGACACAACAATCTGACTCTGCCGTACCTATCGTCGCTTCACTGCCGGACCTGGGACCTGCCCCCGAACTAACAAATGATATCTGGCTGAATGTTGATTCACCCCTGCGCCTCGCGGATTTGCGCGGCAAAGTCGTCATCGTCGAAATGTGGACGTTTGGCTGTATTAACTGTAAGAATGTAATACCCTCGTTGAAGGAATGGCACAGCAAATATAAAGACCAGGGATTGGTCATCATCGGCAATCATTTCCCCGAGTTCTCCTACGAGGCAGACCTCTCCAACTTGAAAGATGCAATTGCCCGCAATGACATCCAATATGCTGTCGCACAGGATAACGATGGCGCAACATGGCGAGCCTATAAGAATCATTATTGGCCCGCGTTATATTTGATCGATAAGCAGGGCCACATCCGTTACGTTCACATCGGTGAAGGACGATACAAAGAGACTGAAGAAAATATCAAGGCATTGTTGGAAGAGACGTATTAATGACACACCATCGCGCTGAGCGGCGCTGGTCGAGTAGCCCCGTGCAGTTGGGGCGTATCGAGACCAAGCGAAGACGAAGCGCGGTTAAAAAAGCAATTCCCAATTAAACAGAAACAGGAGATTGCTTCGGGCTGGGTCTCGATATGCTCTTCGCAACGAACGCTCAGAGCTACTCGACCACCAGCCCTCGCAATGACATAACAAGAGGCTATTGTGAACAACAAATTCAAATCCATCCCCGTCAAATCATCTGAGATTACGCCGTATTCTCAATATCTTTCACGCCGCGACTTTCTCAAAGCGGCGGGCATCGTGACCGGCTCTGCGCTGTTAGCCGCGTGCGCGCCCGGTGTAACGGAGTCAGGTGTCCCTGAGGATGAGTCGCCTGTCGGACCCACATCCAATCAAACGGATGAGTTTGGTGATCCCGTCAATTCATTTAATGACATCACGAACTACAACAACTACTATGAGTTCTCCACGAACAAGGAAGCAGTTGCCCCGCTTTCCAAGGATTTCACAACCAGCCCATGGACCGTTGAAGTCTATGGCATGGTCAATAACCCAAAGACTTATGCAATTGAAGATATACTAAAAAACTTCACGCAGGAAGAACGAATTTATCGTTTACGCTGTGTCGAAGCCTGGAGCATGGTGATCCCATGGACCGGATTTCCTCTCGCCAGCCTGTTGAAGGAAGTGGAACCGACATCCACTGCACAGTATGTTCGCTTTGAAACCGTTTATCGTCCCGAAGAAATGAAGGGTCAGGGAAGCCCGTTCTATCCGTGGCCCTATCAGGAGGGCTTGCGGCTCGACGAAGCCATGAACGATCTCACCATCCTTGCCACAGGTTTATATGGCTTGCCCATGCCTAACCCTAACGGCGCACCTATTCGGCTCGTCGTGCCGTGGAAGTATGGGTTCAAATCCATTAAGTCCATTGTAAAGATAGAATTGACCGATGAACGGCCGCAGACCCTCTGGAACACTGTGGGACCCACTGAATATGGCTTTTATTCAAATGTCAATCCCGATCGTCCGCATCCGCGCTGGTCGCAGGCAACGGAACGCCGCATCGGTGAATTCAGCCGCCGCCCCACATTGATGTTCAACGGCTATAGCGAGCAGGTTGCTCATATGTATGCAGATATGGATTTGAATTTGTATTATTAACTTACTGTATGCTCCCACAGGGT
>JAKEFL010000202.1 GCA_022616105.1 Anaerolineae bacterium | reverse complement strand
TAATTCTATTCCCTTTGTTTTTGGTCGGTTGTGGGACAGTTGCCAGACTGTCCCACAACCCATTTAACCACTCCTTTACCAGCTTTGGAACAATCACAAATTCCCAATAATGCAGGAGATCAGAATTGCCTAATAAGCACAACAAACTTGAAGACGCTATTGCGGAGGAATTTTGTCCACGCTTTGCGTCTGGCGCAAAACTCATTTATCTTGGTGACATGTCAAGAGAGACATTGGTTCTTGACAAAGCCGCTTTCAGCAAGCTTGGCATCCCTGTTTCAGAGCATGGAAAATTTCCCAACGTCATATTGTATGATGCAAAGAAGAAGTGGCTTTTTCTGATCGAGGCTGTTACTGCACACGGCCCAATCTCGCCAAAACGCCTACTTGAACTTGAGAGACTCTTTGAAAAGTGCAAGGCTGGAAAAATCTATATGACGGCATTTTTGGATTTCGGCACCTACCAAAAATATGCGGATGAAATGGCTTGGGAAACAGAAGTCTGGATTGCAGAAATGCCGTCACATCTGATTCATTACAACGGAGATAAATTTTTAGGGTCGAGATAAATTCAGCCATGAAATGCGGTACTTAAAGGTGTGCTCCGCGAAGACCTCGTTCGCACGGGGATAAACCCCCGTGCTACGCATACAAAGCCGACGACACCTCAGACTAATTGAAAGAAGATAAATTATCATGCTACCAGACGAAAAAACAATCCTTCTTGAAGAGTATCGTGATTGTAGTGGGAAAATCGGCAGACTCGACAATTTGATTTGGCAAACAGCTTCGGTAATTTTGCCCATAACACTGGCTGGGTTTGCCTATTTTGGATTATCTTCCAGTCATACAGCTGACCAATTTATCAGCGTGGTAGCTGTAGGGATAGGCTCTATAACTTTGCTAATGGCATGGTTTTTGCTTTCACGTAATTGGTATTTTTATCAACTCATTGCTTTCTATCGATTAAGAGAAATTGAAATCGAATTAGGATTTTGGCATTATCGTTACGCACTTTTTCTCCGAGAGTCGAAACAAAGTCGAGAAAAAATGCTTGAAAAAATGACAAAGAAAGAAAAAGAAAGACTTCTAAAACTAGCTGAGCAACAAAGAGACATTCCGCGCATAGGATTGCGTAGAACAATAACCTTTCTTACTGCAATATTCTCTGTTGGATGGATCGTTTTGATTGTTCGCGAATATCTGCTCACTTTCTAGCCTACAATAGATGAAATGGGCATACCTAAATGGTGAGCCCACGAAGACTCATTCATACGGGGATAATGCCTCCCTGCTACGCGTAAAGCGGGTTAGTAGGAGTAGCCTGTGGATTAATCCACGGGCGGGGAATGGAATGAACGCGAGCAATTCGAATATGCTATACTTTGCCCTAGCAAGGAGATAGTATGACCCAATTAGAGTTAGCCTTCGCTGAAATCGAAAAACTTCCTCCCGACGAACAAAACGAGTTTGCGGCGTGGATTCTGGAAGAGTTACATTCCGAGCAACGCTGGGCAAAACTATTCGACGAGACCAGCGATCTATTGTCACATCTGGCTGATGAAGCCCTGGAAGAACACAAGGCAAAGAAAACCAAAAAACTTGACCCCGATACTTTATGAACTCCCACATCACAGCTAGGCATACCAACTGTTCATCGAAAATCCCCATCACCCAAGTTTGCGCTTCAAATCCATTCACCCGACCCGACCGATAGACGCGGGGTGAGTGTGCTCATGCTATAATCTCACTATGGAAATCATCTTCGAGTGGGATGCGAGAAAAGCAAGAGCCAACCTTGAAAAGCACAAGATCAGTTTTGAAGAAGCGCAGACTATTTTTACAGATCCTTTTCTCGTCACATTCCCTGATGAATTTCATTCGGAGAAGGAAGAACGCTTGATGAGTATTGGAATGTCAATGCAAGAACGAGTTTTACTGGTTGTGCATACTGAACGTGAAGAAATCAGTGAACGTAGCTTAATTCGTATTATCAGTTGCAGAAAAGCAACGACATCTGAAAGAAAAATCTATGAAGAGAACGAAAAATCTCCGTGAAAAAGACGATGACATGCTCCCTGAATATGATTTCAGGGGTAAAAAAGGCGTGCGCGGCAAGTATGCCAAAGCCTTGAAGCAAGGATATTCGATTCGCGTTACAAACGAAGATGGCACGGTGACGGTCAAACAGTTTGTGCCGCGCGAAAATACAATTGTGCTTGACCCTGATGTGAAAGCCTATTTTCCTGATTCGAAGAGTGTCAATCGCGCGTTGAGGTCTTTGATTGAGCTAATCCCTGAAAAGAGTGGGAAGCAGATTGCTGAGAAAAAAGCCAGATATAAAGTGAAATAAGCGCCACACGGACGAAGGGGTCGCCTCCTCAATTGAGTGATAACCCATCGATTACAATTGAAAAATGTTCGAAGTGACACCCGAATGGAAATCTACCTATCCTGAAGCACACGCAGGTGTACTCGTGATGCGCGCGGTCTCCAACCCTGAACATCATTCAGTCTTGGAAAGTCAAAAAGTTGCATTGGAAGAGCAGTTGCGTGCACAATTTTCCGGTCAGGACCGCGCGATGATCGCGAGCCATCCGATTTTGCAGTCTTATGCCGAATACTATCGCCGCTTCAAGAAGACCTATCATATTCAATTGCAGCTTGAGTCGATTGTGTTGAAAGGGAAATCCATCCCAAGCGTGGCTGCATTGGTAGAAGCGATGTTCATGGCAGAAATGAAGGATATGTTACTGACAGCGGGGCACGATTTGGATGCTCTGCAACTGCCCCTCACACTAGACGTTGCAACCGGAACTGAACAATATATGTTACTGCGTGGAGAGGAGCAGGTTCTAAAACCTGGCGATATGATGATCCGCGATCAGAATGGTGTCATTTCGAGCATTCTGTATGGTCCCGACCAGCGCACACAGATTACTCTCGATACGCGCAATGTGATCTTCACCGTCTATGCACCGCCTGGAATTGATGAGCAGACAGTAGAAGGACATTTGCACCATATCAAAGAGAATGTGATGATATTTGCTCCATTGGCACAAGTTGAATTACTCAATGTTTACAAAGGCAAATAAGACTTTCCCGTTTTAGACGGCTGCTGCGTGCTTTGCGCAGCGTGTATCACGCAAAACAAATTCTTTGCCACGAATTCCACGGATTTTCACAAATTGTTTTTAAATTCCGTGTGAATTCGTGAAATCCGTGGCGGAGGCTTTGGGCTTTCCCGTTAAAAAAAGAACGGGAGCAAATGATGACCTGCATTCTTAGTCATTTTCATTACAAGCGCGATCACAGCTTATTGAGAGAGTCATTTATGCAAAACAATTCCACGTCCATCGTTGGCGCATGGAGACTTATCACGTTTGAGTTTCGCAAAGCGGATGGAAACATCATCTACCCATTCGGCGAAGAGGCGCGGGGATCGATCATTTACACGGAATCAGGCCGTTATTCCGCGCAGCTGATGCGGATCGATCGTCCCAAATTTGCTTCGGGTGATCAGATGAATGGTACGACTGATGAGATCGAATCCAATTACAAGGGTTGTATTTCCTATTTTGGCACATATGAATTCGACCTTGAAAATAGTCTTATCATCCATCACGTGGAAGGTTCGATCTTCCCAAATATGGAAGGAAGGGACCAGGAACGGTTCTTTGAGCTTTCAGAAAATCGCCTGCAGTTGAGAACTCCTCCGATTAAACTCGACGGAGAAAAGGCAGTGGGTGTCTTATTATGGGAGCGAGTTGGATAATGTTCGCAGTTGCAGTTTTAGAAACTATGTTCTATAATCCACAGCATGATCTTTCAATTCTATGTGCCTGTCTATCCACTAAACCAGTTTATCGAGCACTTTTTCTATTATGAGGGAGTGAGCCCGGCGCATAACAAGGAGAGGTTTTTCCCCGACGGAAACACAGAAATCATTATTGATCTCAGCGAAAACACACAGTATATCTATGACAATGAATCTTTAAGGGAAATCCAGGCTTGTCGGCATGCCTGGGTAAGTGGAGTAAGAACACGGTCCATTACGATACCCCCGGGCAGGGGGAGCAAAATGTTGGTCGTGGCATTCAAAAAGGGAAAGGCTTATCCGTTTTATCCAATGCCAATGAGCGAAATAGCAGACCAGGTCGTAAGTGCTGACCTGATTTTTAGGCGGAACCTTGTCAATCTCCGAGAACAATTGCTTGCTTCCGCATCCGCCGAAGAAATGTTCCTGCTCCTCGAAAAATTCCTGTTGAGACAGTCAGATGGCGCGCTCGCATCTGAAATAAGAACACGGTGCATTGAATATGCCTTGCTCCATATTGTGAACCAACCAAGTGTATTATCCTTCCAGCATCTCTGTGATCAAATCGGGTACTCACAGAAGCACCTCATTAATTTGTTCAAGCAGCAAGTGGGCGTATCTCCGAAACAATATCTAAAGATCATGCGCTTTCAAAAGGCAGTCGTGGAAATTGAAAACAGTGAGATTATTCATTGGAGCAATTTTGCCCAAGAAAACGGATATTACGACCAGCCGCATTTCATCAATGAATTCAGGAGTTTCTCCGGCTTTACACCCGGCGAATATATACATAGAAAAACGGACACGTTGAATTATGTTCCGGTTGGTTAAGGTAAATTTTTTCCAATACTGAATTTTCCGTCTCCTGTAGGATTATGTTCAAATCATTCTACTTCCATAAAGGAGATCATCTCATGAGTTCCCTCGACAAAGCCATTCAAACCCAAATCGATAACATCCAAAAGAAAACAGGTATGACCCTTGCCGAGCTTTCCACATTCATCAAGAAGAGCGGGTTGAGCAAACATAGCGAGATCCGCGACATGCTTAAGGAAAAACTTGGTCTCGGTCACGGTGACGCGAACACACTCGTGCATGTAGTCTTTCAATCGGATGGCACGCGCGCTGCCGAAGGCAAATCCACAGATCAGGTGCTGGATGAAATCTATACAGGAGCGAAAGCACACATGCGCCCCATCCATGAGGCGTTGATGAAACATATCAACAAGTTTGGCGAGTTCGAGATCGCGCCGAAGAAGGGCTATGTCAGTTTGCGACGCAAGAAGCAGTTTGCCATGATCGGACCCAAGACCAACACACGCTTCGAGGTGGGGATCAACGCAAAAGACTTCAAAAAGAACGCGCGCCTGCTCAAACAGCCCAAGGGTAGCATGTGCAATTACATCGTCAACCTGACCGACGCGAAGGAAGTGGACGACGAGTTGATCGCGTGGATCAAATCCGCTTATGAAGGAGCAGGTTAATTTCATGACCATTGAACAGGATTTCGCCACCAATCTACATCAATTTATGGGGGAGACATTTGAGAATCCCATCGGCATTTATCTGGACCCAAACACGTCTCTCTTTCAGACGCTCGAAACTATTTCCGCTGAAGAAGCCTCTATCCCGGTTGGAGGCAAGTGCGCGTCGCTCGCTGCCCAGGTCGCGCATGTGACGTTCTATATCGAGTCGTTTGAACGCTACGCACTCGAAGGCGACAATAGCCCGCGTGACTGGAGTTATATCTGGCGTACCGTGGAAAAGGTCACAGCTGAGGAATGGGAGGGGTACAAACGTAAATTGCGCGAAGCCTATCAACGCATGGATAAACTATTCCACGAAAACAAGCTGTGGAATGAAGATACCATCGGCGGCGCGCTTTCCATCGTGGTGCACACTGCCTATCATCTGGGTGAGATTCGTCAGGCACTTTGTACATTGAAATAGCATGGGCTGGAAGAACTGGATCATCGTAATATTAGTCGCATTCACTGCAGGGTGGATGCTCTTTGACGGTTCACGCGCTCTGATCGTAGGCGATTACGTCACACCGAAGGCGGGTGAATACGCGGGGCAACTGGGACCGTGGTCAAACCTGGTCAAGGCAGTTGGTATTGAGCCAAGGTCCACATTGATGAAATCTATCTTCGTAGGGTATGGCTTGAGTGCGCTGACCGTTATGGCCTGTTTCATGCTTGGTATTGCTTGGGCGCGCACAGCACTAATGATTGTTTGCATTTTGGGATTATGGTTTTTACCCATTGGCACAATTACGAATCTCATTGCTCTGATCCTGCTTTTGATTGGAAGGAGATAGCCATGCCTGAATTTATCCGCGCTACATTTAATCAACTACGAATATGTTATGGAAAAAGCCATATACTTTTCAATAGACGTTAATTGAGGCGTTACGGTCCAAGGAGATCAAATTGGAAACTTACGACGATGACCTCAGCAAGTTTGAAGCGGACGGCGCCGCGCCATTGCCGGTCACACGGGATCAAGGCTATGTCGAACATGACGGTGCTCGGATCTGGTACGCAACGTACGGGTCCGGCCCGCCTGTGATCCTGCTACATGGAGGGCTGGGTCATGGTGGCAATTGGGGCTATCAAGTTCCAGCGCTGGTCAGGAGTGGCTATCGTGCCGTTGTGATAGACAGCCGCGGTCACGGCCGCAGTACTCGCGACGTGAGACCGTTTTCGTATGAACTGATGGCATCCGACGTTTCGGCGGTGATGGATACATTGCACCTTGAGAAGGCAGGTCTGGTGGGCTGGAGCGACGGCGCGTGCACAGCATTGATTCTCGCTTCGAAAGCTCCCAGCCAAGTTACAGGTGTGTTTTTCTTTGCCTGCAACATGGACCCGAGCGGCACAAAGGAAGTTGAGTTCGGTCCCATTCTCAAGCGCTGCTTCGGCCGGCACATGAAAGACTATGCACAGCTATCGGCCACGCCGGACCAATTCGACGAGTTTTCCGACGCAGTCGGTCTCATGCAGAGAACACAGCCCAATTACTCGGCGCACGATTTGGCTCAGATCAGTGTGCCCGTCGCGATCGTACATAGCGAGCATGATGAATTCATCAAGCGCGAACACGCCGAATATCTCGCTCGGAACATTCCCAATACGGAATTTATCCATCTTCCTAGCGTGAGTCACTTTGCACCACTGCAGAGGCCTGAGCAATTCAACACCGCAATGCTTGCGTTCCTCGGCAAAGTTTCAGCTTTGAATAATTCTCCTCATAGATTGTTAACCCAAGGATAGGGCGGAGAAGTGATAACACACTCCACACTTTCCAATTTTAGGTTTTCGTCACTTCAATATGAAGTGGCACCCGAAATAATTTTCCTCATCGTCAACTATCTTATTAAATAGCCTGGGCGGGGATTTCACCCCGCCCAAGCGGATTCACTGTTGCAAAGTTTTTTATCTTCTATTGTTGAATAGGTTCTCCAGTTGGTGAAACGAGGAACCAGAGACCACCATCGTCCACACCCTGACCATTGGTGTCACCGGGCGCTGTATCATCTGCAAATAGATAAAGCGGCCAGCCATTGTAAGCCACCTGGAGCGACCCATCGTCACGCGTGATGGTTCCTAAAAGGGTGGCATCCACACCTTCGCCAGCTACAGGGGAACCCTGACTGATCAAAGGCGGCCATTCCACAGCACAATCACCTGTACAGGCGCTGGTACCGCCGTCTTGAGTGTCAGCCATAAAGACGTAAAGCGACATATCTTCGCCATCCACAAGGATATGACCAAACTCAGTTGACTCACTGACATTCACGGTCGCTTCACGTGTGACCGGAACACCTACTGTCGGCGTTTCAGCAGCGGCTTGTGTATCAGAAGCAGCGGGTTCGGTCGGCGCAGGTGCACAGCCTGTTAGGATAAGAGCCAATACGAATATGGCTCCAAGTATAGTTTTGTATTTCATTTCTTACTCCTTTTCTATCACAACAGGTTTTGTTTACTATACAAGTGAGCTGTGTATAACTCAATGGGGAATGTGCCTATCCAATTTCAGGAAATACCCTCCTAAATCCTGAGAGTCTGTTAAGCAGTATTAACTCAAAGTTAAAATTTGGAAGACAGGTTGTTTAATCAGCGAGAACCGATTCTATTTTTGGATCCGCTTCTTCCATCGACTGTGAATTGGCGCGTCGGATAAAGAACAGCGCGGGCGTTAGAAGCAGACTCGAAGTCACGAGCGAGGCGACAGCCGCGCCTTGCGCAAACCAGGCGATCACCGCGACAATAGGACCACCCATCACCTGACCAATGGCATCCACCTGTCCAAACATGGAATGGACCGTGGCGCGTACCTGCGAATCCAGTTTCTGATTGATCCATGCAGTTTGCAAAGGAATCTGGACATTGCGTAAGACGTTTATAACGAGATACAGGGCCAGACTAAGAATGAGAAGCGGCGAAAGCGCAAATCCAAAAAGTGAAAAAGAGATGATCCCAGTTACAAGAAGCATCGCGCGGCCAATCGCCAGTGGACTTGTCGAATCCACACGCTTTTCCACGAAGCGGACCGCGAGAATGGTGAGGATCGTGCCCGCCACGCGCAATGCCGCGAAGAAAGCTACCTGATTGTTTCCAAAGAGAACAGGCAGATCAAAATTATCGAGCAAATGCTTGACCCACAGACGATCAAAGCCTTCGCTATAGATGCCATAAAACAGACCAATAAAAACAATGTTGATGAGGCGCGGCTTGGAACGGACCGCGCCTACGCCCTGTCTGAATGTATGCCACATATGCTGCCAGGTATTGCGGTCTTCGCGTCCCGCGTGCCGCGGGATGGGATGAAAACCCGTCTCTGGCATGATGATTATGAGGATGATGCCGATCAGAATCACACCCAATGCACCGGCTTGAATAGGCAAGGCAACATTGTTCGCACCAACCAACGTGGCAAGTCCTATTCCAATGAGTGATGCAAACAAGCCAACTTGTGTTGCCCGCAGAAAAAGTTTGTTTGCATCGTTTTCGCCAATCTCGTCCGTGATCCATGCCTGTGTTGCACCTGAAGTGAAGGTATAACCCAAGCCCCAAATGACTTGCGCGAGCAGGATCGTGGCAAAGAATGGGAAGAAGCCTTCCACGAGGAAGCCAACACCCATGAGCACATAGCCGATGATGATGGACAGTCTGCGTGAGTACACATCTGCGACGATGCCGGTTGGCACCTCGAACAGAAATGCAGATACCTCAAGCGTTGTACCAACGAGGATAAGCTGGACAGGTGTCAACCCGGCAACAGTCGCTTCATATAACGATGTGACAACAAACATCATCGAGAAGAACATGGATGCAGTGAACTCAATGAAGATATAAACAAACCTCGCACTTAACTTTAGGTTAGGAAACATATTTCATCTGGAAGACTTATGCAATCCCAAACACGTTCGATATCTTTTTCGGAAACAGAATATTGATTAAGACGCGTACATCCCTATGGTCACACCAGCAATCGGGAAAAGCGTAATGCAACTCTTCGTAACTACGATAACCAAAGAGTATTTGCAGGAAGGTCAGGCCGGGAAAGGCAATATCGCCTTCATCATTCAGTGCTGACTTCCATGCTTCGATGGTTCTGATGTGCCCGTGCTCAATCACAAAACGCAATCCGCCGCGATAAAAACCGATCTTGATCTCGCGGCTGTGTCCGGGCGCAATGGACTCAGCCAATCGTTTTTCAAGCACAGGTTTGATATGATTCAAAAAACCTGGTAAGTCAGACACACGCAAATACCACGCATAGGGTTCAGAATAATAAGGAAGGTTATTTCCCAAGGCTTCGTAGGCAGGATGCTCTGCACCGAGCATGAAACAAAAGGAAGTGCAGGCTTTCCCATCGCGTTTTTCATATTCCTTTCCTTTATTCCACGCGTAACGTACAACGCTCGGCGTTACATCCAGCCAGGAGACATCGTTTTTAAGTTCATACCAGTTCACGGTCAAGCCCGTAGCGCCGAGGTGGTCGCGGTGCTGAAAATAGCCAAGCCTCTCACCTGATTTGTCTTCGATCACAAACATCAGGTTGCGATAGATTTGGTTTTGGCCATCCAGTTCATATTTGAAGATAGCAGGCGTAAGTACGCAGGCGATTGCCTGACCTTGAATCGCATGGTTATATATTTCAGCAATAAACGCTAAATCCACATCTGTGGCGAGGCGAAAGGTATATTTCTCCTCTTCGCCCTGATTCAATTTTGGAACATGTTCTTCATAACCATAACGCCTGCCTGCCAGGTCGAGCGCCATCTCATAACCAAACTGGCGGTAAAAATACGGAATACCGGTGATCGCCTGCACCATGTATCCGCGTTCCGCGCACCATTGATGGATCTCGTCGAATTGAATGCGCACGAGTCCGCGGCCGCGATATTCGGGTAACGTGCCCACCAGTTCAGGCCGTCCGACACCAAACTCAATCCCTTCGTATGACCACATTTGCGGGATCAAATTCAAAGATGAAACGATCCTTCCTGTAGCTGCTTCTTCGATGATCGTAAAGTCGCTTGGGTTGAGAGTCGGATGAGGGCGCGTGAGCAAGTCGCGGGTCCATGCGGCGAGGCGTTCTTTATCTGCCTCATCCTCAGCATGAATCTCGCCGTTGAATTGGGATAATGCATCTGCATCCTCAGGTGAAGCATGACGCAGGATCAATCCATCGCCCAGGTCATGTATGATTTTTTTGGTTTGTGTTAACATGTGTTGCCTTGAGGTATCATACAACCGCCCATTTATCGATAGGACAGTTGCCTATAATAAGGCTTTCAACTGCTTGAGAGCAGAATCGGGATCTTTAAAAAGGATGCCCTTGATGCCGACTTTTTCACAACCTTCGATATTGACCGCGAAGTCATCCACAAACACCATCTCCTTCGGCTTCACCCCAACCTGCTCCAGAGCAACTTGATAGATCTTCGCTTCAGGCTTGACCGCGCCCACTTCCGCAGAGATGATCATATGATCAAACGCATCATCGAACTTCTCCCTCACGATGTATTCGCGCAGATCACCCCATGCGTTGGAGATGAGCCCGGTTTTATATTTGCCGCGCAGTGAACGCAGAAAATCTATGAGCGTGTGATCAATGATGTCACCCGCGAAGAATTCATGGCGAATGGCTTCCATTTCAGAGGCAGGGCGCTTTAGCCTTTTTATCACCGAGTCCCAATGAGCTTCCGGTAGTATCGCGCCGATGGATGCCTGATAACCCGAATCGCTGTCGAAGACGATCTTGACGAGGTCGTCGTACTCCATTCCAAGCCTTTCAGCGAGATGCTGACGCGGTGCCTGATATTCCGTGCGGACGATGACCCCGCCCAGATCGAATAATACTGCCCGGATGCTCATGTACTTTTCTTTTTCCCTCTGGATCGCGATGCCGCGGGAGTATTTTTGGCAGGCGCTTTCCTGCCCAGCTCAGCCCTGGCGGCCGGCTTCTGCCTGACCTGTCTCTTTGACGGAGGTTTTGCTTTGGTGTCACCTTTGGCTTTTGCTTTCGCGGGAACAGGCTCGGGACTGGACCCCCCTTCTGTCCCCTCCACTGGGGGGGAAACAGGGGGGTTGGACGCAGATACAGAGGTGGGGGCCGCTATCTGTGGATGCTCTTTCAATTCCATTTCCAATTTTCTCAGTTCATCGCGCCATTTTGGCATAAACATTTCCAACCGCTGGCGTTGAATGGGAGTGGCGCGTTTGCAACGCGGGCAATGGGCGTCGTAGTGATTCAATTTTTGAGAATCCATTTCCTGCAATGCATCGATCATTTCAATGCGGCTGAGTGTATAAGGCATCTTACAGAAAGAGCAACGGATATTCATGAGAACTCCTTTGTGACAAGGTTTTTATCAAAGTGATTGTACACTGATTTCCCTGCCAGGTCTCATTTCCTTTTCAAAGAGGTCAAAAGCCTGATGAACATGCATGCCCGCGTTCTCATAAAGACGCAACGCACCCGTCAGGTTTTCGGCATCTACACCAAGTCCGGCTTTGCGTTTGCCGCGTCGATACAATTCGCCAAACGCGTGACGAAGCAATGCAAGCCCAATGCCTCGCTTGCGCCAGGGAGCGCGCACTCCCAGGATATTCACATAGCCTACATCAGGGTTGTCGAAAGCCTCTTTACGACATAGACAGATACCTGCAATCTGATCACCATCCATCGCAAGGAACCATAAACTGGGATCAAAATCCTTATGAGCGGTCATAAAATGTTTGAAGCGCTCCAAGCCCTCTTCAAACGGAGGTTCCACATAACCAAAATGATCGCGGAACGCTTCGATATCGGCGCGATAGACAGCTTCAAGATCAGTTTCAGGATTATAGGCGCGCAGCGTGATGCCTTCGGGCCATACCGGCGCGGGCGGAGGTGTATCCATATCGATCCTCATGTTATATGAACTGCGGATGCGCTGATAACCCATGTCTTCAAACAATTTCTTCGCTGTCTCAGCCTGCGGGAATGTTCCAACGCGTGGGGCAAAACGCAAATCGCCTGGAATCTCATCCAATACCCTTTTGGCGCGCGCTTCAGCCCATGCCAACAAATATGTGCCAATGCCAAGCTTTTGATATTGAGGATCGACGCGGCCCCAGATCCACGGATGAACGGGCGGCTTGGAGGTCGTCCACACTTCAATGTAACCAACCATCTCACCATTCGGCGCAAAGACAAGACGAATATCATCCGTCATGTCAAAACCTGGTGAGACCCACTCATTTCGAACAGCTTCTACATCTGTTATTTCATTCTCATGAATGACCGATTGTGACCGGCGATTATACAACTCAAGCGCGGCGTCCAGATCATTCAACGTTGCTCCACGAACTGTGAAGCCATCCGGTAAAGGTGAAATCAATTCTTCCTGGTATTGTGGTTTCATGTTCCTTCTCCTATTCACTTCAACTTTTTCGTTAGCGACTACATCTGCCTGATTTGCTTGGCAAATCGTACGGCTTAAGCCGCACGGTGCCAGGGAAGTCGCCACTACGAATAATCTTCGTGAAGTACTGATATTGGATATCGTCTATAAAGATTCCACAGCCAGCTCTCTGCCGGGCCGGAATTCCTTTTCGTATTGGTTGAATTGACGCTGGACTCGCATACCCGCGCGTTCATACAAACGCAGCGCGCCTGTCAGGCTGTCTGCATCCACACCCAGACCTGCGCGTTTCTTTCCATTTGTATAAAACGCAGCGAAGGCATGTTTGAGCAAGGCATATCCAAGCCCGCGTTTGCGCCAGGCGCGTTTCACACCCAGCTCGTTGACCCAGCCTGATTCCAGATCCTCCGCGTCTTCGGGACGGCAAATACATATTCCAGCCATTTCATCGCCTGCCATGGCAACAAACCAAAAGCGCGGATCGTAGCCTGGTTCCTCAATGAAGTTATGTTTAAAATCTGCCAGACCTTTTTCAAACGGCGGGGCAATGAAACCAAAGTGATCTTTGAACGTGTCAACGAGCGTCCGATAGACTTCTTCAGTCTCTGTTTCAGGGTTGTACGGGCGCACGGTAATTCCATCAGGGAATGAGGGAACTTCGGGCGCAGAATCCAAATCCGTGACCATGCGATAGAAGGAGCGGATGTATTTCCATCTCAGGCCTTCAAAGAGGTCAAGCCCGGCCTGGTTGTGCGCTTCGGCTCCAGAACGCGGCGCAACGCGCAGATCGGGTTCACATTTTTCGAGCGCGAGGCGCGCGTGCTCTTCTGCCCATGTGAGAATGTGACTGCCAATGCCCTTGCCCCAATGATCAGGATGCACACAGCCAAAGATCCACGGATGAACCGGCGGTTCCTGAGTTAGCCAGCATTCCGCAAACGCGACGAGAGTCTGATCTGGCGCAAATATCATACGCGTGTCTGTCTCTGGATTGAAACCATCGTTCTGCCAGTCGAGACGAAGCAATTCAGGATCGTTCAAGTCATCACACTTGTTTAGATATTGTGAATGAGCATTGAGCAAATCGCAGGCGATTTTGTAATCATCAATATTTCCACCGCGCGCTGTATAGCCGGCAGGCAGTGGAAGAATTTGCTGCTTGACAAGTGTTGTATTCATGTTGTCCTCTTTTTCCTATACGTCAACAATCGTTTGGCTTTTTGAAAACCAACCGACTCATATAAACGGATCGCGGGCGCGTTATCATCATTCGTACAGACATCGGCTTCGTTCATACCTTCGGACTTGAGCCTGCGCATGCCTTCGAAAAGCAGACTCTTCCCCAGGCCCATGCGCTGAAAATTTGGGTGCGTGGCAACTGGCTCGAAATGCCCGATCTTACTAAGTTCATCTGTCCAGATAATGCAAAACGCGGCGATCTCTCCGTTCGGAGAAACGACGAATATTTCATGTTCAGGCACATAGACTGCTGATTGCATGAAACGCAGTGTACGCGGCCAGTATTCCTCAAACGGCTTACTAGACCCAAACGCTGCATGAGATATCACCGAACGCAGACGCGCGTCTTCTTGGCCGCGCGATGTCCGCAGGCTGAATCCTTCAGGTAACGCGGGTCCATCCAAGGGTCCAAATAATGAGCGCTTGAAATGAACGAAATGTCCCTGCTCAGGTTTGAATCCATTTTCTTTCATCCATCGAATGCGCACTTCATCATCCTCTGCAACCCAAACGTTTTGCAGGCTGCCAAGCGCGGACATCTGCTCTACAGCCCAGGCAAGCATTTCATGTTCACGCGAATCGCCGCGCAAAAGCGGAGAAACATAAACATCGAAGGCATATTCACCTTGTGAAAGCAAAGCCCAGCCAATCAAACGATCACCATCGTCGATCCAAAGGTGGATATTGGGCTGCCATGCTTCCTGAGGCACATCGGTGTAAAACAGCCACCATTGCAAATCACCGCGGTGGACGTAATAGGTGCCGTTATCAGCCTTGCGCCCCTCTGCCAATAGATCAAGCATGGCATATAGATCTTGTATTCCTTCATAGCCGCGCGCTCTCATCACATATTTTCCCTTTCTTTCTCTTGCAGATTCATCCACTCTTCACGCAGGATGCCCATGAAGGGCATATCCCATCGCTTCCCTTCCCGGTTTAGAAATCCTCGCTGGCGTCCCTCATGACAGAAGCCTGACTTTTCGTAGGAACGGATGGCGCGCGGGTTGTACTCGAACACACCCAGCGACACGCGCTTTAAATTGACTTCAGTGAAAGCAAAGCGCAATAACACCTTCATCATGTCCGTGCCGTAGCCTTTGCCCCAGTTTTCTCGCGCGCCAATACTAAGGCCCACGAATGCATCGCGCCCACTCCAGTTCACAACGTCCAGAACCATCTCACCAATCAATACATCATCGGCAAGTCTGCGAACACCAAAGAAATAGACCCCAGGCGCGAGCTCTTCAACTTCCTTCTCGAAATTTTTAACGGCTTCTTTTGTTGACTGCAAACGAATCGCGCCAGAATCCATTAAACGCCAATATTCCGAATCGCGACTCCACCCTGAAAATGCCTTTCCAACCTCTTCGGGGTCGAATGCAGCCAGGCGCACAAGATTGCCTGTAAGAATATCCTTCATGGTTGATCTCCATTTTGCATTTGCATCCATTCTTCGCGCAGGATTCCCAGCCACAATGAGTCATATCGCCTGCCTTCGCGCGTCAAATCCTTGCGCGTTCGCCCTTCGAGTCGAAAGCCTGCTTTCTCATATGACCGCAACGCGCGCGGGTTGTATTCGTGCAAACCCAGCGAGACGCGATGCACGTTCAATTCAGTAAACGCATATTGCAGGCACAGTTTCATCATCTCTGTGCCATAGCCCCTGCCCCAGAAGTCGCGGTCGCCAATACCAATCCCAACCCAGGCTTCGTTGTGGATCAAGTCAAGCCATAACACAAAGAAACCGATGTGCTTATCTTCCTCCAATGTGCGAACAGAAAAGGAATAGCGTTCGGGTTTGAAACCATTCTCGCTTTGTTTCTCAAACCACTCCTTGAGTTTCTTCTCCGATTCCATTCGGGCGGGATCGCTATCCGCGAGGCGATGGAATTCTGTATCGCGTTGCCACTGGACTTCAATCTTTGCGCGCGCGTCAGGCTCTTCCCATGTAAGACGAACAAGTTTTCCGCGAAATAAATCTCTCATCGTTTCCTCCTACGCTTTGGCTTGATTCTGCCACTCAGAGTTCAACAGCCCGAAAACGATGAGGTCCCATCGGCGGCCGTCGCGGTCAAGGGCTTGGCGGCGGCGAACTTCCTCCATAAAGCCGAATTTCTCGAACAAGGCAATCGCTGCCTCATTGTATTCAGGCACCCGCGCGCTGACACGAAAGAGATTCAGCTCTGCAAATGCAAAACGAATCAGCATGTTCAATGCCTGAGAACCATATCCTTTACGCCTATCTTCTGCAGCGCCAATACCAAGATTAATCCAGCCATTGCCATTCGTCCACTCGATCCACTGGATACCAGCCTTGCCGATCAGCCTGTCATCTTCTTTGGCACGGATGGCAAAGTGATACAGATTTTTACTTTCATCAATTTGCTTTTCAAGTTTTTCATACTGCTTCTTGATGATCGCTGCCGACAGGGGCCTGGCAGGATTGATCTCCATCATGCGCATGAACTCAGAATCATGAGTCCATTTGGCTTCGATTTCGGGATCCTTTTCATGATCAATAGGACCGAAGCGAATATCCCTGGCTTCAAATAATTGAGTTTGAATATCGAACATGTTTCCTCCACCCTCACCCCTTGCCCCTCTCCCAAAATGGGAGAGGAGTTGAGATGAGGAATAAAAATCGCCACAGGCATTTGCCCATGGCTTACTTAAGAAACAAAGAAGCCACGGGCGAGTGCACCGCGGCTTTAATTTACATTGCGTGTAAATTAATGATGAGCAGGCGCACTCCGCGAATCAACAGAACCACTGTCGCCGATTCGAGTGATAAAAATGGTTTTGCTGTTGAACATGGGTACGTCTCCTTTCCGCTTCGCGAAATTTGCCTACATTTCGAGTGTAACATGTTGGCTGGATTCACGTCAAGTTAACAAGAAAGAAAGGAACTCACTCATGGTTGCCTGGAAATCTAATGCAGATACCATCCCCCTTCATACGGTGTTGATCGTCTCCGATCAGCCTGAGAGCGTTGCAGTTTTGGATACCCTTTTTAACCAGAGAAATTGTATTGTTCTTTCTGAATCGAATGTATCGGATGCCCTGCAAAGCGCGCGGCTGGTCGGTCCTTCATTAATGTTGATTGATATGCAATTATCCAAGTCTGAACGCGCTGCCCTGCTAATAGGTTTGCGCACAGCCAGCCGTGGTCCTATTTTGATGCTCATTTCAGCAAATACTGTTGATGAAATCATGGAAGCCAACCAGGCAGGTGCAGATGAATGCCTTGTGAAACCCGTGAACTCTGCTGTGTTGGTTATCAAAGCAATGGCATGGCTTGGGCACGGTCAACGAAGCGAAAGAACTTCTGCGATCATGGGGGTGACTTTATAAGTCCCCCCTTGCTATTCTCCTTCTTCTCCTCCTTTTTGATGCCAAAACTCTCGTGATATTCACGGGGGTTTTGGTTTAATGACACTTCATGGACTAATCAAACCCGCTTGTAAGTCGCTAAGCGTTTGTTCAACAAGTCGTTGTTTTCCAGGGGAGAGAAGGCTTGGATCTATATCAGCCAAGCCAAGGGGAGATTGAACCGTGAGCTCGCCCTGTCCATTGATTAGGTCCGGCCACGCATTTTGAATCGCTTTGATCACATCGGGTTGAATGGTCATCACCCAGCCAGCAGGCTGCTGCTCCGGGGTTTTCGTTCCGATCATGGATGTACCTGTCGTGCCAATATAGGTAATGAGATCTGTAGTAGAAATATCAGGATGAAGATAGATCGTGCTGACTTTGTATTGCAGTATAAGGATATCCGCATACGCGTCATAATTAGCCGGATCTTCATCAGCACCGATTTCGATATATTGTGGGAAAGCCCACTGATAAAAATAGAGACGAGGACAAGTCCCGCAATGGAATTTCATGCCATTGACGAAGGCATTCAACGAACGGATTGCGTCCGCATTATCCTTCGGGATCATCATGCCAATGCGGTAATCATCTGTGATGAGTGCGGCAGTATAACCAGCCAGAAACGCAGAAATATCCGATTGAGAATTATTTCCCAACACGCTGACATTTCCACCCGCAGTGATGTCAGGGATATTGATCGCAAGGAATTGCACATCTGGTGCTGTAGCAGCAAGCGCGGCAATTCCAGGGTCAGGCGGCAGTGCAATCACTACTTTCAAGCCAGGTTCGATATCGGCAGGTGTCAGCGTGTTACGCACCTGAAAACGAAACCCGGATGCCTGAGCCAGATCATATACTGTTGTCTGATATAGATTAGATGTATCGGGGTCAAGGTCTGGTGGAATGACCAACACCGCAAGTGGTATTGTAGGCGTGGCTGTAAGAGTGGGAGGAACAACCTGGGTGTCTGTTGGGATGGGAGTGGATGTGGAAGCTGGTTCCGCCGCAGCTCCACATGCACTCATCGTAATAGCAATTGCAATAAAAAGAATGGTAGATCTCACACGCACAAGTTTTCTCCAGATTAAGAATCTGGACGAATTATACACGTTGCTAAAAATACGAAACCCGCGCACGTGCGCGGGTTTCGTATGTGATAAATTTTCGCTTCTTACTTGGACGTGATCTTGATCTTCTTCGGTCGGGCGGATTCTGCCTTGGGCAGTCTCAGCGTTAACACACCATCGGTGATCTTCGCTTCGACGTGATCCGCGTCGATAACGGCCGGCAGGCGCAGGGTCCGCTTGAACGAGCCGTGAGGAAGTTCCTGCATGAGATACGCGGTCTCATCTGCCTTGTCCACACTGCCGCTCTGCGGCGTGCTTCGCTTGTATTCGCCTTCGATGCGGACGATATCCTCCAATACTTGAATGCTCAAGTCTTCGGATTTGAGTCCTGGCACGAGCGCGGAAAGAACGTAAGCATCATCTTCCTCGCGAATGTTCACACCGAGAGCGCGTTCATTGCTGGCAGACCAGCGACGAGCCACGCGGCGATATGGCCTGCCCTGAGCGATGTCGAAGGGATATGGGTGCAAATAGAATGTCATGGTTGGTCTCCTTATCAGAATTGATTGAATTGAGCGTAGTTTAGCGAAGGAATGTAAGAAATCTAATAAAGAAGAATTGATATTATGTTAGAAAAAAAAGGGTTGCCGACAGGCAACCCATTGAGCTACTTTAACAACCTATGGAAGAAATCTTTACGGATTCAGGTAGGAGTTGATGAAACCCAGAACATCCTGTCTATCGGTGCGGAATACACCACCAGTGCCGGCGCAATTGCCGTTCAAACCGAAGGATGTGATACCCGCAACGAGATTACTATCACCCAGGAAATTGGGGCCACCAGAATCTCCAAAGCATGTGCCGCCCGTATGATGGTTGTTAGACAACAGTATGGAGAAATCGCCAACAATGCCTCCATTAATTTGGTTCAGCTTGGGGTGGGCCACATAACGTGTTCTAGAGTTGTTCTCCTTCCAGGAGGCCGCGTCAGGGAAGCTTTCCTGCAAGCCATAGCCAACGGAAGTAAAGGTGACTTTCTGAAGGCCACGCTTTGTTTTGAAGGCATCAAATTGGTTTACAGAAGGAAGGGTCCCGTACTCATCCAAAACGACACCGGGTTCTTCGAGGATGACAATTCCAACATCATGAAGGAAGAAGGGACCGGTCTCATAGAGCGGATGAGCGGCCCACGCAACTGCTTCCACAGCGTTCGGACCGGCAAATGGATAATTATTGGTAGTGCCTATGCCAGCTTGAACATCTGATTCAGTGAAGACTCGCATGCCGCTAAATTCAAAGTCTGGAAAGCCATTCGTGCAATGTCCGGCGGTCAACAGGACCGTTGCAGAAAGTAATGTTCCGCTGCATCGAAATGCTGGTGCGCCATCAACTTCCATGAGTAAGAGGACTACATGAGGATGGCCTTCACCATCCAACTCACCATCTGTTACAGCGCCAACCGGGCTAACTGCAAGCGCAAGAATTACCATCACCGAGAAAACTACAAAGATCAGTTTTTTACGCATGTTATTTTTTTCCTTTTAACTTTGTATAGAATTTAAGTTCCATCAAATCGATTGATATGGAAGTTTATTTCGAAGACGACCTCCTTTCAAAACAAATAGCAAAATAAAAACTGCCGAAGAAAAAAGAACTTCAGCAGTCTGGCGGTCTACAAACCTCTACGTACCAGGTTAGTAGACCCATGACTTTGCGTCCCCGCCTCGCGACGGGTTTGCCTTTTCGAGCTTAAGAATATTATATAAACCTTTTTGGAAAAGGCAAGAAAAACTCATATCATTATCATTAGTGAAAGTTACAGGTTCTGGGTCATTCAAATGATTAATTCAATATTTTTGAAATATTGTAAAATAGATTAGAAGCTTTATTTATAATAAACTTAATGGGAACCTTTCCAGCACGCACATCGTCTGAACAGCAGACACTCAGGAGGTACCCCATGCGAATTCTCGTTAGTTTGATGACCCTGTGGGTATTTGTTTTCAGTACAGGATGCCAGACGAATCCCGTTGAAGCTGAGGCGCGTGAGGAAGTGGCCTCAAGCCCGATCCCTGTGCCTCTCTCGCAATCTCAAGGAGATACCGAACAAATGACCCCATCTCTCTCAACATCTACATCTTCCGGCCTGGAAAGCCTGATCGAGAAAGCCAAAGAGGATTTGGCTCAAAGATTGTCCATCTCAGTAACGCAAATCAGTCTCGTACAGGCTGCTGGTGTTGTCTGGCCAGATTCCAGTATGGGATGTCCTCAGCCGGGGATGGTTTATTTACAGGTACCGGAAGATGGCGCGCTCATTATCCTACAAGCCGATGGGAAGGTGTATAAGTATCACTACGGGGGCAGTCGTGGATTGTTTCTGTGCGAAATGGTTTATAAGGATCCTGATCAGCCTCCCCTGATCGATATATTTAATCTCACGCCTCGCGCACCTGATTCTCCCACGCCTGATAACAGTATTCCCCCTGGTGAAGATAAATAGAATGTTCCTATACAAGTAAGATGCAAACCGCCCACAGGTGTCCCTGTGGGCGGTTGTTTTTTCAGGGGCGTTTCTATCTGTGTGAAGAAATTAGCCCTTGGACTATGTTACGGATCTACACGGACAATTGTGGGATTGGGTAACCCGGCAACGCCGCTATAGGCAACACTGCCCAGATACTTTGTGCCTGAGACCAAGCCACTAAACGTCAGATTGATTGTGCCTGAGGTTCCAATCGTAGCAGAGGCTGGAGCGCTTACAGTCATGTTCCCTGCGGCTGTTGAGCCAAGCACCCAGGTGAACAGAGTTGTATTGGACGGATTTGAGGTAGCAAAGCCATCCAAACATGCGTCATAAGTTCCAGCGACCGGATTTAGCAGGTTGACTACTTCTTGTGACGTCCCACCAAGGCTTTGACCAACCAGCGTAGCGCCTCTGAAAACTAACAAGTCGATGTCACCAGCCGGGCTGGTATTTGCATCAAACAACGCGAAGCGTGCATAGGTTGTGCCCGCAGGGATGCTAACAGAATCACATATAAAGTCACCGGTGTTGACCGCATGGTTGAAGGTGGTTGCCGGTACGAGCCCGCGTGCGGCAGCTGAAAATGGACCAGTGTACCCAAAGGATACATTGTAACTGCCCGAAACTTCGGCGGGACCCTGGAACAGAACACCTTTGACAGCAATTGGGCTGTACACAGTATATGGGTCACTCTTCCAGGTTAACGAGCCAAAGCGCCAGACATCAAGAGGTGCACTGACATTCGTGATCGTAACAGAGAAAGTGGCAGATTCGCCTGGCGCCAGCTTGAGGGTTGAAGGTGAAACAGATACAGTGTAGCCAGGAGGCGCCTGCACCTTTGCCCTATATGTAACCTTGCCTCCACTGACGGCAACGCTTGTCACTGTGCGTGTTACTGTGGCAGAGCCCGGGACCTGAGCAATACCGATGGAGGGATAGTTAAGGTTTTCGGCTTGGGTGGGGATTCCAAGAGACTCTAGGAATGCGCAAGTACCTGCTGGATCAACAAAGATCGCAGGGAACGCATCGCACAGGAATCCAAAATACTCAAATAGACCGGCATCGTAAACCAGGCCAGGCTGAGTAATGGAGCCCTTGATCCACTTGCCACCGGGCCGGACGTGACCAGCGCCCATGTCGAAGGGATCGGCATTGCTCACGCGGTCGTTGTCTTTGACTTTCTGATGGGCTGTGGTCATAAGAGCCGACTTGGCCATTGCCGCGCTCCAATCAGGGTGAGCCTGCTTGAGCAGGGCAAAGATGCCAGCTACATGCGGGCTGGACATGGATGTTCCAGCAATCGCCTGGAATAACTCACCTGGAGGGGTAGTACCCGGATCGGGGAATGGTGAGTTACCAGCCAGTATTTGAATACCGGGTGCTGTGACATCAGGTTTGATAATGTCCGCGGCAAAAGCGTTGGGACCGCGCGATGAAAACAGAGTAATGGATGGCGCGGGGTTCCAGTTGCTAGTTTCGGGGCCATCCTCATCATTGGCCTCGAGCCTCGCTGTGGGGTTGGCAGTGGAGGCGATATAGGCTTTGACAGCCAGGCCAGGAGTATTATCAATGTGTACCGAAGGCACCCAGTGTGAATCACTGAACAGGTTATTATCGTTGGTGTTTTCATACATGATCATACCCACACCACCAGCCTGCAAAACAGCCAGGCTCTTTGCGGCGCGGCCGACCGCGCCGCGGCGGCAAAGCACGATCTTGCCAGCAACGACAGCAGGGTTCAGAGAACCTGGAACGCACAGATCACCGCCAGCCGAAGCAGCATCAACCAATGGCGTCCAATCCTCGATACCGGGAGTGATCGAGGCGCCGATGTAGTTCACACCATTACCAAGCTTCACTTTGCCTCTGAAGAAACGGCTCTGAGTACTCGCACCCACTGAAGTGAGCCAGGGCATGGTGGCCGGGTTGCCAATGGTGCCCGGCCCAGGACCTGCATTGCCAGCCGATGCGGCTACAAAGACACCTGCATCAGCGGCAAAAAGGAAAGCGATCTCGTCCCCGCCGGGCGTTCCTGGGCCGCTGCCAATGGAGTAGTTGATCACGTCTACACCGTCTGCAACTGCCTGATCAATGGCTGCAGCTAGGTCAGAAGTGAACCCGCCCAAGTTGCCAAGGCCTTTATAAGCAATCACATGGGCGCGCGGAGCGATGCCAGAAATAGTGCCCACGGGTAAACCATACATGGTGGCATCAACACCAGCATTGCCGGCCGCTGTAGAAGCCGTATGGGTGCCATGTCCATTGTCGTCACGGGCTGAATCGAACTCATCCGGGTCAGCGCCAATGAGGGCGCGATAGGTGGCCAGGAATTGGTAAGCGCCAATGAGTTTGTTGTTGCAGGTGAAAGCCACATCATCCGGATTCCAGGCCGTGTTGCCAAATTCGCATGGAAGGGGACCCGTAGGTGGCGATGAATAACTGCCATCATCCGCAAACGAGGGGTGCTCGGGCCAGATGCCTGTATCGATGATACCCACCACCACGCCTTCACCAGTAATACCGCTGGCATAGGCACCGCCAGTAACATTCAGGCCCAGGAAGGTGGGACTGCTATCCGTATCCGGGAAGCGCATCTGATCTTCAAGTACCAATAGGACACCCTTCTGCGACTTGAGAGCATCGACCTGCTCCTGAGTCAAAATGGCAGAGTAGCCATTCAAGGCAACCGTATAGTCATGCACCTTGGCGCTTGTGCTTACACCTGCTGCTTCAAGCGACTTGTTGTGTTCAGATGCGAGGAAGTTTCTATACTCCACCACATTTGCACTGTTGGGCGCAATCTTGGCGCCCTCGCCAGCCCGGGTGGCCCCAAAACCAGCAATACTTCCATCATATGTTGCAACTGGATCCCCTTTTAATACAACGATATATGATTTAGCCTCTCCCTGTGCAGCACTATCTTGAGCGAGCGCTGGAGTAGATAGCGACAACGTCAACACAAGGACCAGCATTGTGTAAAAAATTTTTCTTTGCATCTTTCATCTCCTCAGAGAAAGAATATTTATGAGACTGTACTCATTATTGATGGATAACGAATGTTTTCAAATTGATGAGAGGACACCTCCTTAAAAAACAACCACCGAATAAAAAAATTTCGGCGGTCTGGCGGTCTGTCAGCCTGTACGCATCAGTTTGGCAGATCCATGACTTTGCGTCCCCGCCTCGCGGCGGGTTTGCCGTTTCGATACCAAATTAATATTATATTAACTTTATGAAAAAAGCAATAATTTTTCAAATGACCAAGATTAGTAAAGGTTACAAGTTTTGAAATGACCAGGAGGCCATTGTTATCGAGTAACATATTACAAATGACAACAACGATGGGGTTGTAAAAAGGAATTTCACGGAACGATTCTGGACTGATTGTTGTCTGGGGGAGTGGTTAATGTTGTGGGCTTGTGCAAAGATTTAAATACATCCCAGGCGGTATAATCCTGCCTTATGCCTAAACGTTTTCTCATGCTTTCGATCCTATTCGTAACAGCGATCGCGGCTGTGGCAACTGCTTATTACACTTATAGGCCCAACGCCGCGCGCATTGACAAGTTCTATCAGTGGAGGCGGAATCCCGATGCTCATCAAGACTGGAAGTTGGTCGCCGGTACACGCTGCGGATCTGCCCCCTTTCTTTTCCCAACGGATGGCTTTGCCGGTTTTCTGTGGGGAGATTCTTTCGGTTTGCGTCATACACATCAGGGCATCGATGTCTTCGCAGGCACAGAAGTTGGCATCACACGCGTAATTGCTGCTTATCCGGGTTACCTCACCCGTTCACACGACTGGAAATCCGCTGTCATTGTGCGCGTGCCGAACGACCCGCTTCAATCAGGAAGACAGATCTGGCTTTACTACACACATATGGCAGATCAATCTGGTAATTCATTCATCTCTTCTGAATTCCCTGCTGGTACGTTTGAAAAATTCATTGAGGCAGGCACATTCCTGGGTTATCAGGGAAATTATTCAGGGGACCTTAACAACCCGGTAGGCGTTCACTTGCATTTTTCCATTGTTGAAGATGATGGCACCGGTCAATTCAAGAATGAACTGGATATCCAAAACACGCTTGACCCTTCGCCCTATTTGGGGCTTCCCCTCAATGGATATGAAAACCGAGACAATGTGCCTTTGTGTCAATCTGTGGACGGGTAATGTCTATGCAGTTGAGAATGCCAGGGATAAAATCATTAAGTGACCTTACGCAGCTACGCTCAAAGGCGGTCTGCGACCGCCGCATTTCACCAGGAAATCGCAGGGTCACATACCATCCCCGAATGGGGAGACACTGCGAGAGCATAAAGGTGCGTAAGATGGGTCATTAAGAGCATTTTTACACTCTGCGATTTGCAAATGGAGGAGCGATGAAAGAGTTGAAGGACTATCGCGAAAGCCTGGTCGAAAAACTGGTGAATACCGCCAGAGATTTCCGCGCTGTGAGCCTTGCCGTAAAAGATCCATTTATGCCTTTGGAAGAGGGAGGGTGGAATGTCCATCAGGTGGCTGTACATACGCGTGATGTGGATAAGCTTGTATATGGTCTGCGCGCCCGAAGAACGGCTGAGGAAGACAACCCGGAATTCCAAAACTTCGACGGCGATACTTATATGGCAGAGCATTACAACGCTGGTGAATCACTAAGCGAAATGTTGAACGGATTTGTTGAAAACATTGAGTCTTTGGCGGAGATGTTACGAGCTTCGCCAGATGAAGCATGGTCGCGCGAGTCGCGTCATGCCACCCTGGGGAGCGGCTTCACATTGCAAACATGGGTTGAACGTAGTCTTGCCCATATGGAAGAACATTTGGAATCTGTGAAGAACTTGTAGCGCAAGATGGCATCTTGCACTACTATATTGCTCAAGCCGCCGTCCACCTTCGGCACCTCCGGCAAGGCGGCGGCGTCCACACGCTTCGCGTGCTTCGCAAAGGACACCGCCGAGAGCGTGGTTAAATTACCAAAGCGGGAAACCTATTAAACTCGAAACCCACATGAGCAGAGGTTCATAGATTTGCAAGCCAATCAGGGCAAATAGTATTCCCAATACCCCGCCAGCCAGGATATCTGAAACATAATGCACACCCATCGCGACGCGTGCGAGTGCAACCAGTGGCGCCCAGATCCATAGCAGGGCTGCCAGCCAGTTCGGACCAAGCCCGGTTGCAGCCACAGCAATAAGAAATGAGCGCGCCGCGTGACCGGATGGAAACGAATGCGGATCGGTATTCCGATAGATGCCTCCCCACTCACCTTCGGGTCGTCTCCTTCGAACGAGGAACTTGATACTCATCACCAAAGCCGCCAGCAGGCTGATGCCCGCCAACTGCACGACAGCCCACTCTTTCCAAAACGAATTTCCACTCAGCCAAAGCGTGAACAAACCGATCGCCCAAAACCATGAATCACCTGAATGCGCGAAGAAGACGGAAACAGAGCGCAATGCGCCTGGCTTTTCAGCCACGCGCATCTGATCTGATAAACGTGCATCCAATCTAAGAACGGAGTCCAGGTTCATTTTTGCAGCCTGGGTTTTGCTTTTGGTTTGACCTTGCTCCTGGCTGCTTTCGATACAATAACCTTTTCAACCACCTTTGGTTTCTTTTTGGAGTTTATTGCCGCTTTTGTTTTGGTCGTCTTTTTCAACCCTGCTTTTGCCCGGGTAACAGACCTGCGCTGCTCTTTCGCCAGGTCTGCCCGTAACAGTTCAAGTTGATGCGGCTTATCCACGTCCATGCACGGTTCGGCATAGGGCCATATAATCGCGCGCGCTTTAATGCCAATACGGTTGGATACCCGCGCAACAGCATCTTCGAGAGTCAATTGCCTTGCGAAGAGGGAAAAGAGTGTTCCAAAGCCGATGATGCTTGCCTGTTTGAGCGGACTCTTACGATTACCAATCAACTGTTCCCACATCTCAAGGTGTTCGACAGCCATGCGTACATGACTGATATTCATATCAGCACCACAGACATCCATACCTTTGAGATGAGTATAGGTACGTTTTGAGTCGGGGAATCTTTTTTCCATTACCTCACGTGTACATACTCCATAGTAAAGGTCATCCCGGGTTTGCATACAGGTATCCACCAGCCAGTCGACCATTTCAGGCTTGAGTGATGGAATATCAGAAGAAACGATGAGCACATATTTACTCTTTTTGTTCAGTTCAAGAGACTTATGCACGCCAGTGACAATATTCGTAAGCATGCGCCCCTGATTGGAAAGATAGTGAAGCGGCCTGTTACAAGTCAAATTGTTTTTAGGGGAAAGGCCAACGACAATTACATTATCTACTTGTTTCGCGTTTCCAAGCGCATCCAGCACCCATTGGACCATAGGCTTACCTGCTATATCGATAAGAGCTTTGGAGTCGCCATGTGAATATGTGTAAAGTGGATCTTCAGGGCGTGGTATTCCACCAGCGATTACGATTGCATCCATACATTCTCCTTATATCACTATGTCATTGCGAGGGCGCTAGCCCGAAGCAATCCCCTCATTTGTGGGGAGATTGCTTCGTCGCTGCGAACGCTCCTCGCAATGACATGTTAATTCAACTCCTGCAACTGCGGCTCAAATCCAAGTTTATCCAGCATTTCATTTAATTCAGGCCAACTCAACGGGCGTCCCTTGCCGGAGGCAGCAACCAGAGCAGCTTCCATCATATTCGTGCCAAATGAACGGCCTTCCAGGACCGGTGTTGTTGTTACAAGGTATTTAACGCCACATCTCCTGAACAACTCCACATCTTCAGGTGTAGTGGTGTTTGTGACGATAACCTTACCTTGCAAATCATCAGGCATAAAGCGTTTGATGTAATGACAATCGCCCGCGATGACAGTCGCCCATGCATAATATTTTCCCCATTTGGGTGTGCGCTTTTCCTGTTTTTCACCGGTGGGGTAAATCCACACAAAGGGCAAGCGGCTTGCAATTGGCATGAGTAGTGCGGCCACCATTTTAAGCTGACTGGTCTTATGAAGAGCGATCGGAATATCCAACCCGAACATCAGATCGCCAAAGATGGTTTCATAGCCAGCATCCGCAAAAGCCTGGGAGAGTCCCCAGCGGTCCACGCCGAGAGCCACAAGGACTTTTCGTCCGCGCGAATTAATGTAATCACCAATTTTCGCATCTAAAAATGCAGGCGCCCTGTTTTCGAGTGTATTTTTCAACCCGCCGCCATCCACCAGCGGGGTCTTTTTTACAAACCGCACCATGGGTGTCACTGAATGTAAGGTATACCATTTTCCATCGACGATGGCGCCCAGGTCCGCGCCGCCCACGCCAAAGGCATCCACCTTTCCATCCAGTTCCTGGAACTTCAATGCAGCGGCTTCCATATCTCCATCCGTGCCGATGCGTTCCATGCTGACTTTTTCACCGAGCAGAGTCACTTCCACTGCTTTGTTCCTTTTCGACGAACCAATGCTGATACTGACTGCCCGCTTCATGTGCAATTGCTCCTCGGTTGAGATAGCTGATTATATAACGGAATCAGGCTTCGGGCTTTGTGGGAAGCGTGAAAAAGAATGTGGACCCTTTTCCCGGTTCGCTCTCGACCCAAATCCTGCCTCCATGAAATTCGATAATCCTCCTCACTAACGCGAGACCAATGCCCGTGCCTTCGCTGCGAGCATCCAATTTATTGAACAAGCCAAAGACGCGTTCATGATATTCGAGCGCGATGCCAATGCCGTTATCTTTAATGTAAAAGAGAAGATTACCATTCTCCTCGCCAGAATGCCCAATCTCAATGCGCGGCTCGGGTTGATCGCCCATATATTTGGCGGCGTTATCCAGCAGGTTTTGCAGGACCTCGGTCAGGCGCTGGCGGTCGCCGTATACGGCGGGCAGGTTCGGTTGCAGTTCGACCGCGACGCCGCGCTCCTGAATCCGTCCCTGCGTCAATTCAAGCGCCTGATACGCCAGTTCTTCCAAGGAAATTATTTCAGGCGGGTTGACAAAGCGGCCGATGCGCGAGAGTTCCAGGAGATCATCCAGAAGTTGGCTCATTTTATCTACCGCGTTGGCGATGCGCTTTGTGTCACTCTTCAGGCGTTCCACATTGCCCGTTACAGCATCCTGTTCGAGATAACCCAGAAAGCCCTTCATGGTCACCAGGGGAGATTTCAGGTCGTGCGAAACGGTGTAGGTGAAACGCTCCAGTTCGGCGTTCTTGGCTGTCAGTTCTGTGATGAGACTTTCGCGTTCGCGGGCGCGCTGTTCCAGGTCGGTGTTGAGGTGTTGTAATGCCTCGACCATGCGGCTTTGGGTGATCGCAATTGCTACCTGGTTGGCGACTTCGCGTCCGAGATTGATCTTCTCCTCGTCGAAGAAGCCGGGGATTTCAGAGGACATGCTGAACGCGCCGATCAGGTTACTTTGTGAGAAAAGCGGCAGGACGCACAGGGAACGCAAGCCCTCCTTGATGCCGGGTTGAATTTGGGGCGGCGGGGAAGGCAACGCATTTAGGTCGTTGATCAACGCCGGTTGATTCTTTAGAAGGGTTTGGAGCATATCCGGAAAGAGCGCGAGCGGCATCCGGGTTCCCTTTGGGATTAAGGTGTCATTGATTGTCCTCACATCAAACATTAACGCTTCGTTGTTTTCCCAATCAAATAATGTCAGGGAAGCGCGGCGGCAGTCAGTCAAGTCACGGATATGGTCCAATGCGGCGCGGACAATGTTTTCAACTGAATCAGCCGAGAGGATCGCCGTATCAATTTCGCGCAGGACTTTCAACCGCTGGTTCTGCCGCTGAATTTTTTCTTCCGCCTGTTTGCGTTCGGTGATGTCCAGCATGGTGGTGATGGTGCAGGCTTGCCCGGCAAGTTCCGCGTTCTCGATGGAGGTCAACACATCAAGGCGCCGGCCTGATTTTGATCTCGCCTGCACTTCCACATTACGCACTTCGCCCTTCTCCTGCAAATGACGGATGATTTCAGCGCGCGCCTCGGCGTCAATCAGGTTCAATTCAAGGCTCGTGCGCCCAAGCACTTCGTCCAGACTGCATTCAACCATGCGCAGGAAGGCTTCGTTCGCTTCAATGTAAGTGCGATCCGCCTGGCGCGCGATCGTCATGGGCGCCGGACTGCCATGAAATGCCTTTGAGAAAAGATCTTCGGATTTTTTGCGCGCATCCTCCGCCCGCTTGCGTTCTGCGAGTTCACCTTCCGCGCGTTGAAGCAGATGGCGTTCGCGCGTTAACAAACCATCGCGTTCCCAAAGCAGAAGGCTCTGGCGAATCACGGCCAGCAGGATAACAATCGCCCCGCCAATTATGATCGGGATCCTGAGAGGTGAAGATTCTACAGCGGGTGATTCCATGAATATCACCGTCATCGGAATGATGATGACGGGCAGGATCCATAGGGAAAGTTTTGCCCAACGATCGAAGCGCGGACTTGTGGAGGGAACGCTGTCCCATACTCCAACGCCCAGGCCCACAACCAGATGGGCGAAGGAGAAACCATACGCGACCAGGGTTCCCGGTGGGATGATCCGATCGAGCGCAAGTGAATTCCAGATCACCCAGCACGCGCCCGAAACGCCGAGTCCCAGCAGGAGGATATATGGCGCGTTGAGAGTCCGGAATTGGGCGCGCGCCGCCAGTGCGCCGACCAAGCCCGCCGCCCCCGCAGCAAGGAAAACTACAGGATATGCAACCAGCACAACCGTCGCGGGAACCGAGAGAGAAGATGCGCGTGGACCATATAATGCAAAGATTGCTGTGGCAAGCCCAATGAAGATGATCGTGCTATCAAGATTCAACACCAGTTCGTCTGCGCGTGAGATGCGGTTTCGAAATGTTGAGATGAGTCCCACAGTAAGGAAGGGCGCGATGCCCAGATAAAAAATATCAGACGGAGCAGGGAAGGCGGTATAGCCAATCGCCCATTGAACGTCCCAGAGGATTTGCCCAACCGCGTAACTGAGCAAGCCCAGCGTCATCATGCCGCGTACGCGGCGTATCTCCCCGCTTGCCGCGCGCCAGCCGAGATAACCGAGAAACGTCATTCCCCATGTGGCAAGCGTCCAATGTACGTTTTCCCAGAGCGCGGCGCGTCCCAGAAAATCCGCCGCGGTTAATCCAATTGGAATGGCTACGATGATTAGGCTGACGAGAGCCGCTTTCAATATTATTTTAGGCTGGCTGGTAGGAGTCAGGATCATAACGTCCTCCATCACTCCATTGTGATGTTATAACGTCCCGCAAAATATGCCTGCGCCAGGGACCCTGCGGAACGGTGGGTGATTTTATGTTGTAGATTAAACCACGGGCGCTTTGGGCAGGGTGAAGAAAAACGCGGCGCCCTTCCCCACTTCACTCTCGACCCAGATTCTGCCTCCGTGCACTTCGATGATTCTCTTCACAATGGAGAGCCCAATCCCGGTCCCATCGCTCTTTACATCCAATTTGTTGAAGAGCCCAAAAATACGTTCGTGATGTTCCGGTTGAATCCCAATGCCATTATCCTTAACATAGAATATAGGCTTACCATCTTCCTCGCCCCGTTGACCGATCTCGATGCGCGGTTCCTTTTGATTTCCCATAAACTTTGCTGCATTAACTATTAGATTCTGCAAAATCTCTGCCAGCCTTTGCCTGTCACCAAACACCATTGGCAGGCCACTTTGAATGTGCACTGTGATCCCGCGTTCCATAATATGTCCCTGTACAAGTTCCAGGACTTCGCGCGCCAGATCGCCAAATGAAACTGGCTGCGATTCGTTCATCAGCCGTCCGATACGCGAAAGTTCGAGCAATTCATTCAAAAGTCTCTGCATCTTTTCTGTCGCGTCGGTAATACGTTGAATGTCAGACTTCAACCGTTCCTGGTTGCCGGAGAGTGCATCCTTCTCCAAATAGCCAAGGAAGCCGCGTATTGTAAACAAGGGTGACTTAAGATCGTGGGAGACAGTATATGTGAAACGCTCGAGTTCGGCATTCTTGGATTCCAATTCAGCGATCAATTGCTTTCTATGACCCAGTTCCTCCTGCAACAGGACATCCGCTTTTTGGCGCTGGATGGCTGCGCCGAGTACATTAGCCGCGATAATCAGAGCATCAATTTCAGCATTGGTCCATTCCCGAGCGTTGACCATATCATCAAAGCCAATGGTCCCCCACCATTCACCATCAACATATATCGGCACGTCAAGCAAGGCCTGCATGTCGCGTTCGAGAAGGTAATCAAAGTCGGATTGATCAAGATGTTTTTTATCGCCGATATAAGGGAGTCCTTTTATCATATTGGCATACCAGGTTTCAAGATCGTTTTCTTTCAAGCGCGTGTTATTGTATAAAGGATTATTCAGGTCACTGGGATAACCGGTAGCAGTCCACTCAAAGCTCATGGATGTAACCATCGCTCCATCTTCAACCCGATGATTCTCAAATAAATAGGCATGGCTGGCATTAATGGTTTTCCCAAGATTCTCAAGAATGGCGTCAATTTCTGTCCGCCAGTCTGAGGTCTTTAGGAACTGGTTCGCCGCATCCGCGACCATTTCCAGTATGGATTCGCGCTGGCGCAGGTTGATCTCAACTTGTTTGCGTTCCTCCAGCTCCGATTGAAGGTTAGAGAACAGACGCGCGTTCTCCAGCGCGATGGCAACCTGGTTGGCATAAGTTGCTGCTAATTGAGCGTGTCTTTCAGAGAATTGACCGGCACTATATCCGTCCAAGGCGATGATACCAAGTATGTTTCCTTTCACTTTCAAAGGAACTGCCAGCCAGGCATGAATTTGATCATGGGTGGGTTCGTGGAATTTAGGCAGATAGAGTTGAACATCATCGTATAATACGAAAGGCTTATCCCCCTGAAGGACAGGATAAGAAGGTTCATTATCGTCAACCGCAAATCTCAGGCCCATATGGCTTACATCCGGGAGGCCACGACCTCCAACGATTTCAAGTGAGTTTCCATGTAATAATTGAACAGATGCGCTGTTGTATGGAACAACGCGTTCGAGTTGCTCGAGAATGCGGTCAATCGCTTCGGTTTTCTCAAGCGTCGCAGCGACGATCGCTGTACTTTCGCGCAGGGTTTCTGCTTCGGCGTTTTTCGCTTCCAATTCAGCGATGAGGTCTTTCCTTGCTTCCAGTTCGATGTGCAGTTCATAAAAGAGGCTTGCATTCTCCAGTGCAATTGCTACCTGGTTTGCGAATGTCACAGCCAGCTCAGCATGATGTTCAGTAAATTGATTCTTCTTTTTACCATCGAGATTAATCATCCCGATAATCTTTCCTTTGGTCTTTAGCGGTACAGCCAGCCAGGAATTGACGTAGTTATCTCGCGGGTTCTTAAAATCCGCCAGTTCCTCCTGTACATTGTTATTCAATATATAAGGAAGGGAGCCCATAATCAAAGGATATGCCGAGTTAGTTTCATTAACGGTAAGTATCGTTCCTGGAATATGTATCTCAGGCGGTAGATCCACCCCCGCGATAACGATCTGTTGATTACCATCCACCCTCCACACTGAGGCTGTATCATATGGCACAACTCTCTTGATCTGGGCAAGGATTCGATCAATGATCTCGGCAAATTCCAATGTGCCAACAATGCTGGCAAGGCTTTCGCGCAAGGTTTCAGACTCTTCGTTCTTGAGCTCCAATTCGTTGATAAATTTTTCCCGTTCCTCTTCAATTTGTTTGCGCGTGGTGATCTCACGGACAATGGCAATGGCTTTACTGCCTGATATTGCCATGACGCGCGCCTCGTAACTGCGCGGCTCACCTCTCACTGGCAGCAGATATTCAAAAGCATGTAATTGTCCTGTTTCAATGGCGCGCTTAATGGCAAACATCGTTTGTGAGGATATTTCAGAGGGCATAACATCCCGTATGTTTTTACCTAGAAACGCCTCCGAAGGCAGCAACGTATTTACATCCTGCGCATGAATAGAATCCAGAAAGACACCATCACTTGAAAATTCAAAGATCACATCGGGCATGGCTTCGAGCAGGGCCCGGATGCGCGTCTCACTTTGTTGCAGAGCCTGCACTGTCGCTTTCTGCGCGCTCATATCGTGAAACATGGCGAGGATACAATCGTCATTACCAATGCGAATCAATTCATAGAAGGTCATTACTTGTTTTAAACTTCCATCAGTATGATAGAAATGATCGTCGGGGTTGAAGAGGGAGCCTTTCTGCCGTAAATTATTGACAAACTCGACGCGTTCCTGAGGAATATCCCACATTTTCAGTTCTTCTGCATTGCGCCCAATGGAATTATTCGGGTCATAACCAGTTATATCCCAGTAAGCGTAATTTGCATCGAGAAGACGCCCTTCATCGAGCGTCGTAATGCAAATGGCAACCGGGCTGGAATGAAATATTTTGCGGAAGCGTTCCTCGCTTTCACTCAGCGCCTGCATAGTTGCTTTCTGAGCGCTCATATCGTAAAACATGGAGAGGACACATTCTTCTTCGCCGAGCTGGATAATCTCATAAAAAGCGATAGCGGATTTTTGATTTCCCTTGGTATCCAGGAATTCATAATTGGGATTATTGATGGAGCGCTTCTGTTTTATTTTTTCTACAAATTGAACGCGATCCAACGGGTCATCCCACATTTTGAGCTCGATGTAGTCCCGCCCTATGTCAGTCATTGGATCATACCCCGACATCTGCCAATAGGCATAATTTCCGTCAAGCAGACGGCCATCCTCCAGAGTAGTGATGCAAATGGCAAGCGGGCTGGAATGAAATATTTTGCGAAAACGTCCCTCGCTTTCGCGCAGCGCCTCTTCCGCCATTTTCTGCGCAGTAATATCCAGCAAGATGCCCTGCCAGTATTTTGGTTCCCCGGATTGGTCTTTCAGAAGAAACGCCTCATCTCGCACCCAGACTACATGTCCATCTCTGGCAATATAACGATAATCCAGGATAAATCGCTCATTCCCTTGAGCATTTTCGGTCTCATTCAACACCCGCTCACGATCCTCAGAGTGGATAATATCGTAACATAATGAAGGATTTGCAATCCATTCTTCCGGTGAATACCCCAGCATGGTTTTCACATAAGGACTGATATACAGCGTCTCGCCCGAACCATATTCATCTGTATACACCACAGCCGGAATTTGCTCGGTAAGCATCCGGTATTTGTTCTCTGATTGACTCAGTTTCTCTTCAGCCAGCTTGCGTTCTGTGATATCGCGCGCGACTGCCACCATAATGGTCTTTCCCCCATACTCCAACATGCGCGCGCTGACTTCAACTGGAAATATCGTCCCATCTTTTCGCCGATAGTAGGATTCGAAAATCAACCCGCCTTTCTTACGCACGAGTTCCACCCGCTCACGCCACACTTCCATGCTTGGAATATGCTGGGCAATATGTATTACGTCTAAGCGACTCAGCTCATCGCGGCTGTAACCAAGGAGGTTATAAGCGCTCCGGTTGAATCCGATATAATGACTGGTTTGCGGATCAATCATGAAAATGGCGTCATTGGTTTCATCCATCACTTTTCTGAATTGGATGAGATCATCTTCAGCCTGTTGTCGTTCGGCGAGTTCACGGCGAGCCTGGCGCAATGCCTGGTTGATCAATCGAAGCGCAAGGGTCAGAAATATGCCGGAGAGGATAAAATAGATGCTGTTAATGATCCATGTTGCCACAGGCTCATACGGGGCAGGTTCGGGAAGCAGGGCGAGCGAGGCGGCTTGAAGCAATGCCGCCCCAAAAAGAACGCTGGCTATCGCCAGGGCAAATGTAAATCTCCAACCCAACAACAAGCCTGAAAACAGAATTGGCACAATAAAAGCACCGTATTCAGGTGCTCTTACCCCGCCTGCAGTAATGACAGCAATAGCAATAACGAGGAAAATGCCAGTCACCAACAAAATGGAAGCCACCTGAATATAACCACCCTTCATCACCAGCCACACGATCAAAGTCACTGCCATGGCAAGCGCAGCGTATATAAGACGTTCTGCAGGCACAATCAGTCCGTATGAAAGCGCAGCCAAAAATGAACTGATTGTGATCACATTGAGAAGATATGCGTTACGCGTCTTATCTTCATTTTCTGCGAAAACTGGGGAAGCAAGGAAATACATAATTTGCTTGAACATGGCAACAAATACAGTTGGAATTATATAACATGTCCATTCGATAAAAACTAACAAAGTTTGAAGGCTTGAAACCTTTCAACATTTCGTTCATACCAGGATAATCGATGGGAAAAGATAGTATTGTGGAATTTCACAAATTTACGGCGTACAAATCACCTTAAAGTTGGCTTGGCCAATGACAACATTCGGAACTATCGTACGTACTTGTATTGAATAATCATTGGCGCTATCCACCTGGTAGAAATCCTGAACCATCTTGGTTCCCCCCTCTTCAAACAAGAGGTTGTTTTCGGGCGACGTTTTGCCCGTGCTTGACTCCCAACGCCAAACTACGATGGACGGACCGTTGGTGGTAATGAACGCGCTGATAATGACACTTTGCGGAAACGCGTCACATGCAACGTTCATCCCCGGTGGATCAACACTGACATTGACGCTGGTTACCACTATCTCAGGCGGTTCCACCACTGGGAGCGCCTCCACATTTCCCTGGGTATCTGTCACGCTGGCAGCCAGCCAGCAGAGCGTGGAAGGGTCACTCGGATTCTTCACATACCACCATGATGAGTCCTCGTTTTTGCCGATCATTTCCGCCCTCCTGCCCGGGTTCAAGGCGCCAGCTATGGCATATTGAGTGCCAGGACCAAAGCGACAATTTACCGGCTGGTCTTTTGGTGATGCGAGCAATTGACTGGGTGTAGAGGTAGGTATAATAGTGGGAGTATCAAGTGCCAGGAGAGTTTCAATGGGAACAAGCGTGGGTGTGGATGCGCTCGTTATAGGGATAACAAGCGTCGGTGTTAGCGAAGGGAGAGGCGTTTCTGTTGGCTGATTCCCAGGCAAATTGCAGGATGACATCCCTAAAGAAAATATAGCAATAGCAATCCAAATTCGGTTTTTCATTACTCCTCCTCGTAAAATCAGTAGATCACGAAACCACGCGTAAATTGCGCTCTCCCCTGGCACCGTGCGGCTTAAGCCGTACCAGGGCAGGTGTAGCGCAAATCAGGCGTTAGACGCCTTTGGCACGCCTGCTACGCTCTTTTGTGAGATACCGAAAATGAAATCCTAATCTGTTGCTTCGGGTATGGCAATAGGTCTTTTGATATATAATGCGGCGTGATTAATAGATATTGAAAGGCTTGAAAGTCTTTCCTGTTTGAATCATTCATCCAGCTTCCCGCAACCCTTATCCGGCGATCCTCGTAGATGAATGTAGCACATTGCAACTGACCAAAGGAGGTCAAAATGTCTGGTGGTATTCTTATACTGGCGGGTTTGATATTGGCAGGCATCCTGATATTGATTCTGCTCTCAGGTATTCGCTTCATCCCCAATACTCGCATCGGCATCGTCGAGAGACGCTTTAGCCCCAAAGGTTCGATCAAGAGCGGCTTCATTGCCCTGAATGGCGAAGCGGGTTTTCAGCCCAAGGTTTTGCGCGGCGGTTTGCATTATCTGCCGCCGATTCAATATGTGGTCAGGATGGCTCCGCTGGTGACCATTCCGCAGGGCAAGATCGGCTACATATTCGCGCGTGATGGCAAACTGCTTGACCCAACCCAGGCGCTTGCCGAGAACGACATTGCCTTTGATTTTCAGGATGTGGAGGGTTTTCTCAAGAGCGGCGGTCAACGCGGACCACAACGCCGCGTTCTGCGTGAAGGAACATATGCCATCAATCTGATGCAATTTATCGTGCTGACAGATGAACGCGTGTACTCTCTGCCCCTGAGTCGTGAAGAGATGCAGGTCATTCAAAGCATGGCGCACGTGATTGCTGAACGTCACGGTTTTGTGCCGGTTATCATCAAGGATACGGATGACAAGATCGGGATTGCCACTGTCCATGATGGACCGTCGCTGGGGCAGGGTGAGATCATCGCCCCTGTGGTCGGTGATGACCCGAAGAACGATGAGACTTATCACAACAAATTCCAGGACCCGGATAAATTCCTCAAGGCAGGCGGTTTCCGCGGACGTCAGCTACAGGTGCTGGTGGAAGGCACGTATTATGTTAACCGTCTTTTCGCCACTGTTGAGATGATCCAGAAGACGATCATCGAAGTGGGCAATGTCGGTGTAGTTGTTTCCTACACGGGCGCTACAGGCGAAGACCTTTCAGGCAAGGAATATCGTCACGGCGAACTGGTGGCACGCGGCCAACGCGGTGTATGGGAAGAGGCGCTCCTGCCCGGCAAATATGCCTTCAATACGTATGCGGGCAAAGTCGTTGCAGTGCCCACCACCAACTTCATCCTCAAGTGGATCAGCAACCAGACGGGCGCGCACAAGTTCGATGAGAATCTCAGCGAAGTCTCACTCATCACGAAGGATGCCTTCGAACCGTCCCTGCCGCTTTCTGTAGTCGTTCACATTGACTACCAGAAAGCCCCATTGGTGATCCAACGCTTCGGCGACATCAAACGTCTCGTCGAGCAGACCCTCGACCCAATGGTGGCGGCATACTTCAAGAACATCGGTCAAACGCGCACGTTGATTCAATTGTTACAGGAACGCAGTGATATCCAGAAGATCGCCAGCCAGGAGATGCAAGAGAAATTCAAGCATTACAACCTTGAACTGGAGGAAGTGCTGATCGGCACGCCTTCCTCACCTGCTGATGATGTTCAAATTGAAACCATCCTCACGCAGTTGCGTTCGCGTCAGATCGCTGCTGAGCAAATTGAGACCTATGACCGTCAGGAAAAAGCCGC
>JAKEFL010000201.1 GCA_022616105.1 Anaerolineae bacterium | reverse complement strand
TTTTTGACAAACCCGCCATCGTAATAACAGTCTCTGTATAGTCCATATTGACCGGTCTTTCAAAGTCAAAGATCATGGGCATGTAGTTCTTTTCCTTCAGCCAGTCGTGAAGCTTATATAAATGTTCAAGCCCTCCATCTTTAAATTGACCGAGGAGTAAAATTCCTTTTGCATTTAGGATGTTCAGTACATCGCGCATTTTTTTATGGTTGGATAGGTAGTAAATGAATTGAACCAACTCAATATTGTCTGCCATCAAGGGGATTTTTCCGCTAGCGATGATATCAGAATATAGTTCGTATGTCCTTTCGATAATTAATCTTGATTGTTTCATTTCATCACATGTTTTAAGATCCCAGGCAGAAACGCCGTAAACTACTGTTTCTTTTATTTCTTTGAGACAAAAATTTGCGTTTGTTATATTTATTCTATTAAGGTTGCAATTGATAAATGATGCCCCATCGAAATTCGCATCAGTCAAAATGGTTTTATTGAACCTTGTGTGGACAAATTCGGTGTTGGAGAAATTGGCTCTCGAAAAATCGCCCTCCTCAAAATGGCAATTAATGATTTTTGAGTTCTGTATATTTAATCCCTCTGCAAACGCATTGTGGATTGAAACATTGGTTAAATTCAACCCGCTGAAATTTAATCTGTTTCCTCCTTTAACTTGTCTGCCCATACTATCGGGGGAGTCATACCAAAATGGCTTGGCAAAATGGACAGGCACTTTGTTTTCTTTTTGCCATTGGTTCCACACTGAAGCGCCTTGTAGAATTATTTCTTCATATGAATCTGACATGGCATCTCCTGTTCGTTCTTTATAAGTATCTATCAATAGATTATACGCCCGTAGAAAACATATCGTAATGATGTTTAACAAAAACTCCCGCCGATCCTTCATCGACGGGAGTTGCTACAAGTCATCTCAAAATGTCACCCTGAGCCCTTCGACAGGCTCAGGATAAACTCCGCGAAGGGTCTCTACCCCGAAATTACGAGACTCTCACCTGCACTTGCATGCAGGTGCAAGTGTCGGTCGCAACGAACGCTCCCTCACATCGTCCCGATGTCCTTCGGGAGAGTGACATGGCTTTTTGAGATGTATTCTAACATTACAGCGCAAGGTTGGTCTTTGCTGGTTGTTACCGTCCACGAATAAAGCCACGAATACGCGAATCGCGGGCGCAAACCTTCGCGTATTCGTGAATATTCGTGGATGGCTTGTGCAGTCCGTAAAACCATTTCCAGACTTTGCGCTGTAATACTAATTACTGAACACTCTTACGTTATTTCGCTCTCATCCGGTTATTTCGTGCGTTGTGTTCTACCTCTGCAAGCTCCAACTCCTCCATGAGGGGAGGGATATACATGGCGAATCGTCCTCGAAATCCCTTCTTCAGTCCATACCAACTGCCGATGGGATTTTTCGGCGAACGCGCCCAATGTTCCACGGTACCTTCCACAGCTTCCTGTTTCTCGTCCTTACTGCCCAATTCCATCCAGTCCCCATGCTTTTTCAGCATCGCATACAGGTCTGCCAGCGCGCGATAGTCGTAGTGCAATACTGTCGTGCCAACTGTACAGACAATGATTTCCTTCCCATCTTTTGTGTCAACATACATTTCATACTCTGATGTCTGCGGAGGTGTTTTCAATTTCCACGGATTATCTTTTGTTCTCTTTTCCATTCTTGCTCCTTAGCTTTTTGAATTTTGGATGGATTGTATATTATGCTCAAGCCGCCGTCTTCGGCGGCGGGGACGCCGCCGAGAGCATAATTTCAACTCCTTAGCTCTTTGAATTTTGGATAGACTCTGCTTCTTTCTTTAGATCAGCCGCAAATCGTTCGAACGATTCGTCAAAGGGAGGGATGTACTTGGCGAACAAAGGGAAAATCGGACCACCGATTTTTTCAGTCATCGAAAAGAGCACGCCGCCTCCCGCTCCTTTCTCGATGCTGTATACCCGGCTTCCCTGGCTGTCTCCCCAGACCAGCCGTTTTTCGGGGACAAATTCCTTTACCTTCAGTTTGAATGTCCGCTTTTCATCCAGAATGGATTTGAGCTCGATCGTATTACCCTCCCTGATTTCGCCCTTGATCGAAGTGACCGTGGAATTCCACCTGGGGATATCTGATGCACGGGTCAGTAAAGCCCACACGATGGAAGGATCTGCCATAACGGTCGTTTGCACGGATGTTTCCCTGCTGAATGTTTTTCTAACCGTGGTAGCTTTTCCCTCCTGAGACTTTGAATTGGTGTGTACCTGCTTCATTTTGCTGCTCCTTTTCTTTTTTAGACGATCAGGAGGCGAAAAATGATAGGCAATTTACCAGTTGACACCTTTATAAGTGCGCCAATGCTTAGCCACAGACTGCGCAAGCGCACGGAGACCTTTGAGAAAAACTCATTTTCTCTGTGGTCTCTGTGGCAAAGAGACTTTCACAAGAGGTCTAGTTTTCTTCCAGATATTTTTCCATGACCCGCCGGTTATGCTCCAAATGATGCAATTGCAATTCCGCCGCGCCTGATTCAAAGGGATCCAGTTCCTGCAGGATTTTCATCCGCAGGTCGAATAGCTCCTCCTTGCTTTTGTTTTCGGCGTCTCTTGCCATCTCGATCTTCACCAGTTCTTCCTGTGCCTTTTGTTTGGGATTGAAAATGCCGTTCAACTCTGTGCACTGGTGACAGATCCCCTGTTTGTTGATGAGCGAACAGCGATGGTCGAAAATGTCGATCATTCTGCTGCGGCTCACGTGCAGATAATATTTCACCATAGCTTCGGTTTGATTCATGATCTGAGCGATTTCCGTTACTTTGAAGCCGTAGACTTCCTTGAGCAGCAGTGCGAGATGCTGTTCAAGCGGAAGCGACTTGGACACACAAGTAAAACAAAAAGCGATGTGTTCCTTGATTTCGAATTTCCCCTGAGGCGATGTTTCCCGAATGTGCATGGCTTCCTGAAAGAACTGCCGGTTATGCAAGGCTTCCTCCCTGCAAATGTCGGTGACGGTTTCAGGCCACCTCTTCTTTGATCTTAACAAGTCTCTGGCGAGGTTGGATGCAATGCTGAAGATCCATGTCTTCAAGGAGGATTCACCTCTGAAGGTGTCTATCTTTGATTGAGCTTTGAGATAGGTATCTTGAAGGATGTCCTCGGCATCCTGAACACTGGCGGTCATTCTCAGGATAAAGGATTTCAGTTCCCCTTGAAATGTCTCGAATTCTGCTGTTAGTTGATCTGTTGTCATTCCAATTACCAATTATTAACATCAACCGTCTCTAAAACACAAAAGTTTCTCCATCCGCAGGGATAAGTAACTGACTTGCTTCAACTCCCTCCGCTTCAGCCAGGGCGCGTAAATCCTTGCGCGAAGTTGTATCAAAATCGAATGTCTCCATATGGACGGCAATCACGATGGACTGAGGGGCTGCCCGACAGACTTGTATCGTCTGCCGTCCATCCATAATGATCGGTGCTCCGGCTTCAAAACTTGCCCCGCTGGAATGGGTAATAATGATGTCTGGCTTAGTTTTAAGTATCGTTTGCTCGACGGCTTCACACCAGATTGTATCGCCGGTCCAGTAAATTGTGGGTTCATGCTCAGCCCGAAAAATGAAACCGGACACAGATCCCATCTGCGCGGCCCAGTCCTTATCCCCATGTTGACCAGGGGTACGGGTTATTTTCACGCCGTGCCATTCTACACTGCTGTTGATGCCCACGACATTAGAAAAACCTGCATCTTTGATCTGATGCTCATCGCCGGGTTGGCAGTATATCTGAATATTCCTGGGTAATTGTTGTTGAGCGAGATGATCAAAGTGGTCTGGATGCAGATGCGAGACGAGAACCATTTCAATATCTGCCAGGACATCTTTTGATGGGAAGGGCAAATCCACAGTTGGATTGCGCGATTTCCCGATCAATGGCTCCTGTGAATGTTTTGGGGCAAGATAGGGATCGGTGATAAAGATACGATTCCCATAGGTAATTCTTAATGTTGCATTGCGAATTAGTTGAATGTGCATTTCTTCGTCCTCGCACGATGGTTGGCTTTCGTTCTCTTCCTTTTGGAAGATCCATAAATTCCCGCCGATTCCTTAAGGCGCTACTGATCACTGTTCACTGACAACTGACTCTCCCCATACAACTTGCGATGCAACACGCTCAACGCGCGCACCTGCTCCGCAGCATGATACGATGACCTCACCAGCGGGTTTGACTCCACCCATTTGAAACCAATTGAATAGCCATAATCTCGCAATTCGGCGAATTCTTCCATCGTGTAATATCTTGAAATCGGCATGTGCTTCTTGCTTGGTTGCAAGTATTGACCAATCGTTAGAATGTCTACGCCCCAACTGCGCTGGTCGCGCATTACGGCTTTGATTTCGTCCATCTCTTCGCCGAGACCGACCATGATGCCTGATTTGGTCAACACGTCGGGATCAAGTTTCTTCGCGTTCGAGAGAGTCGCCGATGCCCAATCATAGCTATCCTGTGGTTGTACAACTTTGAATAATCGCGGCACAGTCTCTACATTGTGATTCAAAATCTCAGGGCGCGCGTCCATAACGATCTTTAATGCTTCGAGTGAGCCTTTGAAATCGGGGATCAACACTTCGATGGAACAGCCCGGCAATAATTCTCTAATTCTCCTAATCACCATTGCAAAGATGGGAGAACCACCATCTCGCCTCTCATCGCGGTTCACTGATGTGATGACAGCGTGTTTCAAGTCCATCGACTTCACAGCTTGCGCGACTCGTTCTGCTTCGCCCCAATCCATCAATGTTGGTTTGCCGTGTTTGATGTCGCAGAATCCACATGTGCGCGTGCAAACATCGCCAAGCATCAAAAAGGTCGCGGTGCCGCTGCCCCAGCATTCGCCCAGGTTCGGGCACATGGCTTCTTCACAAACTGTATGTAAAGACTTGGAACGCATCAACGACAGGACGCGTTCATAGTTTTCGCCAGTTGGCGCGCGTACCTTGATCCATTCCGGGCGGCGCAGCGGGCGGGTGTCTGTTTCAGGGATGATTCGGTCTCTCGTAGGCGTAGCAGGCATGAGGTCCTTTTTGAACCGTGGCATGTCATTGCGAGGGCGTTAGCCCGAAGCAATCTCCAAGTCGAGTAGGGGATTGCTTCGCCGCTATGCGGCTCGCAATGACGAAATTATTTCTTCTTAACTTTCAATCTTACTCCTTTGACTTCGACGACTTCCACTTTATCCCCCTTACCGATTGTTTCGGAGCCGTCAACAGATTCCGCGCTCCACAGCTCAGATTGCACCTGGACCTGCCCACCGCTTCCATCCACCGACGTTCGGGCTGTCCCCGTTTTACCGACGAATGACTCAACCCCCGAGCTGACCGGCACACGCAGCGCGCGTAATGCAAACACAAGAATACCAAAGAAGAGCAAGCCAAGTGTGATACCCACACTAACCACCAGTGGAACTGACACACGCTGAAAATCGGGAGTGCCCGGCGAATTAAACAACACCAGCGCGCCAACGATGAACGAAGCGACTCCTGCCACCGTGAGCGCGCCATGAGTCGGCGCCTTGATGTCCAGAATAAATAATACGAAAGCAGTAAGTAAAAAGATTATGCCAAACCAGTTGACAGGCAAAACACCCAAACCGTAGGTCGCGAGGGTAAGGCAGACCACGCCGATAAAACCCGCAACCCATCCACCTGGGCTTGAGATCTCGATGAGGACAGACTGTACGCCAATGGCGATGAGCAGGAAGGCAATATTCGGATCGAGGAGAAGGAGAAGGAATTGTTCGATGAAACTCATATTGAACGATTCAGTGCGCACGTTGGATGTATTAAGCGTGCGAGGCTCATTGTTAATTTGAATTGTGAATTCATTCAGAGATTGCAATAAGCCTTCAACATCATTTGCGATGAAATCGATCAGGTTGACTTCAAGCGCTTCAGTTGCAGTCACGGCTTTGGCTTCGTCGATCATCGCTTCCGCAAGTTTAAGAGCTTCTTCACCGCGCGGTTTGACAATGGGTCGGATCGCAGCTTTGATGATCTCCTTTGCTTTTGCTTCCGCAGTTGAGGTGAGATTTTCGCCCGAACCGCTGATTGGACTCGCAGCCCCGATGGACGTCTCAGGTGCCATCGCAGACGCGTGACCTGCCATGGTAATCATCGCTCCCGCGCTCGCCGCGATCGCATTTCTTGGTGCCACATAAATAACTACAGGCGTGTCGCTCGCGCGGATTTCCTTGATGATCTCGAGCATGGTGTCAACGCTTCCGCCGGGTGTATTGAGTTGAATGATGAGGACTTCAGCGTTTTGCCGTCTCGCTCTTTCAATACCCCGCTTGATATATTCAAGCATCGGCGGCATGATGGGTCCATCTGCAGTCATGACGATGGCGAGAGGTTCATCGCTTTGCGCGCGCGCAGGCTGGAAGATGGTCAGTATGGAGCCAAGAAAAATGAGAAGAAGCCCAATTCGTTTCATGGATTGGATTATAACCCCCAAAAGATAAGTTTGCTCCCTGCGCCGTCCACCTTCGGCTTTTCAAGGCGGCGCAGGATTTACTTGAAAATACGCCGCCGAGGACGGCGGCTTGAGCCTGTTGTAGTCTACGTGTTTACCTATGTACTTGTCTACTTGCTTACCTGCCCGCTTAATGTTTCCTGCGCCTCAGCCAGTCCGAGCCTAAAACCAGTATCAGCGAGAATAATCCTAATGCCAGTGCCGCACTATATGCCCCAATGTACTGGCGTTCTTCAAGGGCACGATAAATGAACAATGTGGCTGTTTCGGTTCGGCCCTGCACGCCTCCGCCGATGACCAGCACTGCACCGAATTCACCCAGCGCGCGCGCAAAGGTCAGTGTGATACCGTAAATCATTCCCCAGCGCAGGG
>JAKEFL010000200.1 GCA_022616105.1 Anaerolineae bacterium | reverse complement strand
GTGTGACAATCTGTGCATCCCATCACACTATTGACAAGATATGCGCCGCGCGCAGCCTGGTCAGATACGTCTGGTGCCGTAATTCCAGTCTGAAACGGAGGAGAAGGCATTCCCTCCGTCGTGACTGTTCGGTCAGGCACCGGATTATTTACTGCATTCACAGAATGAAGATAGGCAACCACAGCCTCAAGATCAACGTCTGCCATTCCGTTATAAACGTGATAAGGCATCACCGGGAATAGGAGCTTTCCTTCATTATCAATGCCGGTCTTGGTGGCAATCTTGATCTGGTCATCGGTCCATGCTCCAATGCCGGTCTCTGTATCGGGTGTAATGTTGCGGGTGAAAACCACTCCAGCAGGACCAAGGTCAAAAGCGCGGCCGCCAGCTAGAAGCCTTGTTTGATCCGTGGCTTGAGTCTCATTGAATGCCAACGTTTGGATTTGTTCCAGCGTGAGGGTTTGGGGATTTTGATATTCTTCCTGGAGCGGCGTATGGCAGGATGTACAACCGGCAATCGCGGCTATGTACTTTCCATGAGTCACAAGGTCATCCTGCTGGCTTGGGCTTGCCCCTGCCGAAGTAACGAATACCGTTATAAAAAGGCCTGCTAACATAAACGCGATTGAGATTGCAGTGTGTTTTTTCATAGTGAGCCGCCTTCAAATTCAACCGAAAATGTCCAATTTGACAGAGAAATTATACAACCATACCCTGGGGAAAGCATATTCAATTTTGATAACAATTTCATAGAAATGTGAAACGTGGAAGAGCCATGGATTCCATAAAAATTCAGGGCACAGCGATTTGCTGTGCCCTGATATTAATTTTGTTACAAGCTTTAGTTTCGCCTGTTGCGATCGCGGTCGCCACCGGAACGATTTCCACCACGATCACCGCCCCGGAAACCCCCGCGGTCGCCGCCTCGTCCACCACCGCGATTGCCTCCACCACTCCTGCGCGGACCGTCTTTCTCGCGCGCTTCTTCAGCAGTCCAGCCTTCGAGCACAGCTTGTCGTGAGAGTCTGATCTTGCCCTGGGGATCGATATCGGTCACCATGACTGTGATCTCATCACCCATGCCGACCACATCTTCAACTTTGTTCACGCGTTCGCTATCCAATTGTGATATGTGGACAAGCCCATCCACACCCGGCAGGATTTCCACAAACGCGCCGAAGTCTGCAATCCGCACCACCTTGCCCGTATAAATGTTGCCGATGACCGCGTTCTCACCGAGACCTGCAACACGTTCCTGCGCGATCTTCGCGCCAACGCCATCGGTCGAGGCAATATAAACAGTGCCATCTTCTTCAATGTCGATCTTCGTGCCAGTCTCTTCCTGCAATGAGCGGATATTTTTGCCGCCCGGTCCGATCAACGCGCCGATCTTATCCACAGGGATTTTCACCGTGATGATGCGCGGCGCATGTTCTTTTAATTCGGCGCGGGCTTCAGGTAAAACAGCCAGCATCTTTTCCATAATGGACATGCGTGCAACGTTTGCCTGTTCAAGTGCTTCCTTCATCATTTGCGCGCTTAAGCCGCTGATTTTGATATCCATTTGCAAAGCAGTGATTCCTGCCGCGGTGCCTGCCACTTTGAAGTCCATATCTCCAAGATGATCTTCTGTACCTTGAATGTCAGTGAGAATTTTATAGCGTCCAGTAGCCTGCCCTGAGCCTGTCGAAGGGTCAGTGACAAGTCCCATTGCAACACCGGAAACAGGAGCCTTAATGGGAACGCCTGCATCCATCAATGCAAGTGTGGAGCCGCATACTGATCCCATGGATGTGGAACCATTGGATGACAGCGCTTCAGATACAACGCGGATTGTATAGGGGAAGGATTCTTCCGCAGGGATCACAGGTTCCAGCGCGCGCTCTGCCAACGCTCCATGCCCGACCTCGCGCCTGCTCTGGCCGCGAAGATTTTTTACCTCACCTGTGGAAAACGGCGGGAAGTTGTAGTGGTGCATATACCGTTTGTCTTTTACCGGGCTAAGGTTATCGAGTTCCTGTGCTTCACCCAATGTGGCAAGTGTAGCAAAGGACAGGATCTGAGTCTCGCCGCGCGTGAACAAGCCGGAGCCATGCGCGCGTGGTGACAAACCAACCTCACACCAAATCGGGCGGATGTCTGTTGGTGTGCGTCCATCAGGACGTTTGCCGAGGCTTAAAATTCTTTCGCGCACAATGGATTGTTCAGCCTGGTCAAAAGATTCTCGGACAGAAGCAGGCGAAGGGTAGTCTGATGCGCTGGCACCTTCGGGGACAAAACACATTTCAGCGACAACAAGTTCTTTAAGCTCTGTCATCCCAGTATAGAATTCGTTTTTCGTCAGAGGTCTTTCGAGCAGTTCGGTCATCGGTCCGCTGACGCGATCAAATACCTTCTTTTGCAGTTCAGCATCTGGAATGGCGAGAGTGACTTCGCGTTTAGGTTTACCCACTTCGGCTTGCATTTGAAATTGCAGGTCAATCAATGGCTGGATGGATTTATGTCCCAGTTCGAGCGCCTGCACCATCACATCTTCAGGGATTTCATTCGCTCCACATTCGACCATGAGGATCGCGTCGCGTGTACCTGCAATCCTTAAGTCAAGGTCAGAGGTTTCGATCTCAGCAAAAGATGGGTTAATAACAAACTCGCCATTCACGCGTCCCACACGGACCGCGCCAACCGGACCAGCCCAGGGAATGTCTGAGATCATGATCGCGGCGGATGCGGCGTTAATAGCGAGAATATCAAGCGGATTGACGCCATCCGACGAAAGCGAGAACATGATCACTTGCACTTCGTTTCGCATACCATCTTGAAAGAGCGGACGCAGAGGCCGGTCAGTGAGGCGTGCTACAAGAATGGCTTCTGTGCCCGGCCGTCCTTCTCGTCTGAAAAACGAGCCTGGGATTCTTCCACCAGCATATAATCGTTCTTCGTATTCCACTGAAAGCGGGAAGAAGTCTATGCCCTCGCGCAAACCGCCCATTGTGGCAGCCGCGAAAACAATCGATTCGGGTGTACCAAATGTCACTGCTCCGCCTGCCTGGCCGGCTAACTTACCGGTTTCAAATGTGAGAGTATGCTTCCCAACCGTGGTTGTATATTTCTTTGATTCAGGTTTCATTTTGTCTCCTAAAACTGCTTACCTTAACCCTTTTTCACCGCGAAGCACGCGAAGGGCGCAAAGATTCTTTTTAAATCTTCGCGTTCTTAGCGGTTCATTTTGTTTTGGTAAAAGTAAGCATTAAGCTTTGTTTTCCGCCTGAGGTCAGGGACTGAAAAGTGTGAACAACATGTAGTAACGACTTTGGGCACCACCCCTGTGGGGTCAGTCGTTCTGACGGTTGACGCGAAGCGGTCACTACGGTTATTCGCGCTGTTCAATTCCTGACGGCGGATTCCCTTTACCCTCTCCCTCTGGGAGAGGGCAGGGTGAGGGATTAAAAGACCCTAATGGTTCCAAGACCATTAGGGTCAATTCACTATTTGTGGCGCAGGTTCAAACTTTCAGTGACTCCCAGATAACGCTGGTAATCCACCTTGCGCAAATAGGTTAGGGTTCTGCGGCGTTGCCCAACGAGTTTGAGCAATCCACGCCGACAGGACTGATCTTTTTTGTTGATCCGAAGATGGTCGGTCAACTGTTGGATGCGGCCTGTCAGAATTGCGATTTGCACTTCCGGTGAGCCGGTATCCGCGTCGTGACGATGATAGTCAGTGATCAGTTTGGTCTTGATTTCCTTTTGTAAAGGCATGACGTATGCTTCCTTTCTATATATTATGGCGGCAAAAAGCGCCGCACTTCGCAGGTCTCCATGCCCACAGCCAGGACCGTATGGCAGGACCAGTCACGAGCGAAGATTATACCAGAGAATTACCTCGTCATTGCGAGGAGGGCATAGCCCGACGAAGCAATCTCCCATTAGGTTGGGGATTGCTTCGCCAGCAAACGGCTCGCAATAACAAAAAAATGTGATACACTCTGCGAAACACACCTGAAAGGAGGTTCGCCCACATGAAAACATCATTCATTTCCATATTGAGATCCAGCGCGCCTCCCTGCAAGTGCATCGGTTGATCTTTTTTGGTTGACCAACTGTATTGTCAGATAGCCGCAGGCGCGCTTCCGCCCTGCGGTTTTGTATTTTGCCGCTTGCCCTATTGCTTACTAATCTTTTGGAATAAATTGTAGATTGAATTATTTACTTCAAGTTTAGGTAATTATGCGGCACTCCGTAAATGGGCGGAGGATAATCGTCTTCAAAATGAATTGGTTGAAACTTTCTAAAAAATTCCTTCGCGCTGAGCGGAGATGCGGTTGTTGCATCGCAGTCGAAGCGCACATGCCAAAATATCCTTCGACTACCGCTTCGACTCACCTGCACTTCGATTTGCTTGGCAAATCGTGCAGGTGCAAGTGTACACTCTGCGTCCGCTCAGGATGAAATGTTTCACTTACTTTATAAAACAAGGAGAATAACGTGTCTTCTGTAATAACCATTTCGCAGCTCTCCAAACACTATCAAGTTCCCGAACGCGAGGGCGGACTCAAAGCTGCCATAACGAGCCTGTTCAATCGCAAGTATCGGACGGTCAAAGCAGTGAATAGTATCACGTTCAATATTGAACCCGGAGAAGTTGTTGGCTTTCTGGGACCGAACGGCGCGGGCAAGACGACTACGCTCAAAATGTTGAGTGGACTGCTTCACCCAACATCTGGCGATGTACGCGTGTTGGGATACGAGCCTTTCCGCCGCTCTTATGATTACCTTAGGCAAATTACATTAGTGATGGGCAATCGCAACCAATTGACCTGGGACCTGCCAGCCCTCGATTCATTTGACCTGCAACGTGCAGTCTATGGTATCCCCGTGGATGAGTTCAAACGGACTCGCGATGAATTCATTGACCTGCTCGAATTGAAAGATTTGGTGAATAAACCTGTCCGCAATCTTTCACTCGGCGAACGGATGAAGATGGAGATCGTTGCTGCACTACTGCATAAGCCAAAAGTTCTTTTTCTGGATGAACCAACATTGGGTCTGGATGTGACGATGCAAAGGCGAATCCGCGTTTTTATTGCAGAATATAACCGCCGCAATAACGCGACCGTCCTGCTGACCAGTCATTACATGGCGGATGTGGAAGCCTTATGCAAGCGTGTGATTGTCATTCATCACGGTCGCATTTTGTTCGACGGAGACCTGAGCAACCTTGTGAATCAATTCTCGGCATATAAAACTTTAAGTGTGACACTTCAAAATCCAGATACTGAATTATCCCAATACGGGGAAGTACTCAGCAAAGACGATGGACGCGTCACCTTGCGCGTGCCCAAAGCGCAGACATCCCAGGTCACTGCAAAATTGCTCTCTGATCTACAGGTGGATGACCTCACCGTAGAAGATGCACCTGTCGATGACATTATTGATCAGGTCTTTTCGCAAAAGGAGGAAGCGTGAAACGTTATATTGACTTTTACCTTTCATCCATGCGAATCTCGATCCTCCAGCAGTTCCAATATCGCGTGGCGAATTACTTTTATATGATTGGCATGATTGCAGAGCCAGTCATTTACCTTGTGGTCTGGTCCACGATCGCGAATCAACAGGGAGGCGTTGCCGGTGGATACACCCCGGGTGAGTTTGCGGCTTATTACATCGTGTGGACTCTCGTCCGTAACATGAATATCGTCTTCACGCCTTATGGATGGGAGTGGCGAATCCGCCAGGGGAACCTCTCAATGGAATTGATGCGTCCAATGCATCCGATTCATAACGACATCGCCTACTTTTCAGGCTGGAAATTTGTTGTCATCATCCTCTGGCTGCCACTGGCGTTATTCCTCTCGTGGGTCTTCAAACCAACCTTCGATATCACCTGGATGGAAGGGATTGCCTTCTTCATCGCGATTTGGGGCGCATATCTCATCCGCACCATGTTGCTCTCCCTGCTTGGAATGATCACATTCTGGACGACCCGCGTCAGTGCGATCTTTGAGTTGTACTTTGGTCTCGAGTTGATTCTTTCAGGCCGGCTCGTGCCCATGACTCTCATGCCGCAGTGGGTGCAGAATCTTTCCAACTACCTGCCCTTCAAGTGGACTTTCTTCTTCCCAATTGAGACTCTTGTCGGAACGATGTTTATTCAGGAACTTGTAGCTGGTATCGGCACGCAGATTCTCTGGATTGTGATCGGCGCTTCGATCTTGAATTTGGTCTGGCGCGCCGCCATCAAGCAGTTCTCGGCTGTAGGTGGATAAAGTTTCGTTTAGGTGACCGTTGCGCGCAGCGTGTCGCCTGTCAGCAGTGCAACTGCTGACAGAACAGGAAATATCAAAATGAACCCATTCAATAATGATTATGTCATTGCGAGGAGGACGAAGTCCGACGAAGCAACACCTGCACTTGCGCCAGGTGCAAGTGTCTCCTCGTTGATAGAATATGCATAATGAACCCATTCAAACTCGCGTGGACCTATTTCCGCATTGGCATGATGAACGAGCTGCAATATCGCGTTAACTTCTTCATCCAGCTTCTTCAATCTGCCATTGCTCTTACTACTGGCTTGATCGGGCTTTCGTTAGTCTTTGGTCAGGTCAATAATCTTGCTGGGTGGTCGCGAGCCGAATTGCTCGCGGTGATGGGTGTTCATCTTCTAATGGGAGGCGTTATCCGGTCTGCAATTCAGCCAAACATGGAACGCTTGATGGATGATGTACTGAATGGCACGCTGGACTTTGCTCTCACCAAACCAGCCGACGCGCAGGCACTTGTCAGCATTCGCGAATTCCGTTTCTGGCAATTGACCGATGTACTCGTTGGGCTGGTCGTGATTGGTGTCGCGGTTGCTCAGCTTCAAGTCAGAATGGAGGTGCTGCAAGTCCTCGCTTTTATTGCAGCGCTGATCATGGGCGCGATTATGTTGTATTGTGTCTGGCTGATGGTTACATCCATCGCCTTCTGGGTGATCCGCGTAAACGACATTGTCAATCTGTTTGAAGGCTTGTACGCGGCGGGACGCTGGCCTGTAGGTGTTTACCCTGATTGGCTTCGCACGGGTCTTACGTTCCTTGTGCCTGTGGCGTTCGCGGTCACCGTCCCTGCCGAGGCAATGACGAACCGCCTGACGCCAGAGACCATGCTCTTTGCTGCTGGACTTACTTTGATGTTCGTAGTGTTGGCACGCGGTGTATGGTTAATTGGTCTGCGCAGTTATTCGGGGGCATCGGCATAATAGACCTCCTGCAATCGTCTCCAACCCTAACCACTGAGACACGGAAACACGGAGAAAACCTTTAAAGAATCTCTGTGTCTCCGTGACTCAGTGGTTCAAATAGGTTGGGTGGTGTTTGGCTCATTCCCCAACCAATAATTCAAAAATCCGTGCAACACTTGCACTGCGTTGGTGCAATGTAGATGTCCTAGAACCCCAATTTTCGGGTTCATGATTTTTAATTGTTTGTGTCTTTGGGCTTAACTTATAAATCCCCACAGCACATGCCAGACGATATCCGTCCAAAAGTGGACGCCTGCCGCGGCAACCAGTCCATCTTT
>JAKEFL010000199.1 GCA_022616105.1 Anaerolineae bacterium | reverse complement strand
TGACGATTGCCGCGGTTGCGGAATTTCTGGGTCCGTTCTTGTTCGGGGTGGTCGTGGCAAAAACAATTGGAGACGAAATTGTTCAATCGAGTGTGTTGACTCTTGATGTGATCACGGCATCTCTTATTGGAGCCATCGCATGGAATTTGATCACCTGGTTCTTTGGAATCCCAGGCAGTTCATCTCATGCGCTCATTGGTGGGATGGTGGGTGCAGTGTTGGCAAGCGCGGGGATGAGTGCAATAAAATTTGCAGGCTTGAATAAGGTTTTGATCGCCTTGTTTGCATCTCCTCTTATTGGTTTTATCGTTGGTTTTATGATCACGCGTTTCATCTATTTTTTAGTGCAAGGCGCAACACCACGCATCAATGAATTTTTCAAGCGAAGCCAATTGTTGACTGCGGTTGCGCTTGCTTTGAGTCATGGCACGAACGATGCACAGAAAACCATGGGGATCATCACACTAAGCCTTGTCATTGGAGGCGTTCTTCCGGCGTTTCAAGTCCCGACCTGGGTGATTGCTGTCAGCGCGGCAGCGATTGCAATCGGGACGAGTTTAGGTGGGTGGAGACTCATCCGCACCCTGGGTGGAAGGTTTTACAAGATACGCCCTCTGCACAGTTTTTCAACACAACTGACATCGGGCGTTGTAATCCTGGCGGCGTCATTTTTCGGGGTGCCGGTGAGCACATCACAGGTGGTTAGTTCAGCGATCATTGGTGTTGGTTCCTCTGAACGCATGAGCAAAGTCCGTTGGAGCGTGGCAGGAGATATTATGACGGCCTGGCTGATAACAATCCCTGCCAGTGCATTATTATCGGCGGGGGTGTATTGGCTGATTATTTCTTTTGCCAAATAGTTTGTTCCTTCCAGGGAGTCGTTGGAGGTTATAATTGTATTGCATCATTAATATGAGATAGACTTCCAATTTATCGCCACAAGAAGGATAAGCGCGTGATAAAACTCTTCTTTGCCACAGATATTCACGGGTCAGATATTTGCTGGAGCAAGTTTCTCAATGCGGGGAAATTCTACGAAGCCGATGTGATGATTCTCGGCGGCGATATGACAGGCAAGGCTGTTGTGCCATTTATTCATCAGGGTGGAAACAAATATCGTATCACCTTACTTGAACAAGTATTTGATGTTTCGACCGATGAAGAAATACAGGATATGGTCAAACGCGTTCGCAGTCGCGGCTATTATCCATATATGACGGATCCGGATGAGATCGGTGAACTCACAAAGGATCCAGGTCGCGTTCATCAGGTCTTTTTGCAGGAGGTGTTGAAGGTTGTGCAACAATGGATGGACCTCGCCGACAAAAAGCTGGATGGCACCGGCATGAAGGTGTATTGCTGCCCTGGCAATGACGATATGGATGAAGTGGACGCCATCGTTCGCGCCAGCCAATGCGTGGTCCATGCTGAGGGGCAGGTGATTCCCCTTGACGACCAGCACGAAATGATCGCCTCAGGCTGGTCCAACCGAACGCCGTGGGATACGCACCGCGAAGAGGACGAGGATCAGCTCAAAGTCCGGTATGAGACGATGATATCCAAACTCAAAGACCCGCGCAGCGCTGTCTTCAATATCCACGTGCCTCCGTATAAATCAGGTCTGGATGAGGCTCCTGAGCTGGATAAAGACTTGCGTCCCTTGTTGGCAGGTCAGGCTCTCAAGCCCGTGGGGTCCACTGCTTTGCGTAAGGTGATCGAACAACATAAGCCGCTGCTTGGTTTGCATGGGCATATTCACGAAGGGCGCGGGGCCACGCGCATCGGGAAAACTCTGTGCATCAACCCTGGTTCGATGTACGAACAAGGGACGTTATTAGGCGCACTGGTGAAACTAGGCATGAATAAAATCGAAAATTACGTGCTTACAACAGGTTGACCATGCTTTAGCCGCCGTCCTTCACCTGCATGATTTGCCAAGCAAATCACACGCAGGTGCAAGTGTGCGAAGCATCCCTGTGGGACGGCGGCGGTTGCTTGGTACTCCCTACGCCGACGCTGCGCGCGGCGTAGGGAGCGATAAGATATGTGTTGACGACAGGATAACTCTCTCGTTTTTTCAGTGTTATGAGTAGTGGTATGTCACTCTGAGGGAGTGGTGCCGAGGCACCACGACCGAAGAGGCTCATTTGATGTATCAGAGATGCTTTGCTCAGCATGACATATTCTGGGCAGAGTAACAATTCAAAAGGAGAAGAGATTATGAGTAACTTGTTCGTCCGTAAAGCGACCGGCCTGGTGCGCTCGTGGTCGGTCTTCGACGCGTTTATCTACGCGTTGTTTTCCATCAACCTGATCACGCTGGGGTTGTACAGTTTTAGCCAGATGTATTACTTCGGCGGAGGGTTGGTCAATGCGCTTATCGTCAGCGCACTGTTCATCTTCTTTGAGGTCATCGTATATGCCGCGTTGATCGCCGTCATGCCCCGTTCTGGCGGCGATTATGTTTGGCAGAGCCGCATCCTGGGCGGCGCGGTCGGCTTCATTCTGGCTGTCACCGGCTGGTGGTTCATCCTGTGGTTATGGGTGCCATTGTACGGTGACATGTTCCGTCATATTGTGGTAGTGCCCTTATTGGGTGTACTCGGTGCCAGAGATGCCGCCTTGTGGTTTGCGGGCACAAATAATGGTGCCTTTACGGCCGCTATTCTCACGATCTTAATCGTGAGCCTGTTCATTGCACTTGGCATGAAAACTTATGCCCGCATCCAGAAGTTCTCGTTCTATGGCGGCATGTTAGGATTGCTGATCGTCATTGTGTTGTTGCTGACCGGTTCCAATGGGGCCTTCAAAGCGGGACTCGAAGAGAATGCCACTTCGATGTTTGGCGCACAGCCCGGTGTCTATGATTCAACTGCCGCCCTTGGGACGAATGCTGGTGCAGCCCTTCCGCTCCTTGGCGGTGGACTGGGCCTGATCTTCCTCACCCTGCCGTATCTTGTCTTCTTCAATCTGTGGCCCAATTGGGGAGCGACTCTTTACGGCGAAGTGCGCGGCGCGACCGACTTCAAACGCAATGTGCAGGGCATGGGATTTGCACTGGGTGTGACCACCCTGCTTGGCATCATATTGCTCTATGCCATTGGCAGAACTATTGGCTGGGATTTTTACGTGCAGGCTGGCGGAGCATGGTGGAATTATGCATGGGGATTCACAACCGATCCTCCTGCGCTTCCTGTCTGGCCGTATCCCGCACTACTTGCCGCGTTTCTAACAACCAACAGGCTCGTGCAATTCGTCGTCCTTGCTTTGATGAGTCTCTGGTGGTTTGGCTGGAGCGGCACAGTGTTCCTCTCTTCCACGCGCGTCATCTTTGCTGCCGCGTTTGATCGCCTGCTCCCGGAAAAAGTTGCCGAAGTGGACAAGCGGACAGGAACGCCGGTTTATGCCTTGTTGCTGATGGTAGTTCCATCTCTGGTTGTTTCATATCTGTTCTCTTACAATATCGCGAACTTCCGCTCACTTACACTGGCATCCACGCTGGTCATTGCTGTTACTTATTTAGGGACAACCATTGCAGCCATCCTGCTTCCATACATCAAGCCCGATCTTTACAATGCCTCGCCGATCGCGAAATATAAAGTACTTGGTCTTCCGTTGATTACGGTGGCAGGCTTGATTTTTGGCGGCTTCCTGGTATTCCTGCTGTATCAATGGATCCTGGATCCGAACGCGCTATATGGCATTGGCTACAGTATCAATGAGAATGGATTTAAGAATGGAACATCTCTGATTTACATGGGTGTGATGTACCTACTTGCCGCGGCGATCTACTTCGGATCCAAAGCCGCTCGCAAGAGAGAAGGCATTGACCTTGATAAAGTTCACGCGGAGATTCCTGCGGAGTAGCTACACCTCATCAACATCCTTGTACCACTTGACGCGGTCTCCCACTTGATTCCGCATTTTCCATGCAAACGGCTTGGGTTCATCCTCAAGCCGTTTCATGATTAAATTTACCTGTTCAGTAATTCTTGCCTTTTGCTCATCGCTGAGTTGTCCATAGCCCTGTGCCAGCAAGCGGACTTTATCCAGATTCATTGCAGTCGTCCGCCATAGACCCCAATCATTTGCGCATAGGTTTGCAATATGCCTGGTATTGATGGTATCGCTGTCGTGATCTCCTAATGAATGTTCGAGCAAAAGCATAATCGTATCGATCACATCTTTTTCATTTATCTTTACGATCTGCATTTTCTCGAGCAGCAGTTCTGCCAACGGAATAGTAGGGGAGTCAACCTCAAGCCGATCTTTCCAGTAGATTGTGTGGCAGAAATCCAGTTTTTCGTAGAAGATGTCAACGTGCAATCCTGTCCCTGGTTTGTCGAAAATTGCACGTTCGCCCTCTGTCGCAATAAAAACCTCGCGGTTTTCACCATAACCCATACTATTCATTAATTCCTGAATCGGCTTGCTCTGCCTTCCATAAGCGGCAAAATCAATATCTGTATATGCCCGGCCCATAGCTTCCTGTAAATACCCGAATTTCTGACAGTGCATTTGAAAGGCAAGCGACCCGATCACGCGCATCACGATCCCCGCATCATCACTCGCTTTCAGAATGCTCTTCAACTCATTTTCGAATTTTTCGCGTTCAGAACGATCCTGCGCTCTCATCCCAACCGAGGTACCAGACATAAATTGCTCCTGGAAAAAGAATATATGTAGACCTGCCAGCAGGTATTATAACTAGAATACAGCTAGCTAAACCGAGATGGTTGTCTAGATTACATACCGCAACTCCACATACGCCTG
>JAKEFL010000025.1 GCA_022616105.1 Anaerolineae bacterium | reverse complement strand
TTAACAAATTGTTGACAAACAAGGTCTATTAAAATACAATGAAATACTCGCATCTGGCTTTCTAAAATAATTATCCAGCTTACTAATATTATGGATCATGGCAAAGATTTTGCCATTTTATAAAGAGGAGAGCACAATAGAAACAAGGAAACCTGAGGGTCTGCGAATTGCCATGTATTCACAAGATGGTTTTGGCCTGGGACACATGCAGCGTACTTGTTCTATTGCCTGGGAAATTTATCGGCTTCATGAAGAAGCTTCGATTCTAACGTTTTCCGACTCCCAATTAGGTCAGTTCTTTCCAATTTCCCCCCACCATGATTATATAAAGCTTCCTTCCATCGCAAAAGACGGTCCAGGGAATTGGAAGGCAACTCATCTGAGTATGTCTTTCCCGGAAATCCTTCACCTACGTAAACAATTAATCAGTCATGTGCTTTTAAATTACGCCCCCGATATATTTCTGGTGGATCATATGCCACATGGGGCAATGGGAGAGCTTCTCCCAGCTTTGGAGGCTATGAAGCATTCCAGGATTCATACCCAGGTTGTATTGGGTTTGCGAGATATTCTCGATAGTCCCGAGGTAACCATCAATCGCTGGCGAGTAGAGGGGGCCTATGACGCGATCGAACGCTATTACGCGCGGATCTTGGTATTTGGAATGCAAGATGTATATAATATTGTTGAAAAATATCAAATTCCCGAGGGCGAGGCCAGAAAAGTATTCTATTGCGGTTATGTAACCAACCTTGCTACTGCAAACAATGCTCATACGATTCGCGCCCGGTTCCTCGCAAATAAATCCATCGATACACGACTGATCGTGGTGATGGCAGGCGGGGGCGCAGATGCATACCCAATGATGAGCAAGCTTATCGATGCGCTGCCGAAAGTTCTGGAACACCAGAAATGTGTTTTGGCTGTGGTCACTGGACCTTTTATGCCCGCTGAATTAATCGCCGATCTAAACCGGCGAGCGGAAGGACTTCCTATACATATGATGGAATCTGTAAATGATTCGCTCAGTCATATTGCTGCTGCTGATCTGGTGATCTCCATGGCAGGCTACAACACGAGTGTTGAAATCCTGCGCATGAGAAAGCCTGCTATTATGATCCCTCGTTCTGGCCCAAGTGCGGAACAACGTACGCGCGCCAGGTTGTTTGCCGATAAACATTGGGTCGACATGATCGATCCGGATGAACTTACGCCAAAGAAATTTGCTCAACGCATTTCGTATCATTTCAAGCATCCGGTTGAAGGCAACCCGAACGATCCTCCCAATTTAAATGGGGCTGCTGCAGCCGCCGCGCTAACTCTGTCAGTGCTTGCTTCAAAAAGCGAGCGGGTTCTCAACTAACTCGTTTAGTTTCATTTCCAGGGGCCGTCATTTTGATCCATCAATTGGATAATGCGGAGCGGATGAATCCTCTGCCTCGGTGAAAATGACGACAGTAAGCAGAGATATGATAGAAGGAATTAAGACCGTTATGGCTAATCCTACTCAAAATGACGGCGAACAAGCTCCTGGAACTACCGCAGTCCTGCTCCAAGCCAAGGGTCTAACGATTCGCACGCGTGCTGGAGTGAGCTTACTTTCGGATATATCCTTCCATATCGAGCCGGGTGAACTGGTTGCGTTAACAGGCCTGAGTCGTTCGGGGAAATCTACTCTCTTACAAAGCCTGGCTGGTCTCCTGGAACCAGAAAGTGGCGAGATACTTATCGATGGGGTTAATCTTTATGCAAACCTGAACGCGTTCCGTTCGACGATCGGTTTTGTTCCCGCCGAATTTGCTCTGCAACAAAACCTCACCGTGGCAGAAATTCTGCAAGACGCAGCCAGGTTGCGCTTGCCGCGCAGTGTTTCTTCTCATGACCGTAAGCAGAGGATACTGACCTTACTGGGGACTGTACGCCTGACACATGTGACAGATCGGCGGGTGGGGTTGCTGAGCGAGGTTGAGAAACGCAGGTTGAGCATTGCGGTCGAGCTCATTGGTTATCCAAAGTTACTCCTCCTTGACGAATCAGTTGAGCCGCTCATCCCTTTTGAAGAGGTAGAAATCACTATACTGATGCGGGAATTATCTCGCCAGGGCCTCACGATTATCCAGTCCAATGCCCGCTCCAGAAGCGCGGGGGTATCAGACAAAATCATTTTTCTGGCGGCAGGAGGGCAATTGGCCTGGTTCGGACCTGCCGATGAAGGTCTCGCTCATTTAAAAGGTTTCCTTCCCCGAGGGGTCGTCAAAGATTTGTTTGGGCTGCAGGAAGCACTAGAGATGCTGGTCAATCCGCAGGAGCGTGATGGAATCGAATGGGCAAAGCGGTTTAAAGACCATGAAGCATACGAAAAATATGTAGATGATCCCTTACATAACAGGTATCCTGATCTCCTGCTCCAGACCCGCCCCCTGCTTCGACTACGGTTAAGAAACAGTTCGAAAGAGAAACTGCCCCCACCAATCATTCCGCGCGCGAACAACACGCAAAAACTCATCCTTTTGATCAGACGTAATTTCCGTTTACTCTGGCGGGATAAAGTGGGGTTTTTAATGCTTGCCATCCCGCCCCTTGTGGCTTTTGTCCATTTTATGCTTTCTTCCACAAGAGAAGCTTCGAATCGCCTGCCGATTGTATTTGATCTGTTTGTATTCCTCGTTGTATTGACTGCCGCAATGTTGGTCCAAAATGAAATCTTCAAAGAAAGGGCGGCTTACCGGCGCGAACAAAGAACCAGCTCGTTATTGTTTCCATACATCTTATCCAAACTATGGCTGGTTGGACTTTTGGCGATGTACCAGGGATTCGTTTGGACCATCATCCATTCTTTTGGCCAAATCGGAAGTGCCGGAGGATCGCAGGTCCTTCTCTCCTCTGGAATCACTTTGGCTCTGGTCGCGTTCGTTGGCGGAATCCTGGGACTGATGGTTTCAGCTTTGTCAGGAAGGACAATGCCGACCACAGGTTGGGTACTTTTACTCACAATCCCGCAGTTATTATTTATTGTAAACCCTCTAAATCACTGGTCGAGATTAGTACTTATGAGCCTGTTCTTGATTGTTCTATTAGTGGGAATTCAACATGGAACAGGGAATGTCAGAACTTCCTGAAATGCTGTGAATAACCGATCATTAGGAGAGTAAGCATGGAATACCGTTTTGACTTTGACGATCAACTGCCAGACCTGCCAATCGCGTTTGATTTTGATGAGGTAGCTGGTGTGTTCGAGCGCAAGTTGTTCGATGTTAATTCTCCGCAGGATCCAGCGACCGTTTTAAATATCAAGAAATTGCAGGATTTGAAGTACAGACCCTCCCACCGCTGCGTGACTACATATGAAATGATGATCGGAAAGGCAGATAATACTCCCGAAAGGACCATTGGTGTTCTGGAATTTACGCCCGAAGGAGTCCTACCACGCCTTTACACAGCCGACGACCGTCTTCCATGGTTGAGCAAGGCAACTGATATGGGTGAGATGCAACGGCTCTTTTCTGAATTGCCAGGATATGAGGGGCAGGTCAAGCTGCTGGAAATCTTCCCGGTTCGCTACAAACCCGGTCTGCACTGTGTTATCCGTTATGCTGTGGAAACACCCTCCGGTAAAGAAATGTTCTATGGGAAATCTTTTTCCGGAAACGCTGAACGGCTGATGAAAACAGTCATAGACCTTCATCATTCCAGTCAGGAAAATTCGGATATGCCGCTCATCTCTTCGCCGGTGACCGTCTGGCCTGAAATGGAAATGATCTTGCAGGCCGCTGTTCCCGATGGGATTGAATTTACGCAATTTATTTACGACCAAAAGTATGACGAGTCAGTGCGAGAAAGTTGGATGGTGAAGGCAGGTCGTGCGCTGGGTGTATTTCATAATAGTTCGACCGCACCAAGCGAAACGAAAACAGTCTATGATGACCTGAGAGATCTACATGAATATACATTGATTATAGCCAAGGTAAGAGCTGATTTGGGGATCAAATATGAGGAGGTCATTCAACAGATCATCACTAAAGTTGATCATTTTAAGGAACCGAAGTCTGTAGCAAGCCATGGTGCAATGCGAACAGACCAGTTCATCCTGCAGGGGGATCGCCTGGCGATGATCGACCTGGATAGCTACTGTTGGGCCAACCCGGCTCGTGATCTTGGGAATTTCCTGGCTTACTTGTGTTGGAAGGCGATTCGCCAGCCAGAACATGCCCAGTTTATCGAGCGCGCAGGCCGGGCATTCCTCGAAGGATACCTGAGCGTACAGGAGGATATCGATGAGAAATGGTTATCGGTCTACCAGGCTGCCTCGTTACTGAAAATTGCCGGACGCCGTTTTAGAAGCCTGACCTATCGGGAATGGCCCCTGGTCATTCACCTTATTCAGGCCGCCTTTTCTGCGATTACAGAAGATTTGGCAAACCTGGAGGCAGACACAATCCATGACATCCACGGAACACTGGTTGCTCATTTGCGGACTTCGAGCAGCAAAACGAAATTTCCGAAAGTCTTTGAAGACAAGCCATTCCCCGCATTATGGAGTGCCCTCAATGCCGAAATCATGAACGGTGACCTCTCGCCGATGCTCAATGACGTTTGTTCTGCTTCAGCCTCGCGAATTGTCCACCGGGCAAAACTGTTGGCTTATAAACCGGGGAAGCGTGGTGTCATTCGTTACGACCTGGATCAGTTGGAGTGTCAAAAACATTTCTCAGTCTATGGCAAACTGTATCCTGAACCGTATTTATCTGAACGGGCTTACAAGGTCATGAAAACACTGCACGATGAGGTGTTTTCGGATGCTACAGATTTGGGTGTGCCGGAGCCATTAGGGGTGATCCCAAATCTATCGATGCTCGTTTTTGTCCCTGCTGAAGGAAAATTGCTCGGTGATTACATCGCGAAGCGCTCATTAGAAGGCGATGAGGTGTTCCGCGCAATGGAGCTTGCCGGAAAATGGTTGGCGCAATTGCACACTCACCAATTCCCACTTGAAAAGGAATTCAAGGTTGAGAATGAAGTGGATAATATACGCGAGTGGGCAGAACTGATTTCTAAAAAATATCCAGCTGAGAGCAAGGCGGCTAATCATATTGCAGAGTATCTGATCCAAAAAACAACCGAGCTTGACTTTAGCGTTCGGGTTCCCATCCACAAGGATTATCATTACGAGCATATCCTGATGGATGAGAACCTGAAAGTATTTGATTTCGACGAGATGCGCCTGGGTGACCCAAATTTTGATCTGGCTCATTTTTGCGCCAACTTTTACCTGCTGGCATACCGCAACCAGGAACATACTGCGGCATTCACAGATCTCCAAAACCACTTTTTGGACGCTTATTCCAGTGGAACTGGCTGGCAGTGGGACGAAAAATTCCTCTTCTTCTACATCTACTCCTGTCTCAAAATTGCCAAGCAATTGTGCAAATTGCGCGGTCCGCGTCCCTGGCCAGAAGGAGATGAACAACAGGCGCAGGTCTGGTTGATGATCGAACAGAGCTTGACAATCCTCGAGGGCGCCAAAACCAGATCCTCGCAAAAAGAAACTGAAGTTCCTGTCTATGAATTCGCAGAAATCAAGAAGGCGACTCGATGGTCAAAAGCCGCTCAAATAAGCAAATCGGCTACCTCCTCCGAAGCTATCCTCGTCTCTCACAGACCTTTATACTGAACGAGATCCTTGCTTTGGAGCAGATTGGTGTATCGATCCAGATCTTCGCCCTGACGGATCCTCATGAGAAAGTTGTCCAAACGCAGGTAAGGCAGGTTCGGGCTCCCGTTCATTATCTGGATGAAGCCATGCAGCCGCGGCCGTTGAGGAATATATTGCGCGAGAACTTTGAAGTTGCCAGGCTGCATTTTATTGGATATATCCGCGCCCTGTTTTATATCGCAGCCCATAAAGAGATTGATAAAGGGTATACTGCCAGCAGCCGCTGGGCTTGCTTTCTTCAAGCCGTCCACCTTATTTACCTGCTCGTTCAAGAGGAACGGCAGACTGGAAAAAAGATCGATCATCTGCATGCCCATTTTGCGCATGACCCGGCCCTGATTGCTTATCTGGTGCATCTCATCACTGGCACTCCATTTAGTTTTACGGCTCATGCACGTGACCTCTACCAGGTGCCTGAGCAGGTTATGACAGATCGGATCCATCAGGCAAGTGCGGTAATCACTTGCTGTGGAGCAAACCTGGAATACCTTAAGCAGATAGCACCCTCGCAGCAGTCGAAATTCTCGCTGATCTACCACGGTGTGAACCTCAAAGACTTTCAATCGATTCCAAACGCAGACACTAGCCCTGTTCCAGAGAATCCCATTATCTTATCGGTAGGACGATTAGTGGAGAAGAAAGGATTCCAGGACTTATTACAGGCGTTACTCATTGTCAAAAAGACAGGCGAGCACTTTCACTGTGCCATTTATGGAGATGGCCCCCTCTCACAGCAGTTGGAGAGTTGGATCGTTGAACATGGCATGATCAGTGATGTCATACTCATGGGCGACCGCACGCAGCAGGAGTTAATCTCTATATTTCAGAACGCGACTCTTTTTGTTTTGACTCCGATCCAAACAGATGATGGTGATCGGGATGGCATTCCCAATGTGCTGCTTGAGGCGATGGCTGTGGGTCTACCGGTCATCACGACCGCGGTGGCTGGAATTCCAGAACTGGTTGAAAACCATAAAAATGGACTTTTATATCAGCAGCATGACATTGAGGGCATTTCAGGAGGGATCATTGAACTCCTGAGGAACTCGGAAAAACGTCGGCAATTGGGCAGCGCGGCCTCAAAGAAGGTTAAGGAGCAATTTGATGTCGCTCAGGCTGCGAAGCGGTTGAAGACCTTGTTTATCTAAGCTTGTTCTAAGTTGGTGACTGATGAGTAAAAAATCTTCTGACGATAAGAAAACCTCCTCGGCCAGTGCAAATTTCAGCCGGCTCGTGGGAATCATCACGCGATTTTCGGGAAATTCGCGGCGCATCTTCCTGCTGGCTGCCCTCATGTTAATTTTTGAGGCAGCTACAGCTGTGGGGATTACCCGGCTGGGCGGTGTACTGATTACTGACCTTGCCAAACGTCTCCAAACGGGAGGGGCACCAGCTGAATCATCTTTCAATCTCCTGGGTCGTCTGGGCATAACCTCTATCGACCCTATATGGGAAACGGTTGCAATCGTCACGATTGGAATAATCATTATGACCATGATCAACAGCCTGGGCGACTCATTGGCTGAGATCTACCTTGCTCAGGGAGGGCGCAAGGTCGGTTACAATATGCGCGTTTTCCTTTACAACCACCTGCAAAAACTTTCCTTATCATTCCATAATCAGAGTCGTACAGGAGATATACTCACCCGGGTTACGTCAGATGTGAATGACGTGGAAGAATTCATTATTTCTGATCTTTCGGATGTCCTTGGTAGTGCGTTATTTATCGCTTTCGTTCTGGCCACGATAATTTCAACCAAGTACTGGGAGGTTGTCCTGGTCGCGTTAGCAATTATCCCGCTCATGGTGCTGGTCTCTAATTATTTCACGAGCCGAATCAAAGCGGCCAGCAAAAGGCTGCGCTCCACCGAAGGTGAACTGGCTTCTGCCGCGCAAGAAATGTTGACATCGATCCGAGTTGTCCAAGTTTATGGTCAGGGCAGCTACGAACAATCCCTCTTTTCTGGACAGAGTCAGAAAGCTATGAATGCGGCGCTGGAGGCTGCTGCGTACCAGGCCCGCTTTAGTTGGATCGTGAGTGTTATAGGTGCCGTCGCCACGGCTGCGGTCATCTGGTTGGCGGTATGGTTAATACGCAGGGAGCCAATTGGTCTTGCGGATATCGGCCTATTGACTGTGTACATCAAACTTATCGACGACATGTTCAAACCCATAAAGAAACTGATCTCCGAGTGGAACGCCTTTGGAAAGCTGTATGCCAGCCTTGAAAGAATAGGCGATCTGATGGATTTGAACCCTGATGTACATGATAAACCCGGTGCGATTCCTGCACCGTCTTTTCGTGGACGCCTTGAGTTTCGAAATGTGGTTTTCAGTTATCCGACGATTGGGTCCTCCAAAAAAGAAAAGGATAAAAAACCACGTCCTACTCTGAACGGACTCTCCTTCGATATAGAGCCGGGTCAGGTTGTGGCGGTGGTAGGTCATACCGGGGCTGGGAAAAGTACCATCGTCCAGCTCATTCCTCGCCTGTATGACCCAAACGCAGGGCAGATTCTAATTGATGGGCGTGATATTCGCGACTTCACTCTGGAATCGCTGCGGGCCCAAATGAGTATGGTGCTCCAGGAATCCATCCTGTTCACTGGCAGCATCGTGGAAAATATCGCTTATGGACGCCCGGATGCAACCGGCATAGAAATCATCGAAGCATCTAAAGATGCCAATGCAGATGAATTTATCTCCAAATTTCCGGACGGTTACTACACTATATTAGGGGAGCGTGGATCGAATCTATCCGGTGGACAGCGCCAGCGGATTGCGATTGCTCGCGCCTTTATACGCGACACGCCTATTCTGATCCTGGATGAACCGTCCACCGGATTGGATGCAGAATCCACTGACCTGGTGCTGCAGGCTTTGCGTAAATTGATGAAGGGCAAGACCACCATCATTATCTCTCATGAACTCAATTTGATTCGCAACGCAGATAAGATCATAGTCATTAAAGAGGGAGAAATCGAGCAGATAGGAACGCATGATGAATTGATCCGCGCGGGCGGGTTGTACGCTAACTTGTATGCCATGCAATCCGGTCAAAGAGCAATGGATGACAGTGCTCTCCCAGTGTCCGAGGTGGCGAATCCAAAAATGGGAAAGGATTGAAAACAGTTATGGCAAACCCAGCGATTGAAAAATTAATCGAACGCGTCGATAATGATTTGCCGCGCAGCGCGCTGTTTCAGAAAAAAGTTCCTGCGCTGGTTGAAGCATTTGATGCCGAACGGATGATGCGGACCTTGCAGGACACGCTCCTTGAGCCACGAGACGGCCAGTATTCCATTGTCAAATGTGTTCCTGGTAAAGCGCTCTACCTGCCAGACCACATCATCAATATGCAGTACAAGCTGACGATCTTTGATAGTGCCAGTAATCAGGAAATTGCCACGTTGGTCAACGCGCGGCTTTTCCAGGACCTGGCTGAGTGCAAAACATATCTGGATCAGATGCTGATTCCAATTGCTGAGAGTGTGAAAGATCGACCCGAAATAAAGCCATTCGCCAAACCGGTCGCGATCATTGAGCATCTAAAAATGTCCCTGGCCGCCTTCCCAATTGACGGCTTAATCCCCACCCTGGTAGATGCGACAAATCCCAATAAGATCGCCAGTATTTTGGCTGAGACTTTGCCAGAGGCTTTGTCAGGCAAATTCGAAATTAAAGAGGTCCATCTCCTCCCGGCTCATTATGGGCGTTATAAACGTTGTGTTCTACGTTATTCGGTTGAAGGCATACAAACGGAGACACAAACCCCCAAAAACGTAACCGTTTATGGAAAAGTAGACGCGGATGGATTGGGTGGCTTGACCGTACCTGTTATCTCCGCCTTGAGAGAGAAATTGCACGAACCCGTACCGTATCGATTCCGCGTTCCCCATTCATTAGGTTATTTTCCAGACTTACAGCTGCTAATGATGGAAGCTCTCCCCGGAAAACCATTTTTCAAGGAATTGTTGAAAACATGGGCAGGGAGTAGCCACGGGAGCGGAATTGAGAACACCTCGCACGAAAAAGACGAAAGACTGGAAGAGGCAGTTCGGACCTGCGCGCTGATCGCGGCTACACTTCATAGCTCCAATATAACGTTGGGCCGCTCGACCACGTTGGAGATGCAGGTTGCTAAATTACAGGAATCAGCAGACGTTTTATCCCAGGTGTACCCAGAGCTGGGTGCGCAAGTCAAATCCTGGATTAACCAGGCGGTCGAATTTGCTCGGGCCTATCCGGCCATGCCGTTATGCTTCAGCCATGGCGATTTCACCTACACTCAATTGATCTTTGATGGCAAGGAAGGCGGCCTGGTCGATTTTGATACGATGTGCCAGGCGGAACCGGCACAGGATCTGGGCCATTATCTGGCTTACCAAAGGCTGAATATTATTAAGGATCAGGATCCAAATACTCCCTTCGCTCCCGAAGCGATCGAGCGTTTATGCGCTCTTTTCCTGGATACCTATATCAATGCATCCAAAGGTTGGATCGCGGATGAGGGACTTTTGAGAGGCCGCGTCGCCATTTATGAATTGATCAGTCTCATCCGGCTGACGTTGCATAGCTGGGAGAAAATGAAAGGCAGCCGGCTAAAGCAAACCATCCCTTTGCTCGAGGAGAGAATCGAATGTCAAAAACAGATCAGTCCATCGGTCAAGAACAAGACATCCTGATCTGGGAAGGACTCCAGACATTTCGGGAGCTGCCGGATTGGATGACGGCTGCCAGGGACCCTAACCGCATTTGCGCGGCTCTCTCACAAGCCATCCCTGAATTCCTTTCGGGTGAGCTCGTTCTGCACGAGTGCGATTCCAGCAATGTTCGTTATAAGTCTGAAAACTGGTCGGGCTTTTACGAATTAACGATCAGCAAACCCGGCGAATCAAGTACAAGCACGATAAACCTTCAGGGCATTCTCTCTGCCCCGGATGTCAACTCGAGCCGCCCACTCCTGGTGGAACATGCCCTCGGGAGTGAAGAATGGCATGCCTTTATCCCGGCCCTCAATCTCGAACTGTGGACCAAGAAGCCCGAAGCGGTTTTGTCCGCGCTTGAAATGCTCACCGACCCAGAGCAGTCACGCCAGTACTTGATGAGTCGCATCCGGACAGGTTCTCCAGCCTATCAGGACTTGCAGATCCAGACTTGCCATCCCAAGGTAGTCCGTTATAAACCGGGCAGCCGCTGCACGATTGTCTATCAGCTTGACTATCCCCCTGGCGCCGATGTCGATGATCGCTGGCCAGAGCTGGTGGTCGCCAAGACTTATCGTAAAGAAAAGGGACAAAATGCTTATGAGAGCATGCGAGCGTTCTGGGATACCGCTCTGTCCTCTAGTACTCTGGTGAAAATCGCCGAACCGCTGGCTTATGACGCGGAAATGAAAGTGATGATCCAGGGACCCATCCGTCAGGAAATGACATTGAAAGAATTGACCGTCATGGCGGTTAAAGCAGGGACGGTCGAAGCCTTCGATGAATTGACAGAAGAGATGCGCAAGACCGCCAGGGGACTGGCTGAGCTTCACAAGTCAGGTACAGAATTGGGCACGCTGTATGGGTGGGAGGATGATGAAGAGCAAACCCGCGAATCCATCGAACATCTTTCGGTCTCTATTCCTCAACTGGCCGCGGCAGGAATTCCGTTCGTTGAAAGATTGAGCAGCCTTGAGGCAAGCTCAGAGCCAGATCCACGAGTCCCTTCGCATGGTACATTTCGCCCGGCGCAAGTGCTGATGTACCAGGGAGAAATTGGGTTTATTGACTTTGATTCCTGCTGTAAGGCAGAACCCGCCAAAGACCTTGGATTGTTCCTGTGCGCGTTCCTGAGGGCGGGCATGGCGACTGTCAATTTCGACGAAATCGAAGTCACCTCACAGCCATTGGACGATGCTGCCCGATTGGCGCGCTTCGAACGGTTGATCGATGTCAGTGAGAAATTTCTAGTTGAGTATGAACGCTGTCATATGCCCGTAAACAGGCAGCGCGTGGCTCTGTTCGAGGCTCTCGAACTCTTTATTCTCATTCTTCATGCCTGGACGAAAATAAAGGTGCGGGAGTTAAACGATATCATGTTCGTGCTGGAGCATTTTCTCCCAGCTTATAAGATCCTGAACCTGAAATGAACTGGGAAGATATCCTCTCCGGAAAAGCTGGCGTGTCTGGGATCCAGCAGCTATTAAATGGGCAATCGTCACGCCATCTGTTGAGAAGCGAAGCGCAGAGGATGTTGAGGGAAGGATATAACGCAGGGCCGTTTCACTTGACGCGTGCCAAATTCAAACCCGAACGAAAGTTATTGGCCTATTTTACCTTCCCTGCACACAACCCTGCGGGCCAGGCAAGCCATTCGGTTCATCTCGCCGTGTCATGGCAAAAAAACCTGGATGGAACTAACCACGCCGATGATTGGAGTCAGCTGCAAGAAGAAGCAAACCGATCTGGTTTGATGCCTGTCCAGCGCGAGCTGTGGAGAGATATCCCCGACCAGGGAATCAAGCTCCAGGTTTGGCCGCTTGACCCGAAATTTCCGCATTTGGTTCGTCTGGGGAATCCCTCCTATGTCGCCGGGATGCTTGCATCTCTTGGAATCGCCCATGATCTTAAGCAGATGCCGGTTATTACCCCAATCCGCTACCGTCCGGGAGAGCGTCATGTATTGCGTTATGAGATTTACGCGCCTGACACGGCTGCTGAACGCGGGCGACGATTGTATGCCAAACTTTATTCAAACGCGCAGGATGCTGCCAGAGCATTCGGCGTAGCCAACCGGGTTGTTGATTGGCTGGCAGCCAATAACTACGGCCTTCAGGGGATTAGGCCAGAAGCCATGAGCCAGGAAGATGGTGTTATTTTTTATCCGTATGCTCCTGGAATTCCACTCTCTCATCAGTTCAACCGTTCGCGCCGATGGGTTGCGGCGCAACTGCAGATCATCGGCAGGGCGTTGGCTGCCCTTCACAACGGGCCTGACACACTGCAATCCGACTTAAAGCAGAATAATTTCTCCAAAGAAGTTAAAGTTGTCAAGCGAGCCAGCGAACATATTCAGGTTCTTCTACCTGAGACCTACGAAAAAATTCTCGAAGTCGTGGATGGGGCGGAGGAGTATTATTCCGGACTACCACAGGAGAAACCCACGTTTACACATGCAGACTTTAAATCAGATCATCTGCTTACTACCCCACAAGGTTTGACACTGATCGATTTTGATACCTGCACCCTGACCGACCCGGCTCTGGATATTGGAAAGTTCCTGGCAGACCTCGAATGGTGGTTTACATTAAAAGGGATTTCGGGAGTTGAAGAGGCTCAAGCGGAACTGCTGAAAGGCTATTTGGGAGAAGGAGAATCCGATCATACTGTTGATGATCGCCTGGCGCGGGCGAGACTCTTCCACGCCTTGATCTTGGTGAAGATCACTGTACGGCGCGTTCCAATCTACAGGAAAGAGTGGGCAGCAATGACAGAGCGGATGATCGAGCAAGCCGCTCAGGTGCTTCATAAAACAATAGCGGTTTGATTTCTTTTTATGCTCAACTACCATCACAAATCATCATTCCAATTCTTGTAGCGGACACGGTAAGGATTTGGATGCCGAATCGATTTCATGTGGGCGGGCTATCCCTTATGGTATTAAAGCCATACGACCAATAAACGAACAAGTCCTCTTTTTAACTCACCGTACGCACTCTCGCTCGAAGGCGGTCTGTGACCGCCGTGTTTTGCAGATTACATCGCAGGGTCACAGACCCTGCGAGAGCATAAACTGCGTAAGGTGAGTTTTTAAATTAAACAGTTATCATCACCTTAAAGATAAGATGCTTGGAGATGCCAGGGAGGTGATTAATTTTCAGCGGGTCTTCTGTTGCAGTTTATTTATGGATTGACGATGGGAAAGAGATCGACAGACGGGGTACAAGACATAAGTCCTTCAGAATAGGAGACCCAAGCCGGAGCCTCACTCCTTTCCATTTTTATTTGGATCCATTCCCGGTTAGGGCTTACGCCCAGTGGCTCGAGAGTCGCACCAGCAGATAAGACGGCAAGTTGAGGAAATGTTTTGCTGGGTCCACTCCGCACATTAAATGTCCCATCGTTGATAGTACAACTCAAAGAAAACTTGACATCTCGAATCGTCAATGTGTTAAAGTGGACATGTGTGTTGGAGTTCTCAAGGTTCTCAGCATAGAAGCCGACTGCTCCTTCGGAATAATCTGTATCAGTCACCTGACCTACGAGCCGGTCATTGATGCTAAATAGGAAATTGGAATCCTGAGCATCCACACGTAAGAGATCATCTACATCCAAACCCTGAATGCTCTCCTCAACGCCTTCATCTAAGGTCACGAACCCGCTGGGAGAGCTCTTGAACACCTCCCATTTCTTGGTGGTCGGAGAGATGGTAAAGGCGTAATAGTTGTCACCGGAGCGACGGAAAAC
>JAKEFL010000198.1 GCA_022616105.1 Anaerolineae bacterium | reverse complement strand
CGCCGCGCACAAAGGTTATTTCGATTGGATCGGATGGAAATTCCAGGAACCTATTAGACCTTATCGGTAATAAACAAAGAACTCATCTTGGACGCAGAAAAACGCTGATTTTCGCTGATTCAAAAAAGAAAAATCTGCGTTCTCTGCGTGCATCAGCGTCCCGATTTAATTTCCGATAAAGTCTATTGAGGAGGGATAAACAAGTAGACATGTACACATGTGTTTCCTTGTTTACTTGTGCACTTGTCTACCTCTGTACTTGCCTTCCTCATAACCTCGCGAGAAATTCGGCAGGGCGCAAAATTGGAATCTCTTCAAATACATTCATATCCAGCAGGTCAGAGTCACCCGATACGATGCAGTCTGTCTGTGTGGCAAGCGCGGCTTCGAGGAACTTATCATCCTTGGGATCGCGGGAAACTGTCACTTTGCGAGTTGGGGTCACGAGTTCGCCGCGCAGGCGGATCAGGTTGACCAGCGCGGTAATGTCATCGGGCTCGATATGATATTTGATTCTGAAACGGGCGCGCCCGAGCACGTCAATGATCTCGACCATGATGTCTGTTGAATAAATCGCGGTAAAGCGTCCGTCGCGGAGAGCGCGAAGAACATCGCCCGGCGTTCCTGGTCTGTGGATAAGGGCGCTCACAAAAACCCCTGTGTCAATGACCGCGCGCACAGGCTAACCCTGTCTCGCCACTTCGATGTCCGCAGCAATCTCTTCTTCGCTAAATTCAGCATTCAGTTCGGCAAGACGGTCCCAAACCTTGTCGAAACGCGCCAACACTTCACTTTCCTGCATTTGTTGGTATCGCAGGTAATCTTCGTAAGGGAGCAGCACTGCTTCAGGGCGTGAACCACGGGTCAAAATCAAAGGAATGCGCTTGCGAACGACACTCTCAAAAAAAGGACGGAATTTGCGTTGAAGTTCTGTTACTCCAATGATCTTTTGCATTTCAGCCTCATTTCTATGTATTCTGATATGTATTCTAACACATATTGAAGGCTGTGCAGCTGGGAGGACAACCCCATGGCCTCGCCCTCCCAGCGTTTTTACCAAAATCCGTTGGGGATGAAACTTCTAATAATCAAATACTATTCAGTTGTTAAGGTGCTGGTCGGTCTAAGACCTCGGAGTTCTTAAAGAACCCCAGGGTCTCACTTTGTTGCAATCATCTCTCCTCTTTCCACCGGCCGGCGGCATTGGCCCATGCCCATTGTAGTCTTCGCGCCGACGCCCGAGTAATACGAATAGCGCGACAGAGTGTGCATGAGGCTCATCCAATAGCGGTCATAATTCAGTGTGCTGAAGATCGCGCGTCCCACCATGCCGCTTTGAGAACCGCCCGCTACCTTCACCCTGCGGCTCTTCAATTCGAACCGGCTCAGCGCCAGACACTCCGCTGCATAGCGCCGCGCCTGGACGGGGAAAGCGATCGGCGCGAACGCGTTCCATTTATCCAGCAGGCTTCCGATCACCAGTTCGGGGAGCGGATAAGCCACCTGTCTGCCATCGCGGTGGAAAGTGGTGGGCGAGACGAAGGTAAAACTCACGAGGTGAGGTGCAGGCTCAAAACTCAGGAGTGAAGCGGTTGCCAGTTCCTGATACGTTGTCTGCGCCGCCAGCGGATGCGATCCGTTTTCATAATGAACTGCCAGCACCTGAAAATCCAGATAATCCAGGTTCACGGTCGCACCCGGAGCAAGCGGTCCACCTGTTTGCACTGCCTGAACCAGAGGCGCTGAGATCACTTCATTCAGCCCGGTGAAGCGCATAATGTAATTGCCTTCCAGGTCAAGCTGGTGATCGGGAAAGTACCCGTATAATGTTGAGGCTGTGAACGGGCGCAGCTCCGGCACGTCATCGTTTAGTCCCAATGTTTCCATCAGCAAATGATGCGCCGCGCGTCCCCACCAGCGCGGAACAGGCTTTTCGGGGTCTGCCTGCTGAAGAGGACGGAGGAGGAGGGCGAGGGAGACGAGGGACATCGTGGAATTTGTCCTAATCGGCAGGCTGGAACTTAATTTGGATGGGCATTGAAGGGCTATCACCTTTCTTGCTCATATATTGCATGGGCCATTGTTCGCCGCAAGCAAGAACCATGCCTGCCATCATTGGACGAGTGCTACCCGTAAAATCTGAAATAATTTGCTCGGGCTTTAATTTATTTTCAAATGCCTCTTTCAGGTAAATGTTTCTCACCAGTTCATACGTGTCCTGAAGCCCGAAAGGATCCTTCACAATACACACATGAACGCGCAGGGTGGAGGATTCATAGTGGGAGCGCAGCGCCTCTGCCGCCGAAACTCCATCTCTGCTCGTGATTAGCCAACAGGTGTGCAAACGGTTCTTTCCAGAACCTGCAAGGTGATATTCGATGGATGGAATAGCAGGTCCCTGGGAAGGACCGAACGGTCGCGGATCGGATTTCCCAGTCCCCATGCCCATCAACAGGACCAGCCCGGGAAAGCGAGGCGGTTGCTGTTCGCGGGACACAAGCACCCAATTCCTTTTTTGATGGATGGCGTTATTTACAGCCCAAAGAATGGTGCCTGTCACCAGCAAGAAAGAGATGATCCCAATCAGTTTGGTGGATGTCTGTCCAAAATTCGATTCCAGCCAGCTGCTGAACAAATTGGGCAGCAACTGAAAAATGAAATTAAACAATATGGGCAGAATTAAGAGCGAGTAATAACGCGAAGTGCTCACATTGCCTCCATGCGAATCTTGACCCAGCCCAGGGGTGTGTTGTGACGATCATCCATGCCTGTCAGGACGCGAGTGTAAGGGATGAATTCATTCCTCTTCCATTTACCTCTGCCGAATCTAAAATCCTTAACCATCCTTGCAAATTCGGCGTCAGTCATCTTTTCCTGCAGCACACGCCCAAGAGTTTTGCTCTTCCAGCCGGTCCCTTTCCCAACGGATAGCAGCATCTCATTCGGAAGGAGATGATTGAATTCATTCAACAGCGCTTCGATGCTTTGATCAACACCTGGTGGAGGCGATCCGCCTTGTTCGATGACGGATTGGAAAAAATCCCGTTCATCCATCAGCTGCCTGGCGGACTCCTCATTAACAGAGTCGCGCAAACCGTCCGTCAGCCAGTGCGCCTCCCTGGCATTGAACCGCAATTCTCGTCTAGCGATCGGGTTATCAAACAGCCACTTATCCACCCAGCTTTCAGTTTCAAAGATCACGCCGGCAGGGATGGCCTCAAGGTCAAGTGGGATAGTTTCGCTCTTATTCTGTGTGTCCTGTACATTTTGGACAGGGCGCTTATAAACCATCGCCTTGGCGAGAATCAGGTTCTCCTTTGGAACAGGAACAGCATCTGATATTCGAAAGGCGCGCCAGATATCCAGGTTAGGATTATGAAATATGTCCTGGCGCTTCCTCGAAGGGTTTGTTATCGCAAAACCAGCATAGATGGGGTCGGTATCCAAGTTTCTTATTTCCAGGCGCATCTCGCGGGAATTGACCGGACTGCCCGGCACAAAATGACGGCCCTCTTCAAACTCCGCCGCCCGCTTGGGATTGGGTTTCAGTTTTGTCCTTTTCGTTTTGTAGTCAAATTTCTCTTCATAGAAAACCAGGGGCTTTCTCTTATCTGCACCTGCAAGATGGCGCATCAGCGTGCTTCGCAGCGCACCCTTGAGGCTTGAACCTGGTAGATAGGGACGGTTTTTAACATCCTTGATGTGCGCAAACAGTTCCCCATCCTTACCCTTTTTGGAAGTCTTTCCTTCCAGTTGATAAAGAAAGATATTCCTGTCCAGATCGAAATGTTCGGCGCGCAGCCAATTATTGCCCATCATTTGATAAATCGTCATCCCAGCAATGTCCGCGGCAATTCTTGCATCATCGTCTGTTCTGATTCGTTTTGCCTCGTCAAACACGGTGTGGAATAAAACTCCCTGATTGGCAATCCACAGACTGCCCTCATCTTCGACGAAATCGAACCCCTCCCGCAATCGCTCTCCACTCCCCACATGTATGGGTGTTAGTGTGGTAATGAACCAACGCAAGCGATAGTCACTCATCTCTGTCCTCCTGCATAATCCTGCATGGAACCGGGAATGCCATCCCATAACGCCAGATGTCATGCGGCACAGTGGGTACATTTTCTGGATCGAGCGGCTTGACATCCGCCAGGGCGCCTGTGGGCAGTTTAGTAAATACCGAGCCTTCAGTAAGCATTCTGACCCCGCGTCGCCTCAGGTTTAAATTCCCTGGCGCGCCGACCCATCCTCTCCGTTGAATCAAACTATAACCGGCCGCATTTAGAATCCCATTTTGAATTTCCTGCTGAAGGGGCCAGTAAAGCGCAAGTGTCGTAAAAGCATTTGCGTCCGAGGGCAAATTTAGTGAAAAGTCTTCGGCGATAAAGAGATCGAATTGTCCTCTGCCGCTGCTGCGCTCACCGCCAAGACCGCTTTCTCCGAGCGCCCGCAACGCCTTTTCAATGACCGGCTGCCATTCCGTTTTATTGTAGTCCACCAGGAAGAAAAGACCCGCTTGATTCTCAAATCGGATCTCTCCCACTGCATATACCTGCGAAGCATTGGAATCTCGATCCACAGTGACATGCGGTTGTGTACTCTCGACCCATATTCTCTCCGCAGGAATTTTGGCTTTTTCGTCGGATGTCAGCCAGATCTTATTCCCCTGAATAAGATGCTCCTCCGTGAAGCTTAGCGGTGTAGCTTTCAAAATGGACTCAAAGATCGGCTTTGAGACGAACTGCACCTTTTTGAAAAGTTTTGCTTTTTTTGGATCATCTATCGAGGCTTGAAGCCGGAGTCGCATATAAGGCTTGGGAAAGATGTGGATTATCCCAGTCACCCTGCCTTCCTTCTTTGTTGCCCAGTATGGAAATGCAGAAGAAAGAAGAAACGGTGCTGCACCAGAGAGCGCTTGTGGCGTATTTGCATTTCCAAAACGTAAGCGCGGGAAGGCTGCCAGCAGGCTCTCCAGATCCTCGCCAAGTTCCGCAAGCGTCAGGCAAAGCGCGGAGAATAACGTGTCGGCATGGAGCAGTACCGATACCTCCTCCATCCCTACGCCGCGTTCACCGAAATGAAAGGGACCGCGCGGCGCTAGGTGATAGCAGACTCGTTTTGCCATCAGGCACGCTCCTTATTGGATGACCTCATTGGCTTTGGCAATGATGTCCGTCTCTTTGCCACGTAAATCATCCACATCCGTTGCGTGGAAAGACTCTAAGACTGGTGCCGCACTGGAATAAGCTGTCACTGGTTTGAGCGTGACAGTGATCCCTTCAAATTTAACCTTCCCGCTGCCGCGGCTGCCTGAACCGCCAAGATAATCGTCCTCAAGCAGGCGAAGGGCTTCAAAGAGGTTTACAAGCAAGGTAAAATCTCTCTGATCATAGATACTAAATATCATTTCAAACGGACCAAAGACGGAATCAGCAGGAACACGCTCGAGGGGGCGGGGATTGGCTTCAGAAGTAATCCTGTCTATCGAAGCCTCATATTTGATCTCTGTAAACGGAAGTTCAGTTTCCATATCCTTTAGTCGATCTGCGCTCTCACCGTGCAGGAAAATGTCACGCACGATCAAGTGTGTTGGAGCTGATGATTCCATTTGGCCGGGAACGCCATAGATGCGGCAAACCTGACAGTCTTTATAATCCGCCGCCCGCTCACAGACATGAATTTGAACCCTGCTATCCCTAGGGAAGTTCTTTTTCTTTCCAGCACTTTTTTCCGCCAGGGAGCGAAGTTTGCCTTTAAGCGATGAACCGGGAATATAGGGCTTATCTGTCACTGTATCGCGTATGACGGCGTTATCAATACCGCCAATCATTATTCCTCCTTTTCCTTTTCCAATGTGTAAGCCGGTGACTGCCCGAATAGAGCCCTCGATCAGGATACGGCCATGCAACCTGGATACATTCTGGTCAATCATTGTTAACCTCCATCTACTTAACCGGCAAGAAAGTAAGCAAGTGTTGCCTCAAAAAACTGGGCTAATCGCTTAAGTTTTGCGCGCTCTTTTCCAACCAATGGAATACCCTCTTGGATCACTTTTGCTAGTGGAGCAATTTTCGCATCTCGCGATGCTTGGTAGGCAATACGAGGACCAAAGAGGACAAGGTCGCGGTAGGCAGCATCCAGATCCTTACCCCATTTTGCTTCGATTTGCCGCATGCTTGCAAACAGGCGTCTGACCTGAGTTTTCGTTACAACATCCCCTCTCAATTGCCGTGCCAGATCCTTGGCACCCTTAACCAATTCATCTGGATTTTCAGTGTTAATGATTGTTGCAATATCCACAGTCATGATCAATTCTCCTTTCGATTGAGTAATTCTACCCACCGCGCAGCCAGCCCTGCGAAATGGATTTGCGATGGATGAAGGCTGATACTTTTCAGGCGGCGAATGGCTTCCCTTGCGTCGTTATTGTTTTGAATACGTGCAGTCATACGGCTCAATGCGTATACTCCACGCCATTCCCAGGGACCAAATTGGGCTTTATGACTTTTCATCTGCTCACTATATTGCGCATAAAGATTTTGCATGATTTGTAGAAGGGCCTTTGGCGCGCCTGCATTTAATGCGATCTCCATATCACGGCGAAAGCCTTTTACCTTCTCCCATTCTTCCCAGCCAACGTTCATACCGAGAAAGTGGAAAGCGTTCTTTTCCATATTGTCCCGTTTATATCCCTTGGCTTTATCCTCCGCCTCGCCGGCCCGTTCCGCAGCCTGATATAGTGGGAACTTTTTACCTTCCAGTGTGACCGCGCCGGAAATCGTCAGACTGGGATTGTTTCCGGTGTATTGAGCGAAATCGGTACGAATTTTTTCTGCCAATGGGGTCATTAAGTCCCATGCGCCGATGATGAAGAGGTCGTCGCCTCCAGAGTATATGATATATAAACTTTCTTCGCGTTCTTTTTCGATCTCCTGACACATGTTATTGAGATAGCCTGAAAAGAACAAATCGAAGGCAGAACTCAAAGCAGATGTAGCAACCATGGTGCGAGGTTCCAAGCCTTTTATCATTACCATCCCAAGGTTATCCACATCCATGCGAAGTACGCCAATGTTCTTGATGCCCAGGGCAGATGAGGCGATTTGGCTGAATGTGCGAACATCGCCTAATTCAGCCTTTTCTTCATCCTCCTCCACATCTGGGTTGTCAATATCTTCCTTTGTCACATGGGGCGTGACATTGGCGATAAATCGAAACCCTTGTGCGCTCTTATGTAAGAAATCGGCATTGTTTAATGTGTAAGTTATTTCCTGTTCTTTTTTCAATGAAAACCAATGATTGCCTACCTCGAACAAGATATCCTGCCATTTTTCAGACTTTTGCGGTTTTCTGGAACCGATGGAAAGGAATTCTGCATTCCCCAAAGCTTTTGCCAGCTCACCGAAACTATGACAGGTATTACATGAGCGCCCGCGTGCTTCCATTGGTATATTGTCCTGCCCCGGCAGCTCCGTACCTTCGCCTTTGGCAAGAGGGGTTTGGCAAATCACACAGTAGCGGTTACCAACTTTGCCTTGTGGCGAAAATAACCCGTCCCAGTCACTGAATGCAATAGTGGAAAAGCGCAAACGTCTGCGCGATGCGATACCTTCCTTCAGAAGGCGGGATGCATTACTTGAAAATACCTGAGTTCCAATGTCGCTTATGGTTAGTGAAGTCCAGGCCAATGCGAGGGCTAAATCACCATGGAATTCTTTCAGCAGAGTTTTTTCAATTTTGTCGCGTAACTCTTCCAGTATATCCGCAATAGAACTTCCCATTCGCACTTCATTAACCTTTGGCGCAATCAACATGAAATTGCCGCCAGCCGCATAAATGACATTTACCACATGCAGGCTCAATTCAGCCACGATACGCTGAATAACTGCCTCACCAAGCAATTGGATGAAGAAACTTCGCCCTCGTAAGCCTTTTGCCGCGCCTTTGCTCGTGATGGTGTAAACAAAATCCTGAATTCCTGGGATGTCGCCCCCAATAAGTGTGAATTCTTGGTCAGGAGTATTTTTCCAATTCCCATTAGTGGATATAACCAGTGCGGCAACTGCTTTCCATTGTTCGAACAGCGACACTCCTTCTCCGCCATAATTACCCTGAATCGCCCAGGCATATTTGCGATACAGATGATAAAAGCAATGGAAATAGGCGGAAATATCATTTTGATACTGTTTTTCAATTTGAGTCAGTTCGACTGTGAATTTGTCATACAGTCCCTTTAGATCATTGCCCGATTTTTCTGCTTCTGTTGCTACCCGCATGATGGAATTCGTAGTCAAGATCTGAGGTGTATAAAAAACTTCCTTTGCAGGATTCTGCCGATCCAGCTGCACCAGGGACAAAATGGATTTCAGATCGTCTTGGGTGTTTTTATCTCCAAGTGCCGATTCGTACGCTTCCCAATTTACATTAAACGATTGACTTGGCCCATCTGAACTGAGCGATTGGGCTATTTGATCAAGGCCATATGCGATTAGAGCCGAAAATTTTTCTTCCAAAAACCACCTCCCTTTTAGGGCTTCCAGCGCAGCTTTGCTCCATGCAAAAATGGATTAGCTACAGCTTCCAATTTAACTTTGACGTTCTGCATGGCCCACTCCTTTTCTTGAACGATGAGAAGACCGACCTTGAATCCCGCAGACAATCCTCCTGAATGCGGGCGCGTTACAAAATTATATGACTTTCAGCCTTGAAAAGCAATACTCTTTTAGGAATGCAATTTGAAGTAATGAACATCGTTTATAGCATAGCATAACACCTGGCTAAACGCTATAACATTTTCATTGTCAGTTGGTGCATAAAAATAGTCAAATCAACGCTGATGATTCAAAGCACGAGTTTACTCACATTCCCCGCCAAATCCAAAGCCTCTGCTACATAGGGTGGCTTGTCCAAAGAAGCCGGCCCCAGATGATTGATTGCCGCATAAGTTTGATATGATTAAGCATGTATCATGCTTATTGCAGAACACTTACTGGTATATCTCCAGCCAATATGTTAATATGAGCAAATGTCAGCATTGTTCCATCACCGATTGTCCAGGAGGCGCCCATGAATTCAAGCCAAAATGAAATGCACAATCAATTTAACGGAGCCGGAATGCAGCAGTCCAGTCTGATCAAAACGGAAGCTGGCTTTACGTTTCGTGACCTCAACAAAAATGGCCAATTGGATGTTTACGAAGATCCGCGCCAGCCCATCGAAGCCCGGATTGAAAATCTTTTAGACCAAATGACACTGGAAGAAAAAGCGGGGATGTTATTTATCAATGGAGCGGTTGTCAACGAAGATGGCTCCATCGAAGACAAACCAGGCCCACCGGGATTTGGGCGGTCAGCGATCCTCCAAATCACAGACCTACTGATGAATCACTTCAATCTCTGGCAAATTCCACGAGTGGAAGCCGTTGCCACCTGGCACAATCTCCTTCAGCGCTTTGCTGAACAAACACGCCTCGGCATCCCCATCACCATCGCATCTGATCCGCGCAATCATTTCAGCCGCAACATCTTTTCCATGTCCGCAACCGATTTCTCGCAGTGGTGCGAACCTTTGGGCTTTGCCGCGATGGGTGATGCCGAACTCGTCAGGCAATTTGCGGATATTGTCCGGAAGGAATATCTGGCGGTGGGAATTCGCGTGGCGCTCCACCCGCAAATCGATCTTGCCACCGAGCCGCGCTGGCCCCGCATCAGCGGCGCGTTTGGGGAGGATGCAGAGTTAACCGCGCAGCTCGCCAAAGCCTATATAGAAGGGTTTCAGGGTAAGACACTCGGCACGCACAGCGTGGCTTGCATGACCAAACATTTTCCCGGCGGCGGTCCGCAAAAGGAGGGATTGGATCCGCATTTCGAATTTCAGCAGGGTCAAATCTATCCGGGGGATAACTTTGATTACCATCTCATTCCGTTTGAGGCCGCATTTGAAGCTCAGACCGCGGCCATCATGCCATACTATGGCATCCCTCTGGATCAAACGGATGAAAACGTGGCGATGTCTTTCAACAAAGCGATCATCACCAGTTTGTTGCGCGAGAAATATCATTACGATGGTGTGGTGTGTACCGATTGGGGGTTGATCACAGATTATCATATGCCGGACATCATCTGGCCTGCGCGGGCGTGGGGAGTCGAGCATCTTACCGCGGCAGAACGGGTGCAGAAGGCTCTCGACGCGGGCGTGGATCAGTTCGGTGGAGAAAGCTGCCCGGAACATATTATTGAACTGGTGAAAACAGGCCGGTTATCGGAAGCGCGGCTCGATCAATCCGTGCGGCGACTCCTGCGGCTCAAATTCCAATTGGGGCTTTTTGACAATCCATTCGTGGATGAAGCGAATGTTTCGCAGGTATTCGGGCGTCCCGCTTCTGATGCAGCAGGCGCGGCTTCGCAAAAGCGTGCAATGACTCTCCTCAAAAATGAGGATCACATCCTCCCGCTTCAGGGCCAGCCGAAGATATTTGTCAAGAACATGGACCCTTCCGTAGCAAGCCGGTACGCTGAAATAGTCACTGGCCCCGAAGAGGCAGATTTCGCCATTTTACGGTTGGAGACACCCTGGGTTCCGGTGGAAACGAAAAATCCGTTCGCCCAAAGCTTTCATCACGGCGACCTGGATTTCAAAGGCGAGGCAAAAGCCGAAATTTTATCCTTATTGCAGACAGTTCCAACCTTTGTTGTACTGTATATAGATCGTCCTGCCGTGATCCCCGAAATCAGCGATATGGCAAAGGCTTTGCTAGGCGAGTACGGCGCCACTGACGAGGCGGTACTGGATGTGATATTTGGCAGAGCCAGCCCTGAAGGCAAATTACCCTTTGAACTCCCCTCCTCCATGGAAGCAGTCCGGAAGCAGAAGGCGGATGTTCCGTATGATTCTGAATATCCGCTTTATCCCTTTGGTTTTGGGTTGTCCTATTAGTTTGTCAAAATCATTATCCCAGCATCAACTTCAGGCGGGCAACGCCTCCGTTTCGATGCCACACAGCTGGGACACTTCAGTATTGAAAAGGTCATTTCAAATGAGACATCTGTTTAATATCAAACCAATTTTCTTGTTGTTCATTTCCATCCTATTAATAACTGCATGTACCAGCGCGTCTCCAACTAATACAGCAACATCAACAAATGTCAGCATCGTTCCATCTCCGGTCGTCACTTTGATGCCAACCAGTGTGCTCCAAGTGGGCGTATGGGACGAGTTGTTGAAAGCAACACCATTTCCACATGAATTCCCTCTGCCAGAGCCGACTCAAAGCCCGCTGGATGGGACATATGCAAAAGTGGATCAATCCCCTCCGCAATATTGGACATGTTACCGGTGCGCAGATTATCGTCCTGAGGGCGGACCCTGGAAACTTCAATTTGATAAAGGCGTGATGCGAATTTTCTACCAGATCACGAATTGGAAAAGTATCGCATCCTTCACAGTTGAGGATAACCGGCTGAAAATTTTCAACGATCCGTTTTGCCCGCATGATGTTGGGGAATATGAGTGGGCAACAGAGAATGGAAATCTTTCTCTAAAAACAATCAATGACAGTTGTGCTTTCGATTTGAGGAAAGAGAATTTAACAAAGCAATCCTGGCTGGCTTGCACCGCAGAGGGACAGGATCAACCAGGCTGTGCAGAAACACCAAACGCGCCGCCCGGTGAAACGCCATCACAACTGTCGGTGACTGTGAATGTGCTCGGTGGTGACAGCCATTATTTTGATAAACCACCTGACATATTCGCAGTTGCCAACAAGGAAAACGTTCCATCGCCCGATGGGATACAAATTCAATATCATGATCAAAGCATCCCATTTGGAACGCATCGCGTCCTATGGTGGAATGGTGATTGGATTGAAGCCACAACGGATAAGCCATTCACCTCGATTGGTGTGCAATTCTGGGGATCAGGTTATCTTGGGTGGGCACGCGTCTTATTTGATGACGTGGAAGTTTGGCGCGGACTCACCACCTCCCTGGGCAAAAAACATGCCTATTACGGAGGCTACATCGAGATCACAGATTTTGAACCGGGGACTCACACTATTCGGGTGGAGAACCTGGGGTTTGATTATCACCCCGTAAAGGTCGCGGCGTTTGGGTTCAGTAATCAAAATGTCCAGCCTAAAACTCCGTAAAATGTATAATGTTCAATACTTCGCGCTGAGCGGAGATGCGTCCTGAGCGATAGCCGAAGGATGCATCGCAGTCGAAGCGCATTTACCAAAGTGTCCTTCGACTACCGCTTCGACACGGCTTCGCCGTCAGCGTCCGCTCAGGACGAAAGTTTCAATTATATTAATTTCTAAACATCGAAAAGGAGTCTGCTCATGTACACAACGGATATGTATGAAGGGATCTTCGCTGAAACCATCACCATGACAGGCGCGAATGGCGACTTGATCAACGCCTACCTTGCGCGCCCACTCGGACCCGGTCCCTTTCCTGCCATGGTGCTGGCACATCACATGCCTGGCTGGGATGAATGGTATCGCGAGGCAGCACATAAGTTCGCCTATCATGGATATGTGACCATCTCGCCCAATCTGTATTTCCGCACGGGGCATGGCACACCTGAAGATGTCTCCGCCAAAGTCCGCGCGGACGGTGGCATTCCAGATGACCAGGCTGTGGGTGATTTGGCAGGCGCGATGAACTATGTTCGCGCATTGCCTTATGTCAATGGCAAAGTTGGAGTCTTCGGCACATGCTCAGGTGGAAGACATGCTTATCTTGCAGCATGCCGCGCGCCCGGCTTCGACGCAATTGTGGATTGTTGGGGTGGACGCGTGGTGATGGCACAGGATCAACTGAATTCGAATTTTCCTGTCTCGCCGCTGGATTATACCAAAGACCTTCCGTGCCCCATATTAGGAATATTTGGAAATGACGATAGCAACCCCACACCAGAACAAGTCAATCAACATGAGACGGAACTCAAAAAGCATAACAAGAACTATGAATTCCATCGCTATGACGGTGCTGGTCATGGGTTCTTTTATCATCATAGTCCGGCATATCGGCAGCAACAGGCAGTAGATGGCTGGCAAAAGGTCTTTGCGTTTTTAGAAAAATATCTTAGTACATCCTCTTGATGTCATTCTGAGCCGCGGAGCGGCGAAGAATCCCTGACACGATGTGCGAGACTCTTTGCTCCGCTCAGAGTGACATGCCAAAGGAGATAATTATGTGCACAATGATCGCTGAAAAAGTAAAAGTAGACGGAAGTGGGAAAGGCACAAGCGGATGGTTCAAGTTGGATCAAGCCAATGTCTCTTATGATCATCCCTTCAATGCCCCGCTGGAACATGCGCTCAATATTGATTTTGTGAACGAGTCACAAGGACCCTCCGCGCGTGTTGCCGTTGAATTAAGTGAACAAGCCGCGCGCGATCTGGTGAGGACTATCCTTGAAGTTTTGGATCAGGCAGATGCTGGCGGACACCTGACAGGTAGCCTCGCAGTCAGCAAACAAGCGAATGGATGAACGTCATAATAAAACACTCCTCAGGATTCATTGAGCAATCTCTATGACAAGCTTCCCCTACGGCAGTCCTGAGCCAGGTACCTCCACCTGTAAAATTTCGATACGTCCGCTTTTGCTGGCGCGAGCCTCAGCAGGCTGATACGTCTCAGATGTTGTTACAAACAGAGTGCGATGATCAGAATCGCCGAGCATACAGGCAAAAGGTTTGGTTGTCACCTGGATACGGTGAGTTACCTCGCCACCTTGCTTTACTCGCAACACTTCTCCAAATCCCTGTGCAGCCACCCAGATTGCACCTTCTTGATCCAGGCAGATCCCATCAGGGTAGCTCCCTTCAATGTGCGCCCAGAGTCGGCGATGTGTGAGAGAGCCGTCCGATTCAATATCGAAGGCTGTGAGACGATGACCTGCTGTTTCTGCAACAATGAGGGACAGTCCGTCTGGTGTGATAACCATGCCATTCGGAAAATCCATTTTATCAGCAACGACTTGCGCCGCGCCGTTGGGAGCTACTAAAATAATTTCGCCTTGCGCGTAAGGGTGATGCGCGAACAGGTCATACCCGAAATTTCCAATATAAGCGCGTCCCTCTTTGTCAACCACCATATCGTTGCAATAGGAGCTCGCGAGATTACTGAGATCGGCAGCTACAACCAATCCATCTTGATCGAGTCGTAACAATGACTTGTCCATCATTGCAACAATCAAAAGACGGCCATCGGGCAACCAGCCAAGACCTGACGG
>JAKEFL010000197.1 GCA_022616105.1 Anaerolineae bacterium | reverse complement strand
AAGCGATCTTCATTTCAACAGGTCTTAATGGTACGGACCAACCAGAAAAAGATAAAAAGATAAAGATAAACTGGTGGTTGATTTTGATATTGATTTCTGGTAAAATATGGAACATTTGTTCTAATTGAAACTCGACTTACCTATATCATAAGGAATACAATGAAAACCAAGCTCTACGATGACATTCAGATCGGCCTGGAACAGACACGAGACAATCTAACTCACTGGGAAGAGACAACGCCCGAAGAGAAACGGAATACTCAACTTGGCCCAGAGGATGAAATCTCTGTTGAAGAGCACTTGCATGTGATTGATGAGTCACTTGAGAAAATCAAAGAAGGCACCTTTGGCATCTGCGAGGTCTGCCATGAGGCGGTGGATAGCGAACTTCTGCAAATGGATTACACTTCTGCCATCTGTCTTGGACACTTCTCTGATGAGGAACTTCGTCAGCTGGAAAGTGAATTGGAACTTTCGCAGGTCATTCAACGCGGCCTGCTTCCTCAGCAAGTTCCTTCCATTGAGGGAGTGAACATTGCAGCCTTTAGTCGCCCTGCCCAGATCGTGGGCGGTGATTACTTCGACTTCGTTGATTTCAAAGATGGGAAACATGGCTTGGTGATGGCAGACGTGAGTGGACATGGAGTCTCCGCTGGAATGTTCATGAGCAGTTTGCAAACTGCTTTCCATACTTTGGTACCTGACACGGAGTCCCCGTTGGAAGTGTTAGAGCGGATTAACCGTCTCTATGTTCATAACATCAACTTCACGACCTTTGTAACCATCTTCTTCGGTAAATACGATCCGTCAACGCGCACGTTGAGCTACGCCAACGCAGGGCACAATTCTGCTTATTTGTACCGTTTGGCTGCAAATCAAGAAATCTGGCTTCGTCCAACCGGTCCAGCCATTGGGGTGATGGAGGAATTCACCATCCGTACGGAAGCCATCAGATTAGAGCCGGGAGATATTCTCCTGCTTTATACTGACGGCATAACCGAAGCTACAAACCATCAAGGCGCATTTTGGGATGAAGATAGATTGGCTAATATTGTTAGTCAAAATGCAAATTCATCCGCTGAGCAGTTGATTCAGAAAATCCTGCAAGCCTTGAAGGATCATACAGATGGAAGTCCGCTAGCTGATGATGTTACCCTATTGATAGCTAAGGTCAGTTGAGAAAATTGGATTGTCAAAACTGCCCACCCTCGTTATAATACAAATCCTTCGGGCGGGTAGCTCAGTTGGTTAGAGCACACGGTTGACATCCGTGAGGTCGTAGGTTCGAGCCCTATCTCGCCCATACGAGGCTTTCTGCGGGTCTGAGACCCACAGAGAACAGAATATAAAACGCGATGACCGAGACGAGTAAGTGGTCAAATCCCGACAGGGAGAAGAGATCTAAGATTGAGAATCTCTTCCAGGGAAAATCACTGAAAACCACTCGTGAGCGTTGAACAGAAAAGTGATCAGTAAGAATTGATCAATGAGTAAGTGAAACGGATGGCTCCGTTAGAGGCTCAAAGAGATACTCAAAAAGTGGTCTTGATACAGGCGAGAAAAACGTTCGCCTTACTCAACCACCGAAACGAGTAATTCGGGTGGAACCGCGTGAATTAAATTCTCGCCCCGTGCTTGGGCGAGGTTTTGTTTTAAACACCAAGGACACGAATCTCACAAAGCTTTTCCTTCGAGTCCTTAGTGTCCTTTGTGGTGAAAAAACGGAGGTCGCTATGACTACAGATGACACCACCATCACTCATCAGCGACTCGGAGGTAATCGCTAGCCGCTTCTCCGAGTTCGCGCAGGCACGTCGAAGCGGTAGCAAACTCCTAGCATGTCATTCTGAGCCGCGAGCCTTAAATGGCGAGTGCGGCGAAGAATCTCTAATTCAAAGAGGAGACTCTTCGCTCGCTCAGAGTGACAAAAGAAATAGAAAGGAAGCGAGAATGTCGCAACAAATACAGGAAAAATATGAAGAGTCACAACTCTATAAGATTCGTCACTCGGCGGCGCATATCATGGCGCAGGCCGTGCTTGAGATGTTCCCGGATGGGAAGATATCAATTGGCCCGCCCATCGAGAATGGGTTTTACTATGACTTCGATTTGCCGCGCAATCTCACGCCCGAAGATTTGGAACAAATCGAAAAGCGCATGAGACAGGTCATTCAAGGAAAGCATGAGTTCAAAAAGAAGGTTGTTTCCGCTGATGAAGCGCGTGAGATTTTCAAAGACCAGCCTTATAAGATCGAGTTGATCGATGGACTCGAAAAAGGCGGACTCGACGAGTATGGAAATCCACTCAAGGAAAAGCCAGAGATCTCGATCTATCAGCACGATTCTTTCGTGGACCTTTGCCGCGGCCCGCACGTGCAGAACACGAAAGAGATCAAACAGGACGCATTCAAGTTAATGTCCATTGCGGGGGCGTATTGGCGCGGCGATGAGAACAACAAGATGTTACAACGCATATATGGCACGGCATGGGAGAACGCGCAGCAACTCAAGGATCATCTCTGGCAGTTGGAAGAAGCCAAGAAGCGCGATCACCGCAAACTCGGCAAGGAGTTAGAGATCTTTATCTTTGATGATGAGGTTGGACCTGGCTTGCCATTGTGGCTGCCGAACGGTGGCATCATGATCGAAGAGTTGGAAAAACTCGCCAAGGAAATGGAAGAGAAGGCCGGCTATGTCCGTGTCCGCACGCCGGTCGTTTCCAAGGAGGATCTGTTCGTGCATTCGGGGCATCTGCCCTATTACGCGGAGAGCATGTACCCGCCGATGGAGATCGAAGGCGTCAAGTATTACGTGAAGCCGATGAACTGCCCGATGCACCACAAGATCTTTGCATCCAAGGGACGTTCCTACCGCGACCTGCCGATCCGCCTGGCGGAATACGGGACGTGTTATCGCTACGAAAAGTCAGGCGAACTATTCGGCTTGATGCGCGTCCGCTCGATGCAGATGAACGATGCCCACATGTACGTGACGGAGGACCAGTTCGAGCAGGAATTCCTCGGCGTGATCGACCTGTATCTCAAGTATTTCGAACTATTCGGCATCGAGAAATACGTGATGCGCTTCTCCCTGCACAGCAAGGCAGGGCTCGGCAAGAAGTACGTGGACAACGAGCGCCTGTGGCTCAAGACGGAGGACATGGTGCGGCGCGCGATGATCCATGGCAACATTCCCTTTGTGGAAGCCGAGGATGAAGCCGCGTTCTATGGTCCCAAGATCGATGTTCAGATCTGGAGTTCGATCGGGCGTGAATTTTCACTCGCCACGAACCAAGTGGACTTTGCCCAGCCTGCGCGCTTTGACCTGAAATACACGAACAAGGAAGGCAACGAGGAAATGCCATTGTGCATCCACCGCGCGCCGCTTGGTACGCACGAGCGCATGATCGGATTCCTCATCGAGCATTACGCGGGTAACTTCCCCGTCTGGCTTTCACCTGAACAGGCGCGCGTTATTTCAATTACGGACTCTCAAAATGAGTATGCGGAAAGCATCGCGAAACAACTCCGTGAAAATGGCATCCGCGCCCACGCTGATTTAAGTGCGCAGCGCATGAACGCAAAGATCAGGCAGGCACAGTTGATGAAAGTGCCATATATGCTCGTAGTCGGTGAAAACGAGATGAAGGCTGAACAAGTATCTCTGCGCGTACGTGATGGAAGTCAGCAAAACAACATTCCATTAAGTGAGTTTGTAGCCCGCGCAAAAGACAGGATTGCCAGAAGAGCATCTGAGTTGTAGATAGAACGCAAAAGAGCAGGCGGGGGATTTTCCTCCGCCTGTTTTGTTATCCTCTAAAACGCCTCTTACCCCACACATTCCCCTCTCCCGCTGGGAGAGGGGTGAGGGAGAAGAGGGAGAAGTGCCCCGCGCCGATGATGATAGTGTCGTAGTGATTAGTCGGACTGAAGTCCTGCCTCAGTTCGTGGAAGTCGGCTAAAGCCGACTCGCTGTCCAGCCCGCAGGGCTTCCATGCATTGAGCAGCGGGCTTTAGCCCCGCTCACCCCACCCCGCGCCGATGATGATGGTGTCGTAATGTGTTTGTGTCATATCTATTTCCTTATTCGGATATAATTCTATTATTGAACTGACAGCCGTAACTGGCAGGAGGTCGAAATGAAAACTTCAATTGTTGAAAAAGTCATCGAACAATTACAGTTTTTGCCACAGGAATTGCAATGGCGGGTATTGGAGTTCACGCGCACACTGGTTGGCTCAAATCTGCATGGCGTTGCCGGTTCGCAACTGCTTCGCTTCGCGGGGACAATCCCAAGGGGCGATATCCAAGTGATGCGAGAAACCATCGAGCAGGGTTGCGAGCAGGTGGATGCGCATGAGTGGTAAATATCTGCTGGATACCAATATTGTCATTGCTCTGTTCGCCGATGATGCGCTGGTAAAAGAAAATCTTGCCAACACCGAAGAAATCTTTATTCCAAGCATAGTCATCGGTGAATTGTTTTATGGCGTTCACAAGTCTGCTCGTGCAAAAGAGAATCTTGCTCGCATTGAGGACCTGGCATCCAGCAGTGTGATTCTTGGATGTGACACGGAAACCGCCCGTGTCTATGGAGAAATCAAGGATGTCTTGCGGATCAAAGGGCATCCCATCCCTGAGAACGATATTTGGATAGCAGCGATTGCAGTTCAACATAACCTAACGTTGGTTTCACGAGATGGTCATTTCAGTGAAATTGAAAATCTAAAGGTCATTGTCTGGTAAGCCTTCGTGAAAGCGGAGGCTTTTTGTTTCCCTCTTCTTTTAGGAGAGGGATGTCCGAAGGACAGGGTGAGTCCCCGCGCCGATGATGATGTGATCATATTTTGTCATGAATAATTCCTTTTATTTTGAGTCGCTCAAAAGTTTTATTGAGTCCTCTATGGTGTCTTTTGTGTTTTTATCTTTCTCGGTTTCCAAAGCTTTTTCTAGCAAGGGCATAATTTCTTGCGCCTTTTCAGGAAACGCTTGCAAGGCATGGGCAATAACCGCACGGACATAATAGACTTCATGGAACAGATACGGATATAACAAATGTAATTCTTCGCGAACATTCAATCGAATTGTTTCCGCATATCGTGTACCGCCCGAATTGTTACCCATATCAGCCAGCAACGTTGCTATATCGGCTTTGTCAGGTGTCGTAGAGGATTTCAATAACTCGACCAGAAATGGTATTGCATAATATGATGCTTCATATACAGTGCCTTGATGAATTATATTTTCAGACAACTCATAAATTGCATTTTATCTAACCTGCTTGTCTGCAGATAAGAGACCTCGAATCCAATTTGGTACTTGACTAGCACCACCAAAAGCGTGATGAAGTTGTTACCAATTGATTTTGTCGAGATCTTCCAGCATGGCAATTCCTATTCACTCAACCCAAAGGGTAGACCAAACTCCATTTCGCAGAATCAACTCCAGTTAAGAGCGAAGCGGTTCTTCATCCGCAAACAAATTCTCCACTTCTCAAATTCTCAAATTCTCAATCACCAATTACCACTCACTAATTCTTAGAGTTTAGACTACGTAAACATCTCTCGGCTAAGCCGAGGTAGTCAACAGAACCTTAAAAAATCAATTTCAAGCGGCTGGAACAGGCTGTAGACCTCTT
>JAKEFL010000196.1 GCA_022616105.1 Anaerolineae bacterium | reverse complement strand
CTGGGCGCGTTAGCGCTTGTGATCCTCTTGAGCACAAGCCAGGTGAGCGCCGATCAAACTACACGTCCATTCGGCGATATCGAGACCTTTGTCAGTATTCCGGCGCTGCCGGGCTTCCCTGAGGGCATCTCCGTTGATGGAAACCTTGTATACGTGTCTGGTCCTGCAACCGCAGGCACTGCGGAGACTGGCCCTTCCAAGGTCTTTGTGTACAAGACGAACAATGCCAACCTGAAAGAGGAGATCGTGATTTCGGGCGAAAATCTGGCTTTCGAACATGCCCTCAGTTGCAACGCAGTTGATGGCGATGGTCGTCTCTATGTGCTTACCGCGCAACTCTTCGCGCCGCCCTTCGCTCAAACAGGCATTCTTCGCTTCACCAAACACGGCGACGGCTACATTCAGGAGACATACTCGGACCCATTTCCAAACCTTCCCACGTGTCACTTTGGTCCTATTCCGGTTTCGTGCGCCCTCCCCAATGACATCGCATTCGATGACGACGGCAACGCGTACGTCACCGACTCTTTCCAGTCGACGATCTGGCGTGTCCCCCCGGGTGGCGGCGCACCCGAGGTGTGGCTTCAAAGCTCGTTTCTTGCTGGAAGCGGGGCTCTGCCTATTGGCGTCAACGGCATTCGCCTTGATCCTGAAAGTCAGTTTGTCTACTTCTCGGTGACGTTTTCGGTCGGGGATCCCAGTGTCGGCGCGATCATGCGGATTCCGCTCGTCAATGATCCCGACGAAACAGATATCGAGTTGTTTCATGTCTACGATCTTGCTGAGGGTCCCGATGGCCTGGCTTTCGGTGCGTCAGGCAACCTTTACGTCGCCCTTGCGGCCTCGAATGAAATCTCGGTTCTCGCGCCCGATGGAACGGAAATAGCCAGGATAGCCAGCGACCCCAGTGACGAGATTCCCCTGGATGCGCCAGCCAATATCGCGTTCGACGATGCGAGCAGGTCCCTGCTGGTTACCAACCATGCGTCCCTGAGCGGCAATGAGGCTAACTTCGCCGTGCTCAACGTGTTTGTTGATGACACTGCGGATCCCCTTGCACAGCCCATCCTCCCCTGAAATCCGTGGATTGAAATCAAGGGCAGCCGGTCATACCTGTGCTGCCCTTTTGCTTCTGTGAGCGGTATGTTGACGCAAATTTTGTCAACAAAGGAGTCAACACTTTGTCAACAAATGACAACATTGTCAACACCTGCTTTGCTACACTGCGGAAAGTTCAATCAGTGATTGCGGATAAAACATCCGCCAGAAATAAAGGAGAAAAATGAACGAAAAACAGATCGACCTTGTCCAGGCTTCTTTCGAAATGGTCCGCCCAATCGCTGACCAAGCCGCTGAGACCTTTTATCAGCGCCTGTTCGAGATAGCCCCTCACTACAGGTCACTCTTCAAACACGATATGAAGAAACAGGGCGCGATGCTCATGAGCACATTAGGACTGGCGGTGGGCAGTCTTAAAAATCTGGAAACGATCCTGCCGGCTGTGCGAGCGCTCGGAAAACGCCACGCCGGATATGGTGTAACCGCCGAACATTACCAGCCTGTGGCAGAAGCCTTTCTGTGGACCCTTGAGTATTACCTGGGTGAGGACTTCACACCCGAACTAAAGGAAGCCTGGGTTGCGGCTTACATGACTTTGGCTGGCGCCATGATCGCTGCTGCCGAGGAAGAGGCAATCCCCGCTTAATGAGTAAGCAGCCAGGTTGCAATTTAAGAACGGGAAAGGTGTAAGATATATGGAAGGTTTAAAGTGACTTGGCACCCGTCATGTTACCAATATATTGACTGGCTTTATCATGCTCAAACTGGAATAACCGTCCCGGTTGAGTCTGAAAAGACGTACGAGTGACAGTCGCTTGTTTCAGCGACTGTCACCTGTCTAGAAAGAGTGTCATCATGTTCACGACAAAAAACAAGACTGCCATTGAATTCTATAAGCAAGCCTGTTCTGCCGAAGAGAAGGGTGAAATGGAGCTGACCGAGCTGTATTACCTCAAGAGTGCTTATGCGTTCGAAGAAACAGGTAAGGCAGATTACCTAAATGCTGCCAATGCGTTCAACGCGCTCGCTTTCCTGCGTGAATCACGCGGCAATCACAAAGGCGCGCTATGCGCAGCAAAAAATCCGCGCAAATCATGGAAAATTATAGAGAACAGACTGCCAGCTATGACGCAGAGTTGATTCGCATGACGGCATGGGAATTGATCAATGACCTCATCAGTTTTGAAATAAGTTCTCAAGCATTAATTACGCAGGCATAGGATGTTCATCATAATGCGTGATGACATCATCTTTGAGCCAGCCTTCAATATCCTTATTTGAGAATGCATCATCAGGCAGGCGGGCAGTTAACTCAAGCAGCGCGAGTCGCACAGTCTCATAATGTTTGAACAAGTCATCATCAGACCATGCTGCAAACTTTTTTATCAATTCCTCATTGAATACATCAACGTCATGACTCTGCCATGTGAAACCTGGGCTGTCAAGAATTCCTGTAATGATACGCGCGCCTTCCTCCCACCAGCCAACAACATGCGCGAGCAAATCGTGAAAACTTTCAAATCCCTGCTTCGATAAAAATTCACTTTTCTGTTCATCATCGAGACGATTGAAGTCCTCGATATATGTCCCCCATTCATTTTCCAGCATATCCATGACCATAAAGCGACTCAATGCAACGAGATGTTCGCGCGCGTGAAGTATGACGATTCCGCGAATCCACGACTTGACACGTCGATTCTCGAACACCGCTTCATTCATGGATCCTTCGACACGCTCAGGACAGCGCTTTAGGTCTGATTCCATTTTCTGCCGCGTTTTCTCAAAATGAGCCATGAACTCGGCTTCATCCCATGATTTGTACCTGGCAACTGCTTCCGCGTTAAAAACATCGAAGTCATATTTCTTGCGCTCAAATGGTCGTTCCTCTGCAATGGCGAGGATAATACGCATGCCTTCATCCCACCACGCAAGGATGTGTGCCAGCATATCGCGGAAGGATTCGTATCCCTGTTCGTTCACGCGCCTGACTTGTTCATCTTCAGGCAAACGATTAAATCTTTCCACATAAGTTCCCCATTCTCGTTCCATATACAAAAGAGTTCGTCCTTTGTCAATGGGCATTCAAGACCTCCAAAGATATAATTGTTTTGAGTTCAGTTGAGGCGCGAATTCGGTTAATATGAACAGACACAACGCGATATCAAGGACATTGTACCCGCTTGCAATCCAAAACAATTGAGTCAGGCAAGATAGGAGTGGCGAATGTTGTAGGTTTGTGCAAAGATTTAACCATAGAGCACACATACCTGCCTGATTTGCTTAGCAAATCATACGGCTTAAGCCGCACGGTGCCAGGGGAGAGCACGGAGAAAAGCCTTTAAACAATCTCTGTGGACTCCGTGTTCTCCGTGGTGGAGGATTTCAACCCACCCTTTTAGCCACTCCGGGCAGGAAGAAAGTTGGATGTTCATAGCGTTAAGTAAACGGCGAAGTCTAGTTGTGTAGGAGACTCTTATGGATAAATTTATGCAAATTGCCATTGATGAAGCCAGGAAGGCTCAGAAGATGGGAAATTATCCCTATGGCTCAGTGTTGGTGCGCGGCACAGAGGTCATTGGCGTGGGACGGAATCACATGAACACACATAACGACCCAACCAGCCACGCCGAGATCGAAGCCATCCGCGCTGCTGGCTTGCAGGGAACTTATGCTGATACCGTGATGTATGCCAGCGCTTTCCCTTGCATTATGTGCGCAGGACCCATTGTCATGCTTGGAATCCCGGAACTTATCGTTGGCGCAAGCTGGGAAGGTTGCGAATCTTCGCGGGCATTCATGGAATCAAATGGGGTGAAAATAAAGGTGTTGGAATTGGAAGAATGCAGGGAGTTGTTGAGATAATTTGGATAGAATAATGCGTTCTTTTAAGCCAAGTCGTGCTGACTTGCTCGCCGCGAAAAACAAGACCATTCGCGATGTAATTGCTCCAGGTCTGCGTGTGCTGTTCTGTGGGATTAATCCTGGTCTATACTCGGGTGCCACTGGCCATCATTTTGCCCGCCCCGGTAATCGTTTTTGGCCCACGTTATATCAGGCAGGCTTCACGCCGTGTTTACTTGATCCAAGCGAAGAACGAGAGCTGTTGGAATATGGATATGGCATTACCAATCTGGTGGCTCGTGCTACTGCTATCGCAGACGAACTATCTCCTGATGAGTTGGTGGCAGGTCAGCGACGGCTGAAATCCAAAGTGAAACGGTATCAGCCGCAAGTCGTGGCAGTGCTGGGTATCAGCGCCTATCGGACGGCTTTTGCACAAAAAGCGGTCACGCTTGGGCAACAGCCCGAACGATTAGCAAACTCCATAGTATGGGTCCTGCCCAATCCCAGCGGATTGAATGCTCATTATCAACTGGCGAATTTAGTAGAGCATTTTGGGGCGTTGTGTCAGGCAGTAGAGAGCGACCATCAACTGTGAAACAAAATGAAATCTTCAAAAGGATATATTGATGTCAAACGAAAACAAAACTCTTAACTTTGAAGACCATTTTTCCAAACATTCTCAGCAATACGCGCAATATCGCCCCAAATATCCCGATGAGATTTATGCCTACCTCGCTTCCATTGCGCCCGGTCATTCCCTGGCTTGGGATTGTGGCACCGGCAACGGTCAGGCTGCGATGGGTCTCGCGGAATATTTTGACAAGGTCCATGCGACGGATGCCAGTCCCGAGCAGATTGCGCTTTCATCTGCCCACCCCAAAGTGGATTATCGCGTCGAACCCGCCGAAGGCGTATCCCTCAACGCCTCCAGCGCGGACCTGGTCACTGTCGCGGTTGCGATTCACTGGTTCAACTTTGACGCGTTCTACCGCGAAGTAAAGCGCGTGCTCCGCCCAAACGGCATCCTTGCCGCGTGGACGTACAGCTTAACAGAAATTTCCCCGGAAATTGATCAATTGATACAGCAGCTTTCTAATGAAATTCTCAGTGGCTTTTGGCCCGAACGGATTCGTTATATCGAGGAAGGTTATCAGACCATACCGTTCCCATTCGAGGAGATCACTCCACCCTCCTTTGTAATGGAAGTTAATTGGGATTTACATCAATTGGCGGGCTACCTTGATAGTTGGTCTGCCACACAAAGATATAAAGCGCAAAAGGGAACTCATCCTCTTGAGTTGATCTGGAATAAACTTGTTTCTGGCTGGGGAGACGAAAATGAAGCTAGGCTGATTCGCTGGCCCCTGTATTTCCGAATTGGACGGAATAATTCTACGACTTAACTAACTCACCGCACTCGCTACACTCACAAAAATCCGTGAACAAATCAATTGAGGGGAACCTGCCGCCAGCCAATGGTGTAATCTCAATGAAAGTGATGATGTTAAGAAGAGATAGTATGGCTTGGCTAAATTCAAATTGGCGCTGGACGGCATTCAATCTGTTCGCAGTCTCAACTTTGGTTGTTGTATTGACTCAGGGAAGCACAGATTCGAGCAATATTGATACCTTTGATCCCATGCTCGCGAGTGGGAAGTGGGCGATTCGCTTTCTTTTGATCTGCCTGACGATAACACCGCTGAACACATACTTTGGCTGGAAAGGTGCAATCAAACTACGCAAATCGTCTGGTCTTTGGGCTTTCGGGTTCGCATCTCTGCACATTCTGCTCTATATCCGCGAAGCAAAACTCGAATGGCTGAGGATTTCCATGCCGTTCTACCTTGCACTTGGTTTGACAGGCATAGTTATTCTGATCGCGCTTGCTGCAACATCCAACCGCTGGGCAATGAAACAGCTGGGAAAGAACTGGAAGCGGTTGCACCGCCTCGTGTATCTTGCAGGGATCGCCGTTGTTACACATTCGATGCTTGCAATGACTATGAGCAAAAAACTGCTCTACCGTGACCCACAGGCGGAATATGAATTAAAGGTGTATGTCGTAGTACTGTCCATTTTGCTGGTTGTACGGTTACCTCTGGTTCGCCACTTGCTAAATCAAATTTCCGCCTGGCTGAAGAATCGCAAGTCGAAATTGAAGATCAGTCGTGTTGCCGCGCCCGACGGCGATGTAGAATTGTGGCCGAAGATTCATGGGCGTGAGTCGAGCGTTTCCCTGAAGCCTACTTATATTATTCCCAATGAAATGCCAAATCCATTTGAACGGAGCAGTTTAGGCGAACCCTTTGGAAGAATAAATGATCCTTTAGAGAGTTATGATGATGGCCTCTCTGTTGAAATCCTGACTGAAGATGAGGGTGAGGTTCAAGAAGCAATCCCAAACTGAGTTTTTGTCGCAATCGTCTGTTTGTTTCTCCATTTTCATAGGTTCTCGTGCAATTCAAGTGTAAAATTCACGGGTAAATTCTTTGAGATGAGGAGAAACCATGAGCGAAGTCGAGGGAATTCCAGGTTATTCCCAGCAAGAGATCATTCATCAGGTCGAATTGAACTTGTGGGAAACATGGTCCAATTTCGGGCGCGGACCCGGTTGCACCCTCCACGATGAGAGCGACGCGCTCTGGTTCGAGACACCCATTCCTATTATGCCTTACAACACTGTCTTAAGATTTCAAGTAGAACACGCTGTAGATCAACGCATCGATTCACTGATCAGTCGCTATGCAGATCGAAACGTCACGCAACTGTGGATTGTTCATCCATCATCCCGGCCTTATAATCTCCCCGAACGATTAGGACAACGAGGTCTGCAGGAGATCGAAATTGCTCCATGTATGGCTCGTAGTCTCGAGAACCTTCCCGAAGCGCCTCTCATGCCCGAAGGCGTGGAAATACGCGAAGCGATCGAAGACAACGATCTCATGGAGTTATACGGTCTCGCCGCGTGGTGCTGGGGCGTTCCCGAGGAATATCGTCCACAATTGAGGAAGATGATCGAAAAATTTGAAATCGGCGAACGAACTTCCAACACGCGCTTCTGGCTGGCATGGAAGGATGGCGTCCCAATTTCAAAGATCGGTTTGTACAACGGTTCAGGCTCGGCAGGAATTTATGGCGTTGCCACCAAACCTGAGGCGCGTGGGTTGGGCATTGCAAGCATCCTTATGAATGTAGCCATGAAAGCCGCAAGAGACATGGGATATAAACTGGCCGTTCTTGATTCCTCCCCGCTGGCAGAAAAACTTTACCAACGGCTTGGCTTCATCACAGTTGCGCCTCTTCGCTTGTATTCCCCTATTGCAGCATATTTATAATTTCACTGCTTGGATAAAATCCGCGAACAAACCATAAGCGGTTTCTTCAGGTCCGCCTTTCATGCCTTCGTGCTCAGAGACAGTGACGGAATAATCGGGCAAAACGTCAGTGCGGAAAGTCAATCCTGTTGACGAGCCCATCATGCCATGCAACGGAGAGGACGAATCGACAAGTTCCGGCGCGACGCGCGCTTTGAATTGATCCCCTACGCGTTCAGCGGACGCGACCAACTTCCAGCGCTTCTTTTCCGCCTTCGCCTGATTCACCATTTCTGGAGTGATCGCCCGAATGCCGTTTCTTTCCACATCCTGAGGCTTGAGAGGTGCATTCATCAACACGGTTGCCAGGGCAGCAACCTTGATGGATGCGTCCCAGCCATCCACATCGCCTGAGGGGTCTGTCTCCGCCACACCAACGCTTTGACAATACTTCACTGCATT
>JAKEFL010000195.1 GCA_022616105.1 Anaerolineae bacterium | reverse complement strand
TGATCTCGCTGTGAGTGGCGACGATCTATATCTGCTTCATGCAGATGGTCATCTATCCACCTGTACGTTCAGCCGGATCTCTGAAACACCGACGCGCTGCATCGACCCAGCCAGCTACAATGATGCCTTTCCTGCGCATCTGGGTTTGGATTTGTTTGCCCAGGCACACTTTACGCAGATCGCGCTTACCAATCCGCCAAACCCCGTCGTCCTTTTGCTGGATTCTGAACACCAGAGTGTCTATCGCTTCACGCCGCGCTCGCTTGAATTGCAGAATCAAGTCAGTGGTTTCACGGGTAAAGCGAATCCTTTCCAACGCGGTCCAGTCGGTGCAATGGCAGTCAGTCCCAACTATGTTTTGTATCTGGCAATTGGAAATCAAGTCTACTTCGCAACGAATCTCCCGTAAGGTCTTAGTTAGCCACAGAGACGCGGAGTCACTGAGTTTTTTTATTCTTCGCGTCTCCGTGACTCAGTGGCAAAAAAATGAATTTCTTCAACTCTCTCTTCCCCAAACGAAAAGTTTCGCCTCCGCCGACTCAGCCGACGCTTGTTACTGACTCCTCAGATGAACCGCCGCAGGTGACGATTCTCAAGACGCTTGTCATCGTCTATGATCCGGTCGTGGAAAGAGCAGCAGGCAAAAAACTTTCACAATACATGCATTGGAACAGCGTGGAAGAACTAGCGAAGGGATACATGTCTGATATCCTGCAAGTGAGCGGAGGGCTGGCGCGTCATCAGATCGTCCAACGCATTGACGTGGACGACTTCCCTGCGAAAGTGGATGGCTATAAATATGATGCGGCAACATATCTCAATGTAGTCCGCGGGGGAATTCGTCCTCATAATCCAGATGAAGTGGATTATCATGCCATTATCGAGCGCTTCAATATATTGGAAAATGTGGCAAGGAACGAAATTGATGAAGTGTGGGTTTTCAACTTTCCCCATGCGGGCTTTTACGAATCTATTATGGGTGGTCCTGGCGCCTTCTGGTGTAATGCTCCTCCGCTCCGAAATACAGAGTCATCGTTACGCCGATTTGTCATCATGGGCTTCTCCTATGAACGCGGCGTTGGCGAAATGCTCGAAAATATGGGTCACCGCGCTGAATCGATCCTGGAAAAAACGTTTGAGAAACTGCCAGATGATGTTAGTTTGTGGAAGCGCTTCACCCGATACGAAAAGACACATCCTGGACATGCCGCGCTGGGCAATGTCCATTTCGCGCCGAATAGCGAACATGACTACGATTGGAATAATTCATCCACAGTCTTGAGTGAGTGTGATGATTGGTTATATAACTTCCCGAACTTCAAAGGCGTGACGCGCGTGGTGACTTCCGTAGATTGGGGTCATGGCGATATCCGTGAGCATCATAAATGGTGGCTGAATCATTTTCCCAAAACTGCCGGGCGCAGGAATCGAATCCACAACAATTGGTGGCAGTATATTATGAATCCAAACAATGTGCTGATTTGAGTGCTGCGAGCATTCCAACCACAACATTGCCAAAACTGCTCTCGCCGCTGTCCTGTGGACGGCGGCGAGAGCATAATTTTGTCAATTTGACCTCTTGCATAAGTGATCTTTTGCCTAGCCACACACTTACCCTGGCGGGCAGTGCCGGGGAGTCCACTGAGAACTTTGAGAAAAACTCATTTTCTCTGTGCGCTTGCGCAGTCTGTGGCGAAAGGAACTTCGCAAGAGGTCTATTATTTTCGACTAACCACTTAATTCAAAACTTTTAGCGCCACCAAAGTCACATCATCAAACAATGGTGTACCATCGCCAAATCTACTTAATGCCTGACGGACAGATTGAAGGATATCAGGAGCGGTTAAATCTGCATTTTGCCGTACCAGTTCAGCCAGTCGTTCCTGCCCAAATTGCTCCATACTGATATTAACAAACTCCGTTACGCCATCGGTGTATAGCAATATCGAATCGCCTTTCGAAAAAGTGACTGTTTCAGTTAAGGCGTAAAAATCCTCTGCCAAGCCGATGGCTGGTGCAGTTCGCGTCAGCCAGGTGACATCAGGGTTTCCCTGATGGTAAACGGCCGGGGGGTTATGCCCTGCATTGACGTAAGTAAGCGTAAGGCTGGATGGGTCGAAACGAGCCAGGAACACTGTGATGAAAGTCGTGAAGTTAATATTATGGATGTAAAAGCGATTGATGCGCTCTAGGAGTTCAACAGGCGAGTCAGTATCTGGCGCCATGGTCCGTAAAGCGGTCTGCAGACTGCTCATGAGCATACCCGCCGAAACGCCGTGTCCGCTTACATCCGCAATGACCAGTCCATGAGTCCCATCACGGAACTTGAAGAAGTCAAAGTAGTCGCCGCCGATGATCTCAGAAGGACGGCTAAAAGCTGCCAATTCCAATCCCGCGATATTGGGGATCTGTTGTGGCAGCAACGCGCGCTGGACAATCTGTGAAAGCTCCAGTTCAGATTCGAGGCGTCTGCGTTCTTCATCAGAATAGTGATCCAGACAAACATGGGCTGTGTAGTCCATTTCAAGATAGCTGGAGTCAACATACTCATGACAGACCACGCACACGCCCAGGGTCTCGTCTTCTATTTTTTCAAGGCTTGTCTCAATGACTTCCAGGTGAGTGTCCGCGCAGTATTCATCAGCACACAGGCACATATCCTTTTCGGTCTCTGAGGCGGTCTCAAGGAATTCAGCCACATTTTGGCGCTTTTCATTCAAACTGGCTTCGATACGTTCGTAGATCTCAATTGCCATTATATGCTCCAGTCAGGTTAAATACCGTAAAGTAGAACATTTGTTTAGACTCTGTCAGCCCATCAATTCTTACATATTTTTGTGCGAAACTGGCTTCCAGGCCTGATATAACCCTAAATTGCCTGCCTCGCCATCTGAATAATATGTTTCAGATACATGGAAGCCACTCGCTGTTGCAAGTTCAGACAATTCTACACCGCTAAAATGATGGACGTAACGGATACCTACTCCTCCATCCCGCCAATCGAGCAGATAATCCCCCGCGTCCACATCAGGCTGTGAAATTGCCGCGGCCTCCCAGGGCTGGATCCTCGCTTTGAGTTTTTCACTGTTCAGGAACTGCCAGTTGGAGAGGATGAAGAGGCCGTTATCTTTTAGCAATTGACGCACTGTTTTTAAAATGCTCAATCGAAGTTCATTGGAAGGAATATGATGTAAGACAGCGAAGGCAGTGATCAGTGACCAGTGATCAGTCACTGATAACTGGTCACTGATTACTGTTAACTCTGTAAGATCTGCTTGCATGAATCTGGCAGAGAATCCTTCGGGTTGCGACTCGGCCTCTCGGAGCAGGGGCAGGCTGAAGTCCACGCCGAGATACGGACCGCGATGACCGCGTTTTGCCAGCTCGCGCGCCAGTTCGCCATTTCCGCATCCCAAATCCAATATAGATTCATCCCCTTTGAGCATCTGGAGCACGCGTCGAACGCCGGGTTGAATCCGGTGGCGCGTTGCCGAGAATGAGTCGCCGAAGCGGGTGTAAAAATCTTTGTTGAGTTCAATCAGGCGCGCGGCGGTGACAGAATCCATCCTGTCATTATAACGGGAGATTCTTCGGCGCTCTGCGCCTCAGAATGACATAGAATTCTATAACGGGTATAATCCCGCCATGTTGACGCCACTGGAGATCGAGCGGCTCTCGGAAGAGTTCGAGACGAAAACACCACAGGAGATCATTACCTGGGCAGTGGATACATTCTGGCCGCAGATCGCGTTAAGCTCATCGTTCCAGACGCAATCCATGCCGCTTTTGTACATGGCGTCGCGGATACGGCGCGACATTTTGATCCTGTTCCTCGATACAGGCTATCACTTCTGGGAGACGTTGATCTTCCGTGAGCAGATTGCATCCGAATGGCAGTTGAATGTTTTGGATCTATATCGCGATTCACGCTGGGACTCGTTCGCACGGCGGCAAACCCGCGCCTTGCCATTTGAAGACCCGAACCTGTGCTGCTTTATGCACAAGGTCCAGCCAATGCAGAAAGCCATGAAGGATATGCTGGCATGGATCAGTGGTATCCGCCGCGACCAAACATCGGTCCGCGCGCAAGCCAAAATTCTGGAATTGCAGGAAGATGGTTTGATCAAAATTAATCCACTGTTGAATTGGACGAAGGATGACGTGAAGCGATACATGGAAGAACATCATTTGCCATCTCATCCATTACTGGAAAAAGGATATCGAAGCATTGGCTGCTCCCCTTGCACGATTGCGATTGGTGTGAACGATGATGAACGCGCAGGACGCTGGTCTGGAAGAGGTAAGATTGAATGTGGCCTTCACACAGAAATGTTCACACACAAGGATGTTTCGGAAGTAAAGAATGATTTCCATCTGGATGTTTCTTCTGTAGAAAATAATGGTAAATAGATAAATAACTGATGTTACACAGTCCAGCCACAGACTGCACCAGCGAGCGAAGTCGCAGAGAAAAAATAAAGGGGTTTTCTCAGTGTTCTCTAGTATGATGTAGGTCGGATTGGCAATCCGACTTACGACTTGGTGACTCTGTGGCAAAATGCGTAAGGTGAGTAAATAAGTAATGGTTATACATACTGAAAGACAAGAACGCTGGCGCGAAACGCACCTGCTTACACTTGATAAAAAAGATCTTGCGCGTATCGTGCTGGACGAGATTCGCCGCGGGCAGGATGTGACGAAGACCCTGCGCAATCATCCGCTTGAAGATGGCAGCGGTTATCTCAACAAATCCATGCTGGTTTCGATCTACAATGAAATGGTCGCGGCGGGAGAGATCGCCGAAGACGCGCGGTTACTTGAACGGATTCGGATGAAGCCCATGCGCACGCTTTCGGGCGTGACCACTGTAACGGTTCTGACCAAGCCGTATCCGTGCCCCGGGAAATGTATCTTTTGCCCCACTGACGTGAGGATGCCCAAATCTTATTTGCCAGATGAACCCGGCGCGATGCGTGGGCTTGAGCATCAATTTGACCCCTATGCTCAAGTCCGTTCGCGCATTGAGCAACTCAAATCTGTAGGGCATCCAACCGATAAGATCGAGTTGCTCATTCTTGGCGGGACGTGGTCTTCCTATAAACGGGATTATCAGGAGTGGTTTGTCAAGCGCTGCTTCGACGCAATGAATACCCTCACCCCTGACCCCTCCTTGCGGAGCGCTTCGCAGTCTCCCAAAATGGGAGAGGAGAAAATAGCGGAGGGAGAGCTAAACAATATTCACTCGCTCAATGAAAATACGCACCACCGCAATGTTGGACTTGTCATAGAGACACGGCCCGATGAGATCAACCCTGATGAAATTCGATGGCTGCGTCATCTCGGTGTGACGAAGGTGCAGATGGGCGCGCAAAGCCTCGATGATCACATTCTTGAGATCAACAAACGCGGGCATGATGTGGAATGTACGCGTCAGGCTACTGCTTTGCTGCGCGCGGCGGGATTCAAGATCGTGTTGCACTGGATGCCGAACCTGTTGGGTGCGACTCCTGAATCAGACCGTGAGGATTTTGCGCGGCTTTGGAGTGACTTCTGCCCGGATGAAATCAAAATTTATCCCAATCAGCTGCTTGCCAATGCAGAATTATATGAATACTGGCAGCGCGGTGAATTCAAGCCATACACAACGCAAGAGTTGATCGATCTAATTGCTGATATCAAGCCGACCATTCCACGTTATTGCCGGGTGAATCGAGTGATCCGTGATATTCCATCTACGAATGTTGTGGAAGGGAATCGCCGTACGAGCCTAAGGCAGGATGTTCACGATGAAATGAAAAGACGCGGCACGCATTGCGATTGCGTGAGATGCCGCGAGGTGCGCGAAAAATCTGTCAACGCGGATTCTTTAAAACTTGACGATTTAGTCTATCAGGCAGGCGCGGCGGAGGAGCACTTCATTTCATATGTGACTCCTGATGATCGACTGGCAGGATTTGTTCGTTTGTCGCTGCCGGGTAAAGATTCTC
>JAKEFL010000194.1 GCA_022616105.1 Anaerolineae bacterium | reverse complement strand
TTGTTCTCATGGCTTGCAGTTCTACAGTAAACTTGGTCGTGTCCGACCTGTTTCGTAAGCATACTACGAATCCGAAAAGTTATTTTTCTGCGGTGACTAAGTTGTGCAACTCTTTCAGCGCGTTTCGTAAGCACCTGGAATTGATGCCAGTGCGCGCGCTTCATGACATCAAAGACTTTTTCGATAAACTCAAAAGGGACATCTTTATGGAACAGGTCGCTCATAGAATTGACAAAGATGACCTGCGGCTTTTTCCATTCGAGCGGCTTTTCAAGCACGTTTTCATGCATGGTCAGCTTGAAGCCATTCACATAATTGGGCTGTCCCATTGCATGCAAGCGTTTTGCCATACGCTCGGCGTAACAATGCTTACAGCCAGGGCTGATTTTCGTACAGCCAGTTAGAGGATTCCAAGTGGATTCTGTCCACTCGATTCCCGAATGTTCAGCCATTCTTATCTCCTCTCGGAATTTCCTATAAATATCTGTATCGTAGCACAAATGTTCTACTTTGTCTACAGATTTTGCTTCACTTTAAAACCAACACGTCTTGATGAATTGTACTCAATATGGTTGCCTCGAACTGGCTGTCCATCTAGTGAGATAAGTTCACACCTTCCTTCCTTTTTCCATTTGCGTAAAACATTATTTGTATGCTTTGGCAAGAAACCATTTTCCAATCCGAATTTGTATATTTCTGCATTTGTTCGATACTCTGTGCTAGCGATAAATGCCATTAACTTCTGTGGATAGGCTGACAATTGTATTTCGCTAAAGGATAATGTTTTATCGATGGTATGACCTTTGCCCCGGTTTTCGTCCATATCCCATTTGGTAGCAAGCATTGTTTCATATCCTTTGATATGGCTTGTGAAGAAAAACAAAGAATATACATTGCCTCCACCTCGTTCAAGTGTAAATGTATCAACAAAAATTCCTAATTCTCGTAAATATGCCCTAAAGCTTCCTGTAATTTGTTCAATGAAATCATACACAGACTTGAAGGTGGGAGGATTACTTCCGAACAACGAGAAGATGAATTCTCTTAATGGCTCGCCACCTTTGAAATCAGAGCGAGTAACAGAGTTGGCAAAACGATACATAAAAGAAGCTGGTAACCATAAAAGAACCTCTGTATTATTGCCCTCTAACATATTACGGATATCTTCGGGCTTTATAGCTTTGTAACCATAGGGATCAATGAAAAATAATCCTTTGGCTCTGTAAGTACTATTCACTAATTGGACGGCTTTTGGGTAAATACTTTCGTAGTCCTCTTGAAAGAACTCAACATTGACATTTTGGGGACGATATATTTTCTCTCCAAATCTTTTTACTCTATCGATTTTCAGGACCCCATGCTCAATCTCTGATTGACCTATATCGTTAAACCAAACTGTTATGTTTGGACAAGAACGATTGTTTGAATAGTAGTGATCCTTGATGGTTTCCAGCGCCATTATCGGGCTTCCTTTTGCGTTTTCTCGTAGTATTCCCTCTCCGCAAAGCAGGTCGAAAACAAATATTCTTTCAACATATGGAGTTCTGGCTAGAATGTTTAGGTACTTCGCCAAATATGTATCGTATAGTTTCAATTTAGCTTCAGAGTGTTCGAGTAGATGTGTTTTGGGATCAAGTTGATTCATTGTGCAACTCCCAGTTTCTAAACGCTTTTCGTTTATGACATGACCATTTTAATGCTGGAATCAAAAAATAGGAGATGTTTCTGTGTTTCGGTTGTATAATTTCTCTAACCCATTTCGGCGGGAAACCAAATGCCCGATACTAGGCGCCCCTCAAAGTTTTCCTGTGTCACGCAAGGGCGGATAAGCAAAAAGTGCGTGAGCTTTATCGCTACTTGCTTAGGCGACGAATCAAGCCGTGGTTCGATGAAATAGATTTGGTTGGTGGGCAAGATTGGCAAGCAGAAATCCCAAAGGCATTAGCCACTTCTGATGCCATCATTATTTGTTTGACGAAAAACTCAGTAGATAAAGAAGGCTATATCCAGAAGGAAATCAAATTTGCACTGGATAAAGCCCTTGAAATGCCTGAGGGACGAATTTTCCTTATTCCAGTACGATTTGAGGAATGTGATGTCCCATTTTCACTGAGCCGTTATCAATGGGTGGATTTGTTTGATGAAGCAGGCTACACAAGGATGATGAAAGCGCTTAAGTTCCGCGCAGCACAATTGGAACGAGCAACTGTTGAACTGACAAAAAAAGATATTGAAGAGGAAAAACTTGCGCTTGAGAAAACAGCTCGTGAAAAACAAGAACGTGAAACCGCTGAAAAGGCTGCACGAGAAAAGGCAGAGCGCGAGAAAGCGGAGAAAGCCGCGCGGGAAAAATTAGAACGCGATGTTGCTGAAAAGGCTAGAAAAGAAAAAGCAGAACGTGAAGCCGCTGAAAAAGCCGCGCGAGAAAAAATAAAACGTGAGGCTGCTGAGAAAGCTAAGCGCGAGAGAGCAGAGCGTCGAGCTGCTCAAATAGCTTTGCTAAAAGAGACCCTCTCCAAAGCCTTCAACGCATTAAGGTCAACCCTTCCCAAAGCAGTATCTTTCCTTAGGATTGTAGCTATTAGCGTTGTTCTTGTCGTTCTGGTTTGGCTTGGTTCATGGGCAGTGCCCAATCTCTTTTCACCTTTGCCAACTGCAAATGATAGTGGGACATCGCGACCCAGCGCCACAATTGCTTTTACAAATTCATCCACATCCCCGACTAACACCCCAAAATCTAGCTCTGTACCAACCATAACGCCAATATCTCCTCAAACTGCTTTGCCAACCGAAATCACCGACGCCAAAGGCGTACAAATGATGCTTGTGCCTGCTGGTGAGTTTACAATGGGTAGTAATCACGGTATCTATGATCAAGATGAACAGCCTATTCATACCGTTTTTCTTGATACTTATTATATAGATAAATTCGAAGTAACTAACTCACTCTATAAGGGCTGTGTTGATTTAGGAATTTGTCAACCGCCGACAGATTCTACTTTTTATAATAATTCGGCACGCGAGAACCATCCTGTTATTCATGTAAATTGGTCTATGGCTAAAACTTACTGTGAATGGCGTGGTGCACATCTGCCCACTGAAGCCGAATGGGAAAAGGCAGCGAGGGGCAAAGATGGCCGCACCTTCCCATGGGGTGAGGATATTAGCTGTCAAAATGCAAATTCTATTGTTGGAGACCCTTGTGTGGGTGATACCACTATAGTAGGTACTTACATAAATGGCGTTAGTCCATATGGTGCATTTGATATGGCAGGTATATGGGAATGGACAAGCAGTTTATACTGGCCTTATCCCTATAACTCAACAGATGGACGAGAAAATCTTGTTGACAGTGGATCCCGAGTATTACGAGGTGGTTCTCGAAATAGTTATTCAAGTTATGTTACGACTACTACACGTGATGCAAGAGATCCATCTGACTCTCGCAGCCTCGTTGGTTTTCGCTGTGCCCGCAATTCTTCCAAATCTGTTACACCGTCTGAGACGCCTACTGCTTCCGATTTGACCGCAATACCCTTACCAACCGAAATCACAGACGCCAAAGGTGTGCAAATGGTGCTTGTTCCTGCAGGTGAATTCACGATGGGTATTAGTCCTGATGATTTAGTCGACTTTTGTACTAAATTTGGCGGAGGTTGTACACGGGAAGCATTTTCTGACTATGATGGATCACCTCAGAGGGTTTATCTTGAAAATTATTATATCGATAGATATGAGGTGACTAATGCCCTTTATAAAATCTGTGTAGATGAGAGTGTGTGCGCCATGCCAGTTAAGAATAACTCTGTAACACGTGATAGTTATTATGATAATCCTGTCTATGGTAGCTATCCTATAGTTAATGTAACTTGGAATATGGCGAAAACTTTCTGCGAATGGCGCGACGCACGCCTACCCATTGAGGCTGAATGGGAAAAAGCCGCTCGTGGTGTTGACCTTCGTATGTATCCTTGGGGAGATGAATTTGATGGTAATTCTGTAAACTTCTGCGATAAAAATTGTATTTCGGATTGGCGGAACAATAACTATGACGATGGCTATGCTGATACAGCACCTGTTGGCTCTTATTCTAAAGGAGCAAGCCCCTTCGGTATATATGATATGGCAGGGAATGTCGGAGAATGGGTGAACAGCCTTTATGAGCCTTACCCTTATTTAGCCAGCGATGGACGGGAACGTTCGATAACAGGAGTTCACGTAATGCGTGGTGGTGCGTTTCTTAATAATAACATGTATGTCAGTTCCGTCCTTCGTTGGGGCAACGATGGTTCCGCTGTCTTCGATTCTGTAGGCTTCCGTTGTGCTCGCTCATTTCCATAATTTGATTAACTCCTATTATACGGAATCAATCTCCAACGTCGCATGAATCGCTTGTACCCATCCGAAGGGAGAAAAAAGAAATGGGTACGGTATAATCCCCTCGCTCCATAAATCCGAATAACGACAAGGTACCCGCAAGGGTAATTGCGAATATCGAATGACGAAATCATCTTTCCAGGAAATCATCCTCAAACTCCAGAACTTCTGGGCGTCGCGTGGATGCCTCATCACCCAACCTTACTATACCCAGGTCGGCGCAGGGACGATGAACCCTGCAACCTTTTTACGCGTGCTCGGTCCCGAACCGTGGAATGTAGCATATGTCGAACCGTCCGTGCGGCCTGATGATGGGCGCTATGGCGAGAACCCGAATCGCTTCCAAGTGCATTATCAATATCAGGTCATCCTCAAACCTGACCCGGGCAACCCGCAGGAGATCTATCTCGACTCGCTCAAAGCCATCGGCATTGACCCGCGCCAGCACGATATCCGCTTTGTGGAGGATAACTGGGAACAGCCTGCCATCTCTGCCTGGGGACTCGGCTGGGAGGTCTGGCTTGATGGGCAGGAGATCACGCAGTTCACGTACTTCCAGCAGGTGGGCGGCATCGCGCTCGACCCGGTGGCGGTCGAAATCACGTATGGGCTTGAACGTATCCTCATCGCGCTCAACAACGCCAAAGCCATTTGGAACGAGGAATATGGCGCAGGCATCACTTATGGTGAAATCCGACGCCAGGAGGAATTCGAGCATTCCAAATATTATTACGAAGTTGCGGATGTCGAGCGCGCCCGCAAGATGTTCGATCTCTTCTCCGCCGAAGCCGACGCCTGCCTCGCACACACGCCAGTGCTTATCGTCCCCGCGCATGATTATATTCTCAAATGCAACCATGCGTTCAATATTCTGGATGCGCGCGGCGCGATCAGTGTCGCGGAACGTCAGGCATACTTTAGGCGAATGCGCGAGCTGGCGCGCAAGGTGGCGGAAAGTTATGAGGAACAGCGTAAGAATCTTGAATATCCGCTTCTACGAGAAACGAAAGAGGAAAGAAGAAAGACGCTCTTTCCTCCCTTCGACAGTGCTCAGGGCATGCTTTCCTCTTTCCCTGCCCAGCCAGCCTCCTTCCTCTTGGAAATCGGGACAGAAGAGTTGCCCGCCAGCGATGTGGATACTGCCTACGAACAACTTAAACAACGAATTCCATCATGGCTGGATGAACTTCACCTTGAGCATGGTGACGTCCGCGTCCACGCGACCCCGAGGCGGCTCGTTGTTTCGATTGACTCTCTCTCCCCGAACCAACCTGACCGCGAAGACCTCGTCAAAGGTCCGCCTGCGGACAAGGCGTTCGATAAAGATGGAATTGCATTACCTGCTGGAATTGGCTTTGCAAAGAAAAATAATGTGAGCACCAAAGACCTTCAAGTACGCGAGGACGCGAACGCAGGCGGAAAATATGTCTTCGCAGTCGTCAAACAAAAGGGACGCCGGACTCCTGAGATGCTTGCCGAAGCCTTGCCCAAATTAGTCGAAAGTATCAAATTTGAAAAATCAATGAAGTGGAACCAGAGCGGCGTATCGTTCTCACGTCCAATCCGCTGGTTCGTCGCTTTACTTGGCGATCTAGTGATTCCATTCGAATATGCGGGCATTGTTGCTGGCAATACATCTCGCGGTCTTCGTCCTTACGACTCCCCCGAAATTAATATTCCTGCCGCTGATAAATACTTCGATGTGATCCGCAATGCAGACATCATTCTTGATAAAGATGAACGCAAAGCCTCCATCCTAGAACAAGTCAAACAAGCCGCGTCTTTAGTTATTGGTGAAGCCATTATTGAAGAAGGCTTGTTGAATGAGGTAACGAACCTTGTTGAAATGCCGACTGCTGTCATGGGCGGGTTTGACAAAGAATATTTGTCCCTGCCGCGCGATGTGTTGATTTCGGTGATGAAAAAACATCAGAGGTATTTTCCTGTTGAGTCCCCCTCTCCCAGTGGGAGAGGGGTTAGGGGTGAGGGGAAATTGCTACCCCATTTCATCGCCATCCGCAATGGAGACGACATCCACATGGACACTGTCCGCGAGGGGAACGAACACGTCCTCAACGCGCGCTTTGCCGACGCGAACTTCTTTGTGCGTGAAGACCTCAAAAATCCTCTCGAATATTATCGTGCACAACTTTCTGGTCTCACCTTCCACACCAAACTTGGCTCCATGTTGGATAAATCTCAGCGCATTGAGAAATTGGTCAACGAATTAATTCTCATGTTGGAGCTTGAAAAAGACGAAGCCATTTTTGCTCGTCGTGCAGCACATTTAGCCAAAGCGGATTTGGCAACTCAAATGGTCACGGAAATGACCTCTCTGCAAGGCATCATTGGGTGCGAGTATTCTTTGCGAAGTGGTGAACAAAATGACGTCGCGACAGCAATTGGCGAACAATATCAAACCGTGCCACGGACCAAGATCGGTCTTGCCATTGCGTTGGCTGACAGACTTGATTCATTAGTTGGTCTCTTCGCAGCGGGATTGGCTCCCACTGGCGCGAAAGATCCGTTCGGTTTGCGCCGCGCCGCGATTGGAATTGTGCAACCACTCATTGAGCATAATGTTGATTTTGATCTCGTTGACGCGGTGAAGAAATCTGCGAAGACACAGCCGATTGAAGTCAACAACGATGTGCAAAAGAAAATTTTGGAATTTCTCACAGGTCGTTTGAAGGTCCTGCTTAATGATCAAGGCTACAAATATGATGTTGTAGATGCTGTGCTTGCGGAGCAACGCAACGCGGCCAACCCTGCGAAATCTGCAAAAGCAGTGAAGCAGTTTCAAGCGTGGGTTGAACGAGACGACTGGGACATGATCCTGCCTGGATACGCGCGCTGCGTCCGAATCATCCGTTCCGCACAAGTGAATGCAAAAAAACTCAAATTGAATCCAAAGAAGTTCGTCGAAGAGGAAGAGAAGAGTCTCTACGACGCGATCCAATATAATGTCAAAGCCCAGCCTTCATCCGTGGATGATTTCATGAACATCGTGGTCAAACTTATTCCGTCCATCAACGCCTTCTTTGATAAGGTGCTGGTGATGGCTGAAGATGACAAGATCAAACAAAACCGACTCGCGCTGGTGGGACAAATTGCCAATTTGTCGGAAGGCATTGCAGATCTCTCCAAACTCGAAGGTTTCTGAACAAGCCAGAGGCTCAACAGAGTCGCCTACCCATTGATGTTCTTAGAATGTGTTTTTAAGTCCTTGTCGCCTTCTCTTTCGTACACGGATTTCGCGGAAAACACGGAAAAGAGCAGCTATTTAATTTCCGTGCAGCTCAGTGTAATCCGTGTCGTCCGTGTCCTAAATAGTCCTTTAAGAAACAGTCTCTCAGGAAGTTCTTAGATTAGAGAATCCTTCAAATGGTTGCCAACGAGCAGGCAAGTGAGTATAATCTTTAAAGTCGTTTCAAGTGGGGTCTTAAAAGTGTGGCAGATTCGTACATGACCCTCAGGGCTTTCATCCCAGGACCAGAAAGCCCGCTTCTATCAGGCAAAACGAAGAAGGAGATACATACCATGTCCAAGCCAACCACTAAAGTTGCTTTTGCCGTATTGCTAACCCTTATTCTCATTGTGGGAATATATACCAGTGTGCAAGGCGCATTTCTAAACGCCGGCACAAGGACCGGGCAATCTCATGTCGATGCTGGCTTGAACGCCGACCTAAGCCACCATCGGGCTGCACCTGTCAAGGAAGTGCAAAACTTTTTGCCGCAAGCCGATTATGTCGATAGGCCTCACGGTTGCCATTCCGACCAATTCACTAGTAACCCAAATGATTATTAACATTTCCTTCAATGCTGCAGGGCAATCATGGATTGCCCTGTTTTTATTTTAATACCCCGACATAATCAGCAGATCACGAAAATCGGTTCTTGACGTAGTTGCACTGCGTCAAGACAGTCGACACGCTTCGCGCAATTGCGAAGCATCCCTGTGGGACTGTCGACTGAACTTCGTGATGATAATGATATAATATTGAGACGCGATCGGTTAGGTATGTTGAAGAGATCGGTGGATCTCAGGTGGGACTATAATCTTATCCGGACTGGAAAGTTTCCAAGTTGAATATGACACTCTCCCGGGGTTAGGGAGAGTGTTTTGTTGTAACAATTTCAAGAGTATGTTCGTTAAATGAGGCAAAGCTTAGTGAATTCAGAAAGCGTCAAAAGTTCCAGGATGCCCCTGGCAAACGAGCGCCAACTGGTGCTTCAGGCTCAGGATGGCGATGCCGAGGCGTTTGGGAAGATATATGACGCTTATATGGAACGCATTTATCGTTTTATTTATTTTCTAGTGGATGACCAGCAGACGGCTGAAGATATCACCTCCCAGGTTTTTCTCAAAGCCTGGAGCAATCTCCATTGTTTTCGCTTCAGCCGGACTCCAAACCTTGGGTGGCTCTATACAATTGCCCATAATGCGGTCATTGACCATTATCGGACGCGTAAACCCACTACAGCCCTTGAGGATGTACAGTTGTCACAACCTGACTATTCCGAAGCTGTGGAGAATGAAATAGACCTGGCAGTCGAAATGAAATCGATCAAGGCAGCCATGCGAAACCTGACCAGCGATCAACAACAGGTGCTGACCTTGAGGTTTATTGAAGGAATGTCAAACACTGAGATTGCACAGCAGCTCGGCAAGCGCGAAGGAGCGATCCGCGCGCTTCAGATGAGGGGCTTGCAGGCGCTCGCCAAACACCTGGCAGAAAAGATGGTCACATGAACGAGTTCGAAACAATATTTGACGAAAGCTGGAGTCAGATCGAAAGCGGCGAATCAACCATGGATGAAGTCCTGGCGCGTCACCCCGAGCATAGCGCGCAGCTGGGTCCACTTCTCCAGGCGGCATCCAAACTGGCTGGCACCAAAAAGGTGGTGACGCCATCTCCCAGCTTTAGAGCGCGTAATCGAACGCAGTTAAATAACTACATGCAGGAAAACCCGCAGATGAAGCGGGTCTCTCCTGTATTTTGGAGATTGACTATCACGCTGGTGTCCATGCTGCTGGCTTTTCTCGTAAGTGGCACAGTCTTTGCCCAGAACGCGTTGCCTGGTGACACATTTTATAGCTGGAAGTTAAGGAGCGAAAACGCGTGGAGAATGGTATCCCCTGACCGATTGGGGACTGATCTCACCCTGTCGAATCGACGTGTCAATGAGGTAGTTGCCCTATCTGGTGATGAGATACGTCGCGCCCGGGCAGTGGAAGATTATCAAAGATTGTTGATCAGGTTCAAGTCCGCGAAGGACGCGAAAGACCAGGAAAGAATCTTGCTTGTGTTGCGACCTCAACAGGAATCCTTGAATAAGGCGGGAGTTTCGATTCCAGAACTGGAAAATTATTTTACACGTTGAGATGAGTCTGGGAATCGAATTTAAGTCAACCTGAAAGCTTCTGAAAAGCAACGGGAACAAAATTGTTCCCGTTTTTATTTGGGAGGATATGAAAAATTGTCATGAAATTGCTTAAACAAATTTCCATCCGCCCCCGTTAATATTAATGACTGTGAGAACGGACCGAGCGGCTCATATCGACTCCCCTCTGCCGGAAGAGGCCCGACTGGTTCAACAAGCCAAATCTGGCGATTCTGAAGCGTTTGCTCAACTCTACGACGCTTATGTCGAACGCGTCTATCGCTATATCCTATTCCGAGTTTCGGAGGACGAAACCACGGAGGACCTCGTTTCGCAGGTTTTTCTGAAGGCCTGGCAAAACCTGGATCGTTACAAGGCGGGCAGTTCACCATTTATTGCCTGGCTTTATACGATTGCGAGGAATCTGGTGATTGATCATTACCGTGCTAAAAAAGACATTCTGCCTCTGGAAGCAGTTAGGGCTTTACCGTCTGACATGCAAAGCCCGCCCGAGGAAGTAGAGGCTCGCTTCGACCTCGAGGCCATGCGGGATGCGCTTCAATTTCTGACTGGAGACCAACAACAGGTCTTGATCTTGAAATACATTGCCGGGCTGCCGAATGAAAATATCGCGAAAATCATGAACAAACAGGAAGGCACGATTCGCGGCCTGCAAATGCGCGCGTTGCAAACACTTTCAAAGTATATGCACGAAAAGGAATTGGTATGACTGAATTTGAAAAGATCCTGGAACAATGCCTGCTTGATCTGGAACTGGGCGTCTCGAATGTGGATGAATGCCTCAGCCGCCATCCCGGGCATGCCCTGCAACTGAGACCTGTTCTACTTACTCACGCTTCTTTGGAACGTTTAGGCGAGGCGCGACCTTCTGCCGCGTTCAAAGCCCGCGTCCGCGCAAGGTTGACCCAACAGATGCAGGCGCATCCGCGTAAATCCAGTCGATTCAATTTCGCATTTATGCGGCTTGCTACAAACTTTGCAGTCATTTTATTGGTATTGCTTGGAGCAGGGATCGCCTATGCCCAAAACGCATTGCCAGGCGATACATTTTATGCGTGGAAACTTGTAAGCGAAAACGCATGGCGTGCCGTTTCATCCGATCCTGTTGGAACGGATCTGGCGATTGCAGATCGCAGAATGAATGAATTGATTGCGGTCAGTAATGATCCAGTGTTGTACTCTCAGGCGTTGGAGGCATATCTGGAAGTAGCATCCAGGTTGAAGTCTGAAATGAATGCAGAGAACGAAGCGCTCATTCTCCAAACGCTTGATTCTCAAATCGAAGAGTTGAATGAGTCAGGCATCCCTGTTCCGCAATTTATTGATGAAGAGGTGCTTCCTCAAGTTGACGAAATATTGCCAAATCTTGTAGATCCCATCACCACCCTTATACCCGTTACGGATACTCCCCTGGTTAATCCGACATTGCCAGCTTCTACGCCATCAGCGCCTGAAGTGATCCCTCCGCTCCTTACGGAACTTCCTCCTGTTGTTCCGACTGATTTGCCGGAGATCATTCCGACGATTCAAGTTCCGCCAAGTCTTCCAACAATTAAAGTTCCGACCTTGCTTCCTTAAGAGTTTTACCGCTTGTCTCATTAATAAGTAAACTTTTTAATTGCTTGGTAAGCCAAAGTTTGAACTTCAAGTTTACATAATTATGCGGCACTCTGTATTTTCACTTAAACAAAATGCAAGGTTCTCCGTTATTTATAGTGAAGAACTTTACGAAGTGCTGCATGAACTAGCAGCCAAAGTTCAAATCTATTTTATAACGGAGGTGTGTCATGTCTAAGTTTTTCGTTCAATTATTGCTTTCGATGGCGGTTGGGGTAAGCGCGGCTGTAGGTCTCGGCCCTCAAGCTATTAAGATCCAGCAGGAGGTAAAGGCGTCTCTTCGTGAGAGAGTCAAAGTTGATCTTCCAGTTGTCGGGAGCGTGACAACTAACACTTCAGTCTCAACCCAGGTCAAATCTTCCATCAAGGACACTGTAAAGCTTGATACAAAAGTGAAAAGCAGTTTGAATGCACGGGTTACTTCGAATGTTAACTCGAACGGCAATAACGTCATCAACAACGTAAATTTATCCCCCCAGGTTTCAGTAAATGGTTCTCTCACCACCAATGCTCAAAACAATACCGGCGTAACTGCAAATGTGCAGGGTGGCGTTGACTTGAAGCTGAAGGATAAGATCAAAACTACTCTTGATTTGAATTCCACACTGGATTTGAATCTTCCTCTTCTCCCATGAAATATCTGGTCGTTCCGTCAGTGGGGCAATTCATAAAAATAAAAGATTGAGCCCCAGGTAAGGATCTCAAGAGTAATGATTTTGTAAGGACACGAGTACCGTGTCCTTATTTTGTGGATACAATGAGAATTACGAAGTCTAACTGCGCCCTATGCCAAACTCTGTATTTATCAGTTACTCGCGCTGTTCTTTCACTGCGCGGACCACCTCCGACGCGCGGCTCTTCAACTCGCGAATACCGATCTCTTCGGTTCTGGGTTGCTTCTTTTTCTTCATGCAGTCACCTATGTGACCACATCGTATATCCGCGGTATGTTTCCATCAAGTAGGGACACAGCGAGTCGTAGGACGGCTTTGACGATCTTCCGTTTCGCTGTGTCCCTATGATAATTTTGCCCATAATACTTATATCCCTCTCAATTGATTAATGCGCGGAAACTTGAAAAGAAAGCCTCTTAATTGTATATTGACAACTGGTATGTGAAGTGAAATAATAATGTCGGAATTAATTTTCTTTCCATCCATTACTTTGACAATCATTCTTATACAAATAGCAGGGTATTTTGCTTTCATAAAACAGGGCAGGCTTTTGAGTGTCTGCCCTGTTCTTTCTATGAAGTGAATTTGATTATCTGGGTTATATAGGTGACTTTTTGTCTATTGCCAAAGCGCAAGGTTGTCCATATCATAATTGAGATCAACTTAATCCTGGAGACCAGGGTCAAGACCTTCACGTTAGCCTGTCTACATAAAGCCCTGCCAGAAACACAATGATCTAAGGAGAAAGGATAAGTGGAATGATACGTTTCAGAGCAAGAGACCTGGGTATCAATATTGGAACAATGACAGCAGGCCCACTAAACTCCATTACTGATATAGAAGGCATCAAAGTTGGTCATGAGACAATTATTAAAGGGGAAGGCGATCTTGTCCCTGGAGAGGGACCTGTTCGAACGGGTGTCACTACCATTTTTCCACATGGCGGTGACACCTATCTTGAACGAGTACCAGCTGCCATCGAATGGTTCAATGGCTTTGGCGAATGTTTTGGCTACGGTTTTGTTCAGCAATACGGTTTCATTATCGGACCCATTGTATTAACAAACTCATTTAATGTGTACAGGGTGGCTGATGCCCTGCAGGATTGGTCGATTGAGCAGCATCCCGAAGTTGGCTTCGAAACTCATGGATTGCTTTGTGTGGTAGCTGAATGTAGTGATGATTATTTGAATGACATTCAAGGTCGACATGTTCACAGAGAACATGTACTCAATGCCATTCGCAATGCTCGCAGTGGAACATCCGAAGAAGGTTCCATTGGTGCTGGAACAGGAACGATGACATTTGAGTGGAAGGGAGGCATTGGTACTTCATCTCGAATTGTTCCTTTAGAACATGAGCATTTTACTGTGGGAGTGTTAACGCTAACCAACTTCGGCATACATCCGCAATTGATCATCAATGGCGTCCCGGTAGGCAGTGAGCTGGCTGCCCGATATAAACCCTCCATCCAAAGGGAAAATGAAGGCTCCTGTGTCATTGTAATCGCCACAGATGCTCCACTTTCTTCCCAACAACTTCAAAGATTGAACAAAAGGGCGTTCCTGGGAATGGCCCGCACAGGAGGAACAGGCCGGAATGGCAGTGGAGACCTGGCTATAACCTTTTCTACATCCAACAGAATCACCAGGGATCCCAAACTAACAGTAGTTGAAAGGACAGTGGTGCATGAATTGTCTGATAGTGTTATTAACGGTCTATTTCAGGCGGCAGTGGATGCTACGGAGGAAGCCACTCTTAATTCCATGTTCATGTCAGACACGATGACCGGACGGGATGGTCACGTTGTTCCCGGCTTGCCAATCCCTGAAGTTATTCAAATCATGAATAAATATGGCTATAGTCTTAAGCTG
>JAKEFL010000193.1 GCA_022616105.1 Anaerolineae bacterium | reverse complement strand
GCTCACTTTCCACTTAGCCACAGAGCCCACAGAGTTCTTTGAGAAAATTCTCCGATGTCTCAGTGGTCTCTGTGGCTAAGCCCACGACATTAGCCACTCCCAGTACTTGCAGAACTAAGGAGATCATCATGAAAAAAGTAGAATCAAAAGATAGTTTGACCCCCTCTCAACATATAGACAAACATATCAAAGAACTGACAGACTGGCGCGGCAAATTGCTTGCCCGCTTGCGAAAACTGATTCTCGAAGCCGCTCCTGAACTCACCGAGGAATGGAAGTGGGATACGCCAGTTTGGTCACACAAGGGGAACGTTGTCGCTGGAGGAGTTTTCAAAGACCATGTGAAGCTTAACTTTTTCAAAGGCGCTTCTTTGAAGGATCCGAAGGGACTCTTCAACGCAGGGCTGGATGCGAAGGCGACGCGCGCCATTGATTTTGCAGAAGGCGATGATATAGATGAGGCGGCCTTGAAAGAGCTGGTTCGCGAGGCAGTTGCCTACAACACGTCTGGCAGTAAAAAGAAATAAAAGGATTGATTTGGCAGAACGAGCGGAGATTAGCTTTAAACATGAGCGAGAAAAAATCTGTGGATGTTGGCAATGTATGGTGGTTCTGGTTTACAACCAACGCGTTTGCCGTTGACAAACGCCTCCGCCGAATCATGCGGATACTGCCGCGCGACCCTCGCTGTAAATTTTGTAATGCACCGTTTCAAGGAGTTGGCGGGCTCCTTGTTCGCGCATTGTTTGGCAAACAACGTTCTGCTTTGAATCCTCGTTTTTGCAACCTTTGTGAGATGGCTTCACGTGAATTCTCTGGTGGAGCCGAAGTCGAGATGTCCATGCTTTTCGTGGATATACGCGGCTCCACGGCGCTTTCTGAGAAAATGAGCCCTACGCAATTCAGCCAGGTGATCAATCGTTTTTATGCAGCGGCAACGAAAGTTATCATCGAAGCGGATGGGCTGGTAGAAAAGCTGGCGGGGGATGAAGTAGCCGCCTTTTGGGGCGCTGGTTTTGCAGGCGCGGATTATGTGAAGCGAACCATAAACGTTGCTCAAAATTTGCTTCGCGTCATGGAGCGGCAGAAGATTCCAGTTGGTATTGGCGTACACGCAGGCATCGCCTATTTCGGCGCGATGGGCACAACCGAAGGCCTGACGGATATATCTGCCAAGGGTGATGAAGTGAACACAGCCGCGCGGTTGGCGTCCAAAGCCGCGGCAGGGGAGATCATTGTCAGTGAGCAGGCACTCCAAAAAGCGCATATCGATGGCAGCGTGCTGGAGTCTCGCAGTCTTGAGCTAAAAGGGATCAGCGAACCAGTGATTGTCCGCGTGATGCGCGGCTCGCACTTCGATTCCGCATAGATAACGGTGAGTAGAAGTAGTTTAACAAACCAGACTGGAGAACTATGTCATTTCAAGCTTATTTAGATAATATTGAAAAAAAGATAGGCAAGACACCCAATGAATTTATTACTGAAGCCAAAAAGAAGAAGCTCACAGAGTTCAAAGACATCATTGCCTGGCTTAAAAAGGATTATGGATTAGGTGAGGGGCATGCAAGAGCCATAGTCTATGTAATTCAACATGGGGCTGAGTTTGAGTTGCGGCACACAACCGGTACTCACCGTGACGCTTCCGGTACTTTAAAGCTCGACGGCAAGTTGCAGAAAAGCAAGAAAGGCAAAAGGAAATAGCATGAGAAAAATTATCGTAATCAGCCTGTGAAGAAATAACCATAATTGTAGGAACACAGCGAGTCAATTCAGGATTTTGACTGTAAATCGTTTCGCTGTGTCCCTGCTTTCATTACATTGCTATAATTGAATTGTAGGGCGGGTTTGCAGCCCGCCAAATGTTTTGTTATAGAGTTTGTCAGGCTAAAAGCCTGACCTACGGCTCAAGGAGTTTTTTACCAATGAAAATTCATTTGATCGATGGCACATACGAACTATTCCGCAATCATTTCGGCGCGCCGCCAAAGAAATCCGCTAGCGGGCAGGAAGTGGGCGCAACGCTGGGACTCATGCGAAGTTTGTTGATGTTATTGCAAAGCCCAGGTGTGACTCACGTCGGGGTTGCTTTTGATCATGTCATCGAGTCATTTCGTAATAAGATGTATGCAGGTTACAAAACAGGCGAAGGCGTTGATCCAATTTTATTAAATCAATTTGAGTTGGCTGAAAATGCAGTCTCTGCTTTAGGTGTTGTGGTCTGGTCCATGGTTAAGTTTGAAGCGGATGATGCGATAGCCACCGCCACAGCAAGATTCAAGAAAAATAAATCTGTAGAACAGATTGTTATTTGTTCTGTTGATAAAGATTTAGCTCAAATGATAGAAGGTAAGAAAATTGTCTGTTGGGATAGACGCCGCGAGATTATTTTGGATGAAAAAGGTGTAGTGGAAAAATTTGGTGTGAAACCGGAATCGATTCCAGATTATCTTGCACTCGTTGGCGACTCAGCCGATGGCTACCCAGGCATTCAGGGTTGGGGAGCAAAATCCACGTCCACTGTACTGGCGAAATTCAAGCATATCGAGTCGATTCCCAAAGACCCGAAGAAACTCCCGCTTGGTTTGGGTCGCGCCACAACTTTGGTTGAGAATCTTCAAAAGAATTATCAGGATGCTTTGTTGTTCAGGGAGTTGTCCACGCTTCGAGAGGATGTTCCACTCAAGGAGAAACTCGGTGACCTGAAGTGGCAGGGTGCTCGGGAAGAATTGAAAGAGTTCTGCCATAAATTGGGGGATGAGAAGATTCCATTGCGTATTCCCCGCTGGCGCTAGATCATTCGCTTTGTTTTTTGCCGATGTTCGATGTACACATTGGGACAAAAGCAATCACGCTGCAGGTGTTATACAATGGTTTGAGCAAGGTGGAATCCGGTTCAGTATATATAGGAAACAAAAGCATGCTCTTTACCTTTGACGAAAGACCGTCAGACTCATCTTTTGTTGAAAGGATCTGGCGTACTCAAAGTGAGCACGCTGGCACTTTTAGCTCGGTTGCCATGAGCCATTGGGAGATGGTCGTGACGAGACACCATGGCAAGCTAACTCTCACGGTGCGAGGACCCGAGACGAAAGTGATGCCCCTACTCTGCCCTGCGGAGGGAGAGTGGGTTGGAATCCGGTTCAAGCTGGGCACGTTTATGCCTCATCTGCCCGCAAGCAATCTCGTGGATGGAGATGTAAACCTGCCTGACGCGTCAAGCAAATCCTTCTGGCTGAATGGCTCCGCATGGCAGTTCCCCGACTATGATAATGCGGACACGTTTGTAGACCGGCTCGTACGTGATGGTCTATTGGTGCGTGATCCCGTCATAGAAACCGCGTTACAAGGTCAACTGAAAGATCTGTCCATACGGACTGCACGGCGTCATTTTCTGCGAACGACCGGGTTGACACAAGGCGCTGTTCATCAAATTGAACGCGCCCGCTATGCAGCGGTCCTCTTACAGCAAGGCGTATCTATCCTCGATGCCGTTTACGAGGCGGGTTATTTCGACCAGCCGCATATGACCAGATCACTCAAATACTTTATTGGGCAGACACCGACCCAGATCATGGGGAAAAGCGAAGCTGAGCAGTTGTCCTTTTTATACAAGACAGCGCCCCTTCGTTGAGTTATCCTTCTCCTGTTGGTGATCAACAACTAAGGGAGAACCCGCATGAGAAAATTAGTCGCAACAGAATATTTGACGCTGGATGGCGTCATGGAAGCGCCTGGCGAGGAGACCTCTCTCGGTGCTCGTGGTGGTTGGTCCTTTTTATTCTCAAATGAAGAACATAGCAAGTTTAAATTTGATGAGCTCTTCACGAGCGATGTGATTCTGCTGGGACGAGTGACTTATGAAATTTTTGCAGCTATCTGGCCCTCCAGGACGGGCGAATTTGCTGACCGAATCAACAGTCTCCCCAAGTACGTTGTTTCGACGACCCTGGAAAAGGCGGAGTGGAATAATTCACATCTGATTAAAGACGCGAAGCGTGTTGTAGAAGAAGTATCCAAGCTGAAACAGCAGCCCGGTCAGAACATCTTGATCTACGGCAGTGCCAATCTTGTTCACACGCTGATGCAGCATAATCTCATTGATGAATATCGGCTCATGGTTTACCCTATTGTTTTGGGGATCGGTAATCGCCTCTTTAAAGATGGAAACAGTATGATGCTGAAACTAGTCGAAACCCAGACGTTCAGTACGGGGGTCGTTGTTCTTATCTACCATAGAAAAGAATAACAACCGACCTCTTTCTGCTGAGCCGCCTTCAGAAGGCGGTCTCACCCAACATCCTCGTGACGATTCTCTGCATCTGATTGCTGATGTTCAAAATTGCTACGATGATAAATCAACCGGCCCTGAGTTTTATCGTCGCACAATTTGGATTCTTACTGCCGTTTTGAGACTGAATTAATGAACATAATTAAAGAGGAATAGGAGAAGTATATGACAACCGTTACTTCCGCAGTCAACGTGAGGCTGACAAAAATGCTGCTGACTTGTGGTGTTATCGCCGGTCCCTTGTACGTGGTTGTGAGTTTGGCCCAAGCACTCACCCGCGAAGGTTTTGACATGAAGCATCACGCTTTTAGCCTTCTGACTACTGGCGATTTGGGCTGGATCCAGCTCATCAACTTTTTGGTCACTGGTATATTGCTGATAGCGGGTGCTGTGGGCGTGCGTCGGGTGATTAAAGGAAGTAAGGGCGGCAAGTGGGGGCCGATACTGCTGGGAGCTTTTGGGGCAGGCACTGCTCTTGCCGGGATCTTTAGCGCTGATCCGGCCCTGGGCTTTCCTCCGGGAACACCGATGGAAGGTACCACTATCAGCTGGCACGGGTGGATTCACTTCATCACCGCCAGCCTTGGCTTTGTGGCCTTGATCATTGCCTGCTTTGTGCTGGCCCGTAACTTTGCGGCCGCCCGGCAAAAGAATTGGGCGATGTGGACGCGCGTCCTTGGCGTTGTGCTGATCGTCGCCTTGGTTGGTGTTTCATCTGGCTCGAAAGGCGATTTTGTAACCCCAGCATTCATTATCTCCGCTAGCCTTGGCTATCTGTGGGTCGCTGCTCTTTCGGCAAAACTCAAGAACGAGATAGAAGGTTGATAAGTAAGGAGAACAATTATGAGTACAGTAACATCTAAAGACGGGAGTAAAGTCGCGTATGAAAAATCGGGCGGCGGCCCGGCATTGGTAATAGTCAGTGCCATGCCTGATCGGTCGGCCAACGGCCAGCTGGTAGAACTGCTGGTGCCGCACTTCACGGTCTATAACTACGACCGCCGCGGCCGTGGAGGCACCGAGGATGAAAAACCATATGCGGTCGAGCGCGAGTTCGAGGATCTGGAGGCCATCTTGGACGAGGCCGGCGGCTCGGCCTACGCTTACGGCAGTTCGGGCATGGGCATCTTTGCACTCTATGCCGCTGCCTATGGTCTCAATGACAAGTACACCAAACTGGCGGTTTGGGAGCCTCCCTTCATCATCCCCGGGACACGTCCGCCAGTGCCGGCCGATTACAAGCTGCAACAGGAGAAGCTATTGGCAGAAGGTCGCCGCGGCGATATGCCCGAGCTATTCCTCACCGTCGCTGCCGGCCTGCCAGTTGAATTTGTGAAGCCCTTGCGCGACTTGCCGAGCTGGTCAGCCTTTGAGGCGTCAGCGCCCGCGCTGATTCACGATGCAGAAGTGATAGGCGACTTTTCGATACCTGAGACACTGAAGAACGTCACTACGCCAACGCTGGTGCTTGATGGTGGTACTACTTCGTGGCTGAGCCACGCGGCGCAAGCGGTTGCGGATGCCCTTCCCAATGCGCAGCGTCGCACCCTGAAAGGTCAGCCCCATAACGTAGCTCCTGAAGCAATTGCTCCTGTGCTTGTAGAGTTCTTCAAAGGCTAAGACAGATGCTCCCTGAATTAGTGAACAGTAATTAAAGAAGAGAAGTTTATGACAAACATAACTTCCAAACAAACTTCGCGGAAAGTTTAACCTAACGCCGGGAAGAGGCTCTGCTCTACAAGGAGTTAGCCACTGTTCGTGAGAGTGTTCTACTTAAGGAGAAACTCGGCGATCTAAAGTGGCAGGGTGCTCGGGAAGAATTGAACGAGTTCTGCCATAAGTTGGGGGGATGAGCGAATCCCAGAGCGAGTGGTGAGGTGGCGGCAAATCACCTTGGGTAAATGCCGAGATGGTTTGTGGGGCTAACGGTTGGCGTTAGCCGCAAGTGGGCGGGACGACGAATTCTTCGGCTGACGTCATATCAGGCTTTGAAAAATTCCATCAGTACGGGAGCAAGCGCTGTCGGAGAGACGGCATGATCCTGACCTTCCAGGATACGGTGCTGCGCATTGGGAAGGATGCCAACCAGTGCTTTCGCGCCGTCGTGGAAAAATGCTTCACTGTTCCCGCCCGTCATGACCAGTGTGGGCATTGCCGCAGAAACCCATTTCCCTTCGGGCAGTGGCTTGCCGGACATGGTGTTTCCCATGATCGTACCATCGTATGCAATTGTGTGGGCTACCGCTTCCATCTCTGACCACGTTGGCTCGTACATGGCGCCTTCCTGAGGCGGCATCGGCGGGGCATTGCGCATCTGAGCGACGAACTCGGCAGGAATGCCCACTGCCTTCGTCAAGAAGATTTCGAAGGCATCCCCCCGACGACCCGCCGCAATCGCTGCGTTGAGTTGCGCGACATAATCGTCCGGTAGAGGAGGGCGGCTGTCGTCAATGATGAACGGCGGCTCATATAGCGCCAGCTTCTTCACCTTGTTCGGAAGTATGCTTGCAGCTTCCAGGGCAAGCACCGCGCCCGAAGATATTCCATACAGGAACGCCGATCCACCTGCTGCGTCGATCAACACGTCGATGTCTTCGATCTCGCGTTCCACGGCATACGGCAGTGTATCCCCACTTTTTCCACGCCCACGCCGGTCATAGTTGATCGCGGAGAAGTGCGGTGCCAACTGCATCGCTAAGGCATCACCCCCAGGTTGTGACGCAAATGCTGTCGCGCCCGTCACCAGGATGATCGCTGGTCCCGTACCGAACTGATCAAAGGCGATGGTTGTACCATCTTTTGAAGTGACTGTTTTCATGTGTGTTCTCCTATGCAACTGCTTACCGTTATGCCTCTACAGGCTGGTAGGTGAGGATCGCGCACCCTGAAGGTGTCATCTTTGAATCCACCAGTTTCAACCGCTTCAGGTCATCGCCATCCTTGAAGAGGCGCTTGCCGCTGCCCGCCACCACTGGATGCACCCACAGCCGGATCGTATCCAGCAGGTCGCTTTGCAGTAGGGATCGAACCAGGGAGGGGCTCCCGACAATGGCGATGTCCTTGCCGGGCTGCTGTTTCAGTTTGGCAATCTCTTCTGCGAGCTTGCCCTTAATCAGGCCGATCTTGTCCCACTGCCCCCATTCAACTTTGTCCAGGCTTGTTGAGACAACGAACTTGGGCGTCTTATTAATGTGACTGGCAAACGGTTCGTCCGTAGAAGTCGGCCAATACGGAAGCCATTCCTCGTAGGTCACGCGACCGAGCAGGATGGTATCAATCCCTGCTATCTCGGCGGTTATGGCGGCCGTCATGTCGTCGTCGAATTCGAACTGCCACTTATCGGGCGATTCCGCTACCCCATCCAGTGAGATGAATAAACTTGCAACGACTTTTCTCATGTGAACACTCCATTTTCTCTTGTGTGATGATCGAACAAATCCATCATAACGTACTAGAGAAATGATGTCTTGTACAAAAACGACAGTGGCTGAGCATCTTTTTTGTCTTGAATTTGAGTGGGAGTTTGCCCGATATAACGTTTGAGCGATCGAGTCAAATGGGGCTGGTCATAATAACCGGCCTGGTCAACGGTATCAAGAATTGATACACCACTTTTTAGCAGAAGCGTCGCATGACGCGCTCGTTCAATCTGGTGCATTACATTGTGAGTGATTCCAGTTGCTTGTAAAAACCGACGCTGTGCAGTGCGAATTGACAATTCCTGTGGTTGACCTCGTAACACCGCGTCCACAACAGGATCATGCACCAGCAGCCCATCCCGCACGAGCCAGTCTACAAAGGTATCGGCATTTTCATAGTTGGGGAATTGCCACGCAGAACTGTGCAACCAAAAAGATTCGCCTGCTGCTTGCGGTAAATGGATTTGATTATCGACAAGCTGAGGAACGGGAAGATGTGGCATCACAGTACCCAACTTGAAGATGACCCCGAAGGACACCGAATCAGCAGGGACAGGTGCGGATGTTGCAGTAGTCTCCGGCCCTCGTAGTGCAATATTGGATGTACCGTTTTCCTGCCATACCACCAGTTCCCAATGACTCGTCGCAATCGAGGTGAATTCACCAGGTTCGCCAGGTTGACTGCGCCAGATTCTCTCAACAAATGGCGAGTCGGATTGTCTTTCCTCAATCTGTATATTCATGCCGCTGCCTCTCACCAGACGTGGTTTGGATTTCCGGCTTATAAGTTGATACTGCCGTTTATTGTATTTCCCATTATAGCGGCTCTGCCAGTTGTGAAATGGGATCTGTATTCACCAGCTATGTACTCCCATGATGATTTTGAAGATATTGAAAATCCCAGAGGTCATTTTGGGATGATTGATGAGCTTTTGATCCATTTTCTATTATGTCCAGTTTTCTACTGAAATTGAAAAACGTCAATCCAGTGTTTATTTATGGGCGACTCGTCCTGTCTAAACGCCTAAATTAATTTAGACTGCTCCTTTATCTCTCAAGGAATTCACGTATTCACTTGAATAATTCAATAGACTCATTAGCACTTCTTCCGTGTGCTGACCTAACATCGGCGGCGGTTTCTGGATTTCCGCCGGGGTGTGGGAAAATTTGTAGGGGAAGCCGGTCAGCTTCACGGTCCCGGCAGAGGCGTGCTCCGATTCCAACGTCATTTCGCGCGCCTGTGCCTGAGGGTGGGCAAATACTTCCGGGATTGAATTGATGCGTCCGCAAGGGAGTCCAGCCTGGACCAGATCTGCAAGCCAGTCATCCACATCCCGTTGAGAAAAAGTCTTATTGAGTTCATCCACCAGAACTTCGCGATTGGCAACTCGATTCCCATTGGGTGTAAAACGGCTGTCGGTTTTCATATCCGGGCGGTCCAGCATGTCACATAATAGTCCCCATTGTTTTTCATTGGCGACGCCTACGATGAACCAGCCATCGCGGGCAGAAAATGCGTCATAAGGGACAAGGTTTGGATGGGCATTCCCCAAACGGCGAGGTGGCTGCCCGCCAACAAGATAATTGGATGCAACGTTTGTGAGGAGCGCAAGATGCGAATCGAAAAGGGAGATGTCAACGAGTTGACCTTCTCCTGTGATATCTCGAGCGCGCAATGCCGCGAGGATCGCTGTGGCGGCAAACATTCCGGATGTGATGTCAATAATGGGGATGCCTGCGCGGGAGGGAGATCCATCCACTGGACCTGTGATGCTCATCATCCCACCCTCGGCTTGCAGAATCGCATCATAACCAGGGCGATCAGCGTACGGACCGGTGCGCCCATAGCCACTGACCGAGCAATAGATCAATTTGGGATATAGACGATGCAAATCAGGATAGCCCAAGCCCAGCTTGTCCAAATCTCCCGTGCGATAATTCTCGACCAGCACATCAGAGATTCCCGCCAGCTTGCGGATAATTTCCTGCCCATCTTTCGTTTGGATATTCACAGTCACGCTGCGTTTATTCCGGTTCGCCGCGATGAAATAAGCGGATTCGCCAGGGTAGGAACCATACGGCTTGCCGACAAACGGAGGTCCCCAACCGCGCGTTTCGTCACCGCTGCCGGGGCGCTCCACTTTGATCACATCTGCACCCAGGTCTCCCAACATCATTGTGCAGTAGGGTCCTGCCAGCGCGCGGGTGATATCTAAAATTCGAATGTTATCGAGGGGTTGCATGATCTCTTTTCCACTCTGTTCGGTTAGTTGATTGATCAGAACAAGAACATTTGTAGTTGGCAGTATAAACCCTTCTTTCACAAAAAACAATAAATCTCATTATGTCACACCTGCACTTACATGCGGGTGCGAGTGTTGCGAGCCGCCTTCGCGTTGAGCGGAGCGCAGCGCAGTCGAAGCGTGGGCGGCGAAGCAATCTCCAGAAAATCGGGCTTTGCTAAACGTGTTGGAGATTGCTTCGTCGGACTATGTCCTCCTCGCAATGACGATGAGAAAAACTATCTGCTCGGAAGTATTCATAATTGAAGCCGAGGCATTCATGCCTCGGCTTCTTCGCTGTACATATCTATTAACTCCCCGCAATTGGAATTTTGGGTTTAGGTCAAGATGCTAACGCCCAGGAGAGCCAGCACTAAAAGAACCGCGGCAATTACCAGGAATAAACCGAACAGTGTTCATCCTACAGAAGCCGCACCTTGTGCTACGCCGGTAAATCCGAACAAGCCTGCGATAGCAGCAATTACGAAGGCGATCAGTGCCCATTGTAAAAGGTCCATGTTTAACTCCTTTCGTTTGCTCTTTACAAGCAACCCGACTATTTGAGATAGTCTGTTATCAATGTACATCTGAGTTTGAAATTAAACAATGGGGGAAGTTCCCATTGGATCTAGGGATTTCTTGAATTTTGACACTCATTTTTCGTATATTCAATATAATTGCCTTGAATAATGAAAACACGTTTTCTCATTGTGATAGGCGTCTCTGGAAGCGGCAAGACGACCATTGGCAAAGCCATCGCATCAAAATTGGGATGGGACTTTTACGACGCGGATGATTTTCATCCACAGGAAAACATCTCCAAAATGGAGATGGGAATACCACTCACCGAATCAGACCGCGCCCCGTGGCTTGCTTCGCTTCACGATTTGATTGAATCCTGTCTGACGCGGGGTCGTCCCGGCGTATTAGCTTGTTCCGCGCTCAAGGAAAGTTACCGTCAGAAGTTAATGGAAGGCAACGATAGTGTGCAGCTTATCTATCTCAAAGGCAGTTATGATTTGATCTGGTCGCGCGTGTCCGCGCGCAAAGATCATTACATGAAACCTGAAATGCTTCAGTCCCAGTTCGATGCGTTGGAGGAACCTACGAATGCACGTGCTGTAGATATTTCACAATCAGTAGATGAAATTGTGCAGGAGATATCGCGACACCTAAGGTAGCGCAAAATGCCATCTTGAGCTACCTTTTATAATCATTAAT
>JAKEFL010000192.1 GCA_022616105.1 Anaerolineae bacterium | reverse complement strand
GCGGCTTTGGTGCCTTTCAACGCATCGGTCTCGAACCACTCTTCGAGCAAATCTGCTGACGATTGCGTGGCAAGTTTGGCGATGGTGTACAGTTCTTTTTCAGAAAGTGACGTGGCGTATTGACCAACCTTCAACAGACCCAACATATCGCGCATACTCAACGACGTTGGGTCAGGCGGAATCAAGTTGATGATGGGCTTGATTGCCTTCGCGGCGCGCGCCATGACGCGGGCATATTCGTCGTAGGCTTCGGCGTCCTTAGGCGAGTGACGATAGATTTCGCGGCGGGTCAAGTCATGGTCATCCCATGCGGCGAGATAATCGCCGTTTTCCATGGGAGTAAATGTGCTTGGTAATGGAAGAATCTTCAATCCATGTTTGGGCAATTCCAAGTCACGGATAATCTCCGGGCGTAAGAGACTCACCACGTACGAAAACTCGGTGAACTTGTACCCGGGGAAAATCTCCTCCGTCACCGCCGCCCCACCGACGATGTGCCTGCGCTCGAGCACCACGACTTTCCTGCCCGCCCGCGCCAGATATGCCGCGGCGACGAGACCATTGTGCCCACCGCCGATGATGATTGCATTGTATTGATTGAATGTCATAGATGATTCCTTTTTATTGGTAGGCTGAGATTATAGATTATCCATAATTTCCCGACAATCCCAAAAGAACATCCAAACCAAAACATGAGTATAATTAGAACAAATGACTACAAAAGGTAATTTTATGGCTGAACACACTCTTCCCACTTTTAAAATAGACAGACTTCCTAAAAACCTCCAAAAAACTTTTCACGCGCTTTATTCTAATGGAAGTGAACTTGAAACCTATTTGCATGCTAATGAAATTTATCAAGGAGACGCGCGGGAATTATTGCCGAAAATTGAGCCAAATACGGTCGCCGTTAGTGTTTGGTCGCCACCTTATTTTGTTGGTAAGGAATACGAAGCCTATTTGACTTTTGAAGATTGGCAAAATCTTCTCAAGTCAGTCATCAATCTGCATTTTCCAATTATTAAACCTGGCGGTTTTTTAGTTATCAATATTGCCGATATTTTAGTTTTCAGAGATCCCGAAATGCCACGAGTTCAAGCAGATGCGGTGAACAAGAAACGTTCTTCTGTTACACGTGAAGATGTCTTGAGTGCAATGAAAAAACACCCAACTTATAGCCGTTATCAATTGGCTAAATTATTGAATTGCAGTGAACAAACCATTGATCGACGGCTTCATGGTAATAATATTCGCGGTGGCAAACATGAACCACAAACAAGAGTCAAAATTGTAGGTGGCATGGTTGAAGATTGGGCATTGGAAGCAGGTTTTTATCCTTATGACCGCAGAGTTTGGGTGAAAGACGCTGCTTGGGAAAATTCACGCTGGGCTAGTTTATCCTATCGCTCTGTTGATGAGTTTGAATATCTCTATTTCTTCTGGAAACCCGGAATTACAAAATTCGATAGGAACAGGCTTTCTGCTGCCGAATGGAAAGAATGGGGTTCACGCGGCGTGTGGGAATTTCCTTCTGTTCGAGCAAACGATGACCATGAAGCAAAATTCCCGCTGGAACTGCCGAAACGGGTAATTCGCTTACTTACTGATCCGGATGAAATTGTGTTGGATTGTTTCATGGGCAGTGGAACAACTGCGATTGCCGCCATTCAGGAAAATCGTCAATACATTGGAATAGAATTGGAAAAGCAATACGTCGAATTGGCAAAGTCAAAGATGAAATCTGGAACGCAGAAAAGACTCATCTCAGAATCAAAGCGAAAACCCTATGCTACTAAATCCCGAAGAATTACGTCAAAATCTTGACCGCCTTGAAGAAATCGAGAAAGTGTCCCTACGATTAGTAACACAGGCGCTATACAACTATCGAACTGCTGCTCAGGAAATTTTTCTAATTGAGAGCGACCAGGTTGCAGATATTGGTGAAGACATAACGCGGGAAGCATTAGAACGTCTTGGCATGCCAAGAATTGACCAGAGGTTATTTGGTAAAGTTGATTACAAGCGCGCGTGTTACCTCTTCCATCCTGAATACGCAATCAAACAAGCTTTGTTCGTAGATTCGAAAGCAGAAAAAGTAGCTGGACAAGGCACTGCTACATTACAAATTTCTCAACTTTCCATGATGGTAAAACAGGTTCGATTTGGGCAAGAGTTAGAAGTTCAAGGCAAATTACCTGAAATTATTAATATCACAGATGATTCATACTTAACCACGACCATATTTGTCAAATACAACTATGAAGAAGGTGCGGGGAATATTTTAAGAAGTATGACTGTTGCAGCGGTACCAAATGGAATTTTACAAGATCGATATAATCCTACTGCACAAGATACGATTTGGATTGCTGGTCGGAATGCCCCAACACTGGGAGAAGAATTCAGGGTTCGGCTCAGTTTTCATCGCTTGAAGGAAAAGGCTAACTGGCGAGTACAACATATCCCAATGTTGCCAGATGAATTTTCTTGGGATGGATAGTCAGGATTAAATGCATTTCATTTCTTCTTCCACTCCGGCTCATAAAATAAACAAGGCGTTCTCTTTGAATGGGATGAGACCAAAGCCCAAAGCAACATTCAAAAACATGGCGTGACCTTTGAAGAAGCTGCCGAGGTGTTTTTCGATCCGTTCTACCAGACAGGCGATGCTTCGGTGGGTGATGAGGAAGAACGTGATTTCATTATCGGGTATACTTTCTCCCAGCGCCTTTTACTGGCTGTGTATACGGAGCGTGACGACCGAACCCGAATTATATCTGCCCGTCCTGCAACCCGTGCTGAAAGAGAAGTCTATGAAGAAGCAAACTGAAAAACCGCTAAAAACTGAAGAAGGTTTTGATCTGAAACTTCGCTCGCGAGATAGCAAACCTGTCACCATTCATATTCCTACTGACACACTAGCATCACTCGAAAAAATCGCGTCGGGACGGGATATGTCCGTGGAAGCCCTGCTCAAGCTATATATCGGACAAGCCATGCGGCAGGATTTGGCAAAACTCTCTGCTGATCGCGTGCTGGAAAAAACCGAGCAGGTGCTTAAACAACACATTCAGTCAGAAGAAGAGATTTCTGCCATCCTGAAAGAAATCCGCGTGGAAACTGTCTCGTAAAACTAAATCTCTTTCATAAGACTCTCAAGCTCACGCTTGAGAGTTTTTATTTTCAAGGTACAACCATTCGACTAACAAACTATCAAACTAAGCGACTATGCAACTATTTCTTCTTCCACTCAGGCTCATAAAACGGCAACTTCACTACCTTCGCAGGTGCATGCTGACGATGATGTTCCACTGTGATTTCCATTCTCACATTCGTGCCAACTTCATAATATGGCTTCTGCAAATGCGCGAGCGCGATGTATTTCTTCAACAGCGGTGACCATGTTGACGTGGAAGCATATCCAACCTGCACATTCCCAACTATGATCGGCAAACTGCCTCTCATCGCCATGCCAGGGATTTGCGGCGGCAAGCCAACGTCTTTGAACAATCGCTCCATCCCGTCCCATTCCACTTCGAGTCCCATCAACTTCCACAGTAAACCCTCACGCTTCTCACGTTCCAAAGCGCGGCGACCGACGAAATAACCTTGCTTATCCAGCGCCACAGTCCAGGCTAGTCCCAGCTCGAACGGCGATGACTTCTGCGGCTCGATCCAGGCGTGGCTCGTTGATGTGTAATCCACTTCGATCATGAACAGACCCGCCTCCACGCGCGCCATGTCCATGGCGAGGATACCCACAGGTGTGATCCCGTAATCCTGCCCTGCATCCATCAACGCGTCCCAGATGGTGAGCGCGTCTTTTGCATCCATCCAAAGCTCGAATCCCAGATCGCCCGTATAGCCTGTGCGGGAGATTGTGACAGGGATGCCATCCACTTTGTTCTGCATAAGGCGGAAATATTTCAGTCCATCAACGGGATCATCAGCAACCTTATTTAGAATTTTCCTCGAGTTAGGTCCTTGAAAACTGAGTGCGGCAATATTATCCGTAACTTCCGTGATCTCCACATCAAGTCCAACTGAATTCATCGAAAGCCATCTCAGCGATGGGTCAGCGGATGTCATTCTGTATGTCGTCTCATCGAGACGGCTGATCGTTCCATCATCGATCATCTTGCCTTCATCGTCGCACCAGCCCGTGTAATAGACCTGTCTCACTTTCAACTTATCCATGTCGCGGGTGACGACACGGTTCAACAAACGACTCGCGTCCTTGCCTTTAATGATGTATTTCATCAATGGTGTCACGTCGATCAACGCCGCCGAATTGCGGATTGCCCAATACTCGCGGTCGAGCGTCAGTTCATAGGAACCGACGACGATATATCCCGCCCAGCGCCGCCAGTTTTGTGGCAGGCACAGTTTCGATGTCCGTTCGTGGAAGGGGGTGGTTTTGAGTTGAAGCACAAATTTCCTTTCGTATGAGAAACACTAGGCGCGCGAGGATTTTTGGCAATTACCTATTTTCTCGATTGCCGCTTTTTGACCAGAACGGGTGTCAAATCCTCGGGAATACCCTGTAATTTGATTTGCACACATCCAAGTTTATATGCCTCTTCAACTGTCCTTCCCGCTCCCAATGCCTGATAAAAACCGATAGCAAAAGCGATAGCGGCTTTATCACCTATTGCTTGATTCATTCCAATAACATAGTTAATGTGTTTCGCAATTGCTTTTGCTTGCGCCTTTGAATAACAGGCATTCAACAGTACACAACTTACTTGACTGGCGAATTGTTCAAACAATGCTGCTATTGCATCAGGCTGAACAAATTGAATTTGTCCTTCTCGATTCTCAAAGCATAACGCGCCTGTTGCCACACCATGACCAGAAAAATGAACAACTTGTGGCTGTACGTCCAGCAATGCCTGACTAATGTCAGCTGGTCGAATTGATAATTGAGGCAATTCCAACCTGAAATGATCGCGCAATTTGGCTAATTTGAGTTTCTCTTGAATTTCCCGAAATTCTTCACCTAGTCTTAATCGTGATGCATCTGTTGGGTCAGCAGCGAGAAATAATATTGAGGTCATATTGATAGATTCCTCGTCATCTACTTTTAAACCTTCGGTAGTGCGCTTTGTTCGTTCAAATTTGTTCCTGTAACCCATTGGATTATAGGTGTGTAAGTGTTCAAGAATGTTTATTAGAAAAATTCGATTGGTTTCCCCTTCTGCTCGTTCCCTGCCATCTGTTACGAAGTGACCTGTTATTAGAATCTCTATTCCATTATGGTCATTGAATGCTCCATATACAGGATTGTGTTCATTGTGTATATCCCAATCGTTGTAAGCCTTTATGAACCCCTGAGAGCCAGCGGTAATCAGTATATTGAATCCCATGATATCGAGCGGTGTGATTACGAGCGCATGAAGGGACTCAACCCAGGGTACTTTTTCAAAAACCTTTGGATCCTGAATATAGCAATATTTTCTTAATGTCTCAACATCTGTACGAGACTTTTGACTCCAGCCGAGTCCTCGGATATTAGGAAGTTCATCAATGTCTTGTTTATCATTCTTATTTTTGAGAATCCCAACGCTAAAGCCTGCAAACATTTCATCGTATTGCTTTCTCTTTTGATTATATTCGTTGTAATCTAAACCACAATGGACAATAATACATCCCTTAAGTTTGAGTTCATCCAGCCAAACACGGCTGTGCAGCCTATTACCTGTAGAAAATGCCCCCAATTCTATTAACAATATATCAGGATCAAATTCGGACACTTCACTAAGAGAAATTAAGTCATTCTGTAATTCCTTTGATTTACTTTTTACTTCGCCCTCAACAATGAAATTTGCAAGCCACACATTATGACCCCGCTTCTCAATGTCTTCGACAAAATACCGTGACCGTAAGAAATCTATGCCACCCATACGCAATGACTCATAAAGGTAGAGTATGTTCATGCGATACTGTCCTTCAAAGCGAATCCGTATTTCCTTGTATACTCCGCTGGTGCAAAGAAGATCAGCACTGTCAACATTTCGACAAGCTCAATGCGGCGCTCCTCTTCAATCGAATGGAAGCGACCGCGTAGCGTC
>JAKEFL010000191.1 GCA_022616105.1 Anaerolineae bacterium | reverse complement strand
CCTTTGTGCCCTTTGTGTTTAGTCTCTCACGAATGTCCCAAAACTGGATGTGGTTTATATGGCTCTTCAAGTTTTTTCACTTCGTCATCCGAAAGTTTGATCTCGAGCGCGGCGATGGCTTGATCAAGATGATCCATTTTGGTCGCGCCGATGATGGGACTATGAACATAGGGCTTATTCAAAACCCACGCCAGTGCTATCTGCGATGCGGTCACACCGCGTTCCTTCGCCACTTCTGCGGCGCAGTCTGCCACTGTGAAATCCTCATCGCGGAAATATAAGCCTTTCGCAAAGGGGTCGCTATTGGCGCGTGATGTTTTGCCGCCACCGTCGCGTTTACGGTCTCCCGCAAAGAATCCGCGCGCCATCGGGCTCCAGGGAAGAAGCCCGATGCCTTGATCCTGGCACAACGGGATCATCTCACGTTCCTCTTCACGATAGACGAGATTGTAGTGATTCTGCATCGAGATGAACTTTGTCCAGCCATGCGCTTCACAGACATGCAATGACTTGGCGAACTGCCACGCAAACATGGATGACGCGCCGATGTAACGCGCTTTGCCAGCCCGCACGACATCGTTCAGCGCTTCCATGGTCTCTTCGATGGGCGTTTCATAATCCCAGCGATGGATCTGGTACAGGTCAACATAATCCATTTGCAGGCGTTGAAGGGATTTGTCGATTGAAACCATGATGTGTTTGCGCGAGAGTCCTTTATCGTTGATGTCATCGCTCATTTGCCCGTTGACCTTGGTAGCAACGACGATGTTTTCGCGTCTCACCCCAAGTCCTTTGAGTATGTTTCCTGTCACGCGTTCACTTTCCCCGAGTGAATAGACATCCGCAGTATCGAAGAAATTAATACCTGCATCGAAGGCGCGCTTGATAAACGGTTTTGATTCCTCTTCTTCCAGAATCCACTCACGCCATTTTTTGGATCCATAACTCATCATGCCCAAACACAAGCGCGAAACTTTCATGCCAGTTTTGCCGAGATTGGTGTATTGCATGGGGACTCCTACATATTCTGGTGGTCGAGTAGTCCTGCGCGATTTTTGCAGGACGTATCGAGACCACCAATAACATAGATACTTTTGATTGCATGTTGGTCTCGATATGGCGGAACGAGCACCGCCTACTCGACCAACGGATTTGGGATGAAACTAAATTATTTTCAAATTTGCGAGGCTTGCCGATAGTCTTTTGATTCCAACTGACTCAAACACCACATCCACGATCTCGTCGTCATCTTGAATCTTGCTATCAAGAACAATGCCATCACCCCAGATTTGATGGCGAATGCGCGTCCCAGCGCGGAATTTTGCTTCAATAACGGAAGCAGACTGGGACTTGGAATAGAGCGACCATTTCGTATCAGGAGGTGTTCCGCGCATCGCGCGCCCGGTCCGCGTCCGGCCCACCAGTAAATCCACAGGAACATCATCCAGAAAACGAGATGGATATGTCTCTTCTGCCATGCCGCGTCCGCCGCGTTGAATGGCACGGATGAGATAGAGTTTATCTTTCGCGCGCGTAATACCAACGTAAAAGAGGCGGCGCTCCTCTTCCATCTCTTCGGGCTCGTCAAACGAACGACTATGCGGCAGAATACCATCGTCGAGACCCACGATAAAGACAGCGCCGAATTCAAGTCCCTTCGCGGCATGAAGTGTGAGAAGTGTTGGAACGTTGCCTTCTGTCAATGTATCCTGGTCAGAGACAAGTGCAACATTTTCAAGAAATTCATCGAGCGAGCGTGTGGAATATTCGAGCGCAAGACGCCTTAACTCTTGTACGTTTTCCCAACGGTCTACACCCTCTTCTGATTCATCATCAATATATTGCTTATAGTTGAGGTCAATCACGATGCGGTCAAATAGTTCAGCAGTTGTAAGAGACGGTGCAGCGGCGCGCCAGTTGGCGAGCATCCCGCCAAAATCTGCAAGGGAAATCGTTGCGCGGCCCGTGAATGAGGACCAGTATGGTGAATCCGAACCTCTCGCCAGATCAAGAAGCACCATGCCCGGGCTTGTGTTATTTTGGCGCGCGACATTGTGAAGCGTGAGCAAGGTCTTATCACCAATGCCGCGCGGTGGAACGTTGATGACACGATCAAGGCTGGCTTCATCAGCCGGGTTATGAACGAGACGCAGGAAGGAAATCATATCTTTAACTTCACGCCTTCCATAGAATCGTTGCGCGCCTACTAACCGATAAGGAAGCCTCGCCTGCAGAAAAGCTTCTTCCAGCAGACGAGACATTGCATTCGTGCGATACATCACCGCACAATCACCCGGTTCGAATTGGCGCGATGCTACAAGTTGAGCAATGCCATCCACAACGAAAGCGGCTTCTGCATAGTCATCAGGCGCTTCGTAGAAAAATATCTTTTCGCCCTTGCCTCGCTCTGTAAAGAGTTGTTTTCGCCTTCGGTTGCGAGCGCGATTGATGACGCCCATTGCCGCGTCGAGAATGTTTTGATGGGAGCGATAGTTCTGTTCGAGCAGGACAATCTGCGCGTCGGGGAAATCCTGTTCAAAGCGATGCACGTTGCGCCAATCCGCGCCGCGAAACTTATAAATTGATTGATCGGGATCCCCGACACAGAATAAATTTTTGTGATGCCAGGAAAATTGTTTGATGAGTTCGTATTGTGCGATGTTTGTATCCTGAAATTCATCAACTAAGACATGCCGAAATCTTTGAGAGTATTTATCGCGTACGTTGGGAATATCCTGCAAGAGTTTTGCAGTGTAAAGCAAAATGTCATCGAAGTCCACTGCGTTGCTGGAGATGAGTCGTTTTTGATATTCCACGTACACGCGCTTGACCACTTCATCGCGATAGGTTGTAGTCGGGTAATCATCCGGTCCAATCAATTCATTCTTGGCGCGCGAGATCGCAGCGTGCACACTCGCGGGGCGGTATAACTTTTCATTGATGTTCAACTCGCGGATCACCCCCTTCACGATTCTTTCCTGGTCATCCGAATCAAAAATCACAAAATTGGATTCGATTGGCAGATGTTCTGACTCTCTTCGCAGGATGCGCGCGCAGATCGAATGAAACGTGCCAAGCATAATCCCTTCGATGGCTTGATCGGGCAGAAGGGATTTGACGCGTGCTTCCATTTCCTTCGCGGCCTTGTTGGTGAATGTCACGGCGAGGATCTGCCACGGGCGGACTCTTTCCACAGCGATGAGATAGGCGATGCGCTGCGTGAGCACCCGCGTCTTACCGGACCCGGGACCTGCCACCACCAAAACAGGTCCGTTCCCGGCTGTTACCGCATTCTTTTGTTGTCTGTTGAGTTTGTCGAGGAAATCCATAGAGAAATAGAAAGTAGAGAGTAGTCTATCACAACTACTCTCTACTTTTTCGATGAATTGATCTTTAAAGGAGCGCTCAAAGTTTGTTAGGCGTATTTGGTTTCGGCGGACTGACCCACAGGGCGCTTTGCAGAGTCCTGCCTCAGTTCGTGAAAGTCGGCTAAAAGCCGACTCGGGTGCGCCAGTCCGAAGGCGTTGCGCTGAGCAGGCGGCTTTAGCCCCGCTCGTCTAAAATCCATCTACAACCTTTTAGTGCACCCATATTTAAAGTTGAGAAGTACAGTTTGGGCAGCGCCTGGCTTTGATCGAGATCGCCCATATCTTGAAGATAGTCAATCGTTCGTAGAATCGCCAACCAGATGGGCCCGAATCTCCTTGGGAACTTGAACGCGTAACTCGGGATACTTCTCAAGAATTCGGGCGATATCAGCTAAATCCTTTTGCCGTTTGCTTCCTCTACGTTGTGGATCTCCTGCCGCCCAGATCTTGCCCTGCAAAATATCCTTGAGTTCGGCAACTGGCAGTTCCAATCCCAATATTTCCCGACGGGAGGCCCTTTCAACAAATCCGGCGTACCTTTCATCTGTTTGGATTTGCACACGAAGATCAGAACCACTCAACGAAACATTCAAACTATGCGGAAATTGCTCCACAACGAAATGTTGGTTGAGGAGTTCCATTGCCTGATCAAGCTGGCGAAAGGCAACAACCAGATCCAAATCGAGGCTCACCAATGGTTCCACGTATGCATTGACTGCCTGACCACCAATAACACAATATTGGATTCCATGCTCATCAAGTAGAGCAACCAAGCTTTCGAGCAGGTTAGCCTGATCCATTGTGATTGTTTTCCAAAAAGTAAACGCTTGCATATCTTTTCTCGCGGCTGGGGCAGGTCATGTCAGTTGTGATAATTCTACCGCACTATTCTGGACATGTTACTTATGTCCGTATTTACTTTAATTCAGAAGTGCAGTTCGGGCAGCGCGTGGCTTTAAGAGGAATAGTTGTGAAGCAGTGCGGGCATTCCTTTGTCGTCGGTGCCGCGGCAGGTTCCTCTTTCTTCATGCGGTTCATGGTGCGTACCAGCATGAAGATCACGAAGGCAATGATGACGAAATCAATAAT
>JAKEFL010000190.1 GCA_022616105.1 Anaerolineae bacterium | reverse complement strand
TCAGCGCTACTCGACCACCGAGCATCACTTTGGAACAAATAATTTTTGCATTTCGTCTTTATTGAGTGCTTGAGCAAGCATTACTTATGGTCTTTTCAAAGTCGCTTGACAAATCCATCATGTCATGCTGAGCGGAGCGAAGCATCTATGTCACGGTGTGAGAGACCCTTCGGTCGCGGAAAAACGCTCCCTCAGGGTGACATAAACCAGATTTTGATAAAGCCCTTACTCATTCCCCATTGCCGCTTGTGTCATTAATAAGTAAACTTTTTGAATCGATTTGCAGGCTAAAATTCAAATTTCAAGTTTAACGGATTCTGCGGCACTCTGTAACCTTTATATTTTCATCAGGGTATAATCTTCACCAATGGCTACTGTATCTTATCCCTATCAAAGGACTCCTGTCTTTCCTCAAATTGTTGCCGCGTTGATCAGCGGCGTAGTATTGTTCTTTGGTCTGATCATTGCGTGGGTATTGGGGTATCAACTGATGTACGCGGGACGCATCTTCCCAGGCGTATCTGTTGCAGGTGTGGACCTTTCAGGCATGACCCCGTCAGATGCGGCGATCAAGTTGAACCAGACTCTCTCTTATCCGATCAGCGGAAAAATCCTTTTTCGATACGGTGAAAAAGCGTGGGTCGCGACTCCCGCACAACTCGGCATGGTGTTCGATCCCTCATCCAGCGCGGTGACAGCCTATCGCCTGGGCAGAAGAGGTGGGTTATTCGGCGCGTTAGCTGGTCAAATCCATGCAGGAGGAGCCGGGGTCAATGTCCCTCCTGTGATCATCTTCGATCAGCGCGTGGCATTTCAATACTTGAGCCAGATATCTTCGCAGATCAATCAGCCGATGACAGAAGCCAGCCTTAAGTTGGAGGGGACAAATGTCGTCGCGCAGCCCGGGCAGGTGGGACGTGAGTTGAAGATCGATGCCACGCTGATTTATCTCGGCTCGCAATTGCAGACCTTTACCGATGGTGAGGTGCCGCTGGTCGTGCAGGAGATCCAGCCGCAAATCCTGGATGTGAGCGGGCAGGCAGATGTGGCGCGTCAGATCCTCAGCCAGCCGCTTACGCTTGCAATCCCAAATGCAACAAGCGGTGATCCCGGTCCATATATTTACAACATTGAAGTTCTTGCGAATTTAATTGGTGTGCAGCCCATAAGAAATGGAGATCAGGTAGCCGTTCAAGTTGTCCTTGATCCAACCGGGTTACGAGATTTGCTTGTACCGGTCAAGTCACATGTGGATCGGTTACCTGCGAATGCAAAGTTCATCTTTAACGATGAAACGCGTCAGTTGGATTTAATGGAAGATTCGAAGATCGGCCGCGCGATGGATGTGGAGGCAAGCATCCAGGCGATCAATGATGCATTATTGCGCGGTGAGCATACAGTTAATCTTGTTATCAATGAAGCCCAGCCTCAGGTCTCCGGCGCTACTACGGGTCAGCAGCTTGGAATTACCGAATTGATCCATGCAGAGACCTCTTACTTCTTTGGTTCGAGTCAGGAAAGGATCCAAAACATCCAGGCTGCATCCGCGCGTTTTCATGGTGTACTGGTTGCACCCGGGGAGACGTTCTCAATGGGCGCAGCCATGGGAGATGTAAGCCTTGATAATGGTTTTGCAGAAGCACTGATTATCTATGGTGGGCGCACGATCAAAGGTGTCGGTGGTGGTGTTTGTCAGGTGAGCACAACGCTCTTCCGAGCGGTGTTTAATGCAGGCTTTCCGATCATTGAACGTACACCCCATGCCTATCGCGTTTCCTATTATGAAAAGACAGTCAGCGGGGCAGTGGACCCTCGACTGGCAGGTTTGGATGCAACCGTTTATTTCCCTCTGGTTGATTTCAAATTTACGAACGATACACCTTATTGGATTCTGATGGAAACCTATATGGGCAACGGCTCACTGACCTGGAAGTTCTATTCCACCAGGGATGGCCGTTCTGTAACATGGGATACAACGGGTCCGGTCAATGTTGTTTCCGCGCCGCCGCCTTCGTTTGAGCAGAACCCTGAACTGCGAAAGAATGAAATGAAACAGGTGGATTGGTCTGCCAACGGTGCAGATGTGACTGTCACGCGAACGGTATGGCGCGATGGCGCGGTTCTTTTTCAGGATCAGATCTCGACTCACTATGAACCCTGGCGGGCAATTTGCGAGTATGGGCCCGATTCAAAAGAACCTGAAAAATTGGCGAGGGAGAAAAACCTGTGCAGCAATCCTTCCGGGTAAATCTGATTATGTCCGTCATTGCGAGGACGCTTCGCGGCTTTTCCCGACGAAGCAATCCCATCGTCGCGCGGAGATTGCTTCGCCCCTATCGGGGCTCGCAATGACGGGGTATATAGAAATGGAGAATTCATGGTTAGTGAAACTCTGATCGAAATCTTGCGCTGCCCCAATTGTGTGCGTACGACAGGCGGCCTGCTCAAACTTCACAAAGACACCTGGTTCATTTGCCAGGATTGTGCTCGAAAATATCCCATTGTGGATGACATCCCCGTCATGTTGATTGAAGAAGGCGATAAGTGGGTAAACACGGCTGAAGGTGAATTGCCTGTTCCACCTCCTGCGAAATAATGTGAGCACTCTGCAAGATCTGTTGAATGACTTAACCAGTGGCGACGAAACGCGCGCGGAACAAGCGGTTTCAGCGTTGATTGAAATGGGTGAGGAAGCCATTCCCGCGTTGTTGGAATTGACTGAGTCTAAAAATGTGGACTCACGCTGGTGGGCATTGCGCGTCCTTTCTCAATCGCCTCTTTGTCTGACTGAATGGCTGGTCCCGTTTCTGAACGATCCCGCCGCTGAGGTGCGTCAGTGTGCGGCGCTCGGGCTGCGGCTTTTAGCCAAGCCGGATGAAAGCGCGACCCAGCCTCTCGTCCGCGCGTTGAGCGATGAAGATACATTGGTCAGCAATCTGGCAGTGAAGGCTCTCGTCAAGATCGGAAACACTGCTGTCCCTTCACTAATTGAAACTGTAAAAAGCGGATCGCAATCCTCCCGCATCCTTGCATTGCGCGCGCTCGTGGAGATTCGAGATCATCGTGCGATCCTGGTAATGATGCAGGTCATGAATGAAGATTCGGCCCTGCTTCAGCATTGGGCAAAAGAAGGCTTGGAACGATTGGGCCTGGATATGGTATATATTAAGCCTGTATGAACAAAATCGACTTTCTCAAAGACATCAAATTTACACGTTCTTTCATTGGGCAAATCGTTTTCTGGGTGATTGCCGTTGTACTGGCACTAGGCGGCTTTTTCTTTGTGCGCGGCCTCGTAACTTGCTGGATAATCACGCCTTTACCCGGTATGCCTCCATCCTCCTGTGGCACTATCACTGCGGGGAATAATGGGCCTGTATTGACCAACGACGGCACACCTGTTCCCAGCGTGGAGGATCTGCCTCCTCCGATTTCTGTCCCCGTGTCGGATTTACCTCCCGCCTGGGATGGAGCGAGTCGTATTACCGTCCTCATTATTGGGTTGGATGCCCGCGATCTTGATACCAGCGCGCCGCGCTCTGACACAATGATCCTGCTGACCATTGATCCGCTCACAAAGACTGCGGGGATGCTTTCCATTCCGCGGGATATGTGGGTCAACATTCCGGGTTTCGGATACAGCCGTATCAACACTGCCTACTCTTCAGGCGAAGGGAACAAATTGCCTGGCGGCGGACCTGAGCTGGCAAGAAGGACGGTCGAGCAATTTATCGGTGTGCCAATTCAATATTACGCGCAGGTGGATTTCAATACGTTCATAGAATTCATCGATCGGATCGGCGGGATCGATGTCTATAACGATGAAGAGTTGCGGCTCGACCGCATCGGTTCAGGGCAGGATAAAATAAAACTTACCTGTTGTGGGATGCGCCATTTACCCGGCGAAGCCGCACTTGCATACGCCCGCCATCGTAAGGGCGATGATGGCGATTTTGGCCGCGCCAGGCGCCAGCAAAAGGTGATTATTGCCATTCGAGATAAAGTTCTCGACCCCGCAAACTTTGCCACGCTGCTCACACAAGCCGATGATTTCTATAATGAGTTTTCAGCCGGCATCCGAACAAATATGCCTTTTGACACAGCCGTTCGATTGGCTGTGCTGGCAAGGGAAATACCAGTGGAAAGCATCAAGCGGGGCGCGATTGATACCAGCATGGTAGCTTTTGATAATGTTATCCTGGGTGGTCAGGATGCCAGCATCATGAAGCCGTTGCCTGATAAGATCCGTGTGTTACGCGATGAGATTTTCACTTCCGGTGGAGCGTTAAGTCCGCTGGCTGCACAAGGTGATCCGCTTACCCTTGCAAAAGCAGATGCCGCGCGGATACGTTTGCTGAACGGCTCGTTCTCGCCAGGCTTAGAAACAGCCACGGGAAATTATTTCATCGGTCAGGGACTGGGAGTGACCGAAATTGGACCCGCGGACCGTGCCTATGATCGCACTGTGGTTGTGTTGTATTCACCCAAACTCTATACATTGAAATATTTTCAGGCTTTGTTTGGAATCAATTCAAGCACGCAGATTTTGATCAGACCCGACCCGAGTTCGACTGTGGATGTTGAGGTGAGGCTCGGTAACGACTGGTCGAATAGTAATTCAATACCGTAAAACCTTATACCCTCACCCCTAGCCCCTCTCCCCGCTTCGACTACGCTGGGTCTCGATATGACGGAACAACACCGTCTACTCGACCAACAGCTCCGCTCAGCGCGACCGGGAGAGGGGAAATTTCTTGCTCTCTTCGCCGTCGACCTTCGGCTTTTCAAGGCGGCGAGGAGGATAAAGTTATTAAGTGACCTTACGCAATCTATATTCGGCGGAAATCGTTCCATCGTCGAAAAGCTCAACGCGAAGTAAATCAAATCATCGCGTCTTTGCGCCTTCGCGTTAAAGATGTGTTGTGAGGAATTCATCTATGCGTTGCGCTTCGACTGCGTGCCTCTAACTGCGTTCGGCACTCCGCTCAGCGCGAAGGCACTATGGTTGTTGGAAGGTTAGCTTGATGCCACCGAAGAAGGTCGCGCCATCAGGTGTTTGGCAGGTGGGGGTAATCAATCCTGCTGCGATGTCGCTGCCTAGCCTGAGTTGAACGGTGTAGGTGATATCCGGCGTCATGATGTAATCTGCATAGCCATTGCCGAGTTCGGGTTTGAGGCCCGTGAAGAAATTTTCCGCGTTGCCTTCCCATGTGATGAGGATCTCCACGCCGGGCATTTGCCTGCGGTTTGAATTCAATACCAGGACCTGTAATAATCCATCGGGAAG
>JAKEFL010000024.1 GCA_022616105.1 Anaerolineae bacterium | reverse complement strand
TATAGAAAACAGGACTTGTCGTCCAGGCTTTCATTAGCCCAAGCGGCTCGAAGAAATTCATTCCAAAAAAACCTGTAAGAAAAGTAAGCGGCATGAATAGCGTGGTGATAATGGTCAGTGTTTTCATTACTTCATTCATGCGGTTGTTGATGACGGATAGATAAGTATCCAGCGCGCCGCCTACGAGGTCACGCAGGCTCTCGTTCAGGTCATGCAAGCGGACAAGGTGATCATAAATATCGCGGAAGAAGATGCGGTCTTTTGGATCAATGACTTTATAATCGTCGCGGGCTAGTTTGTTCAACACCTCCCGCTGGGGGAGCAGGATCCGCCTCATGGCCAGTAAAACGCGTTTTAGCGCAAACAGCTTTTCGAGAGTCCGAGGCGTGGGTCGGTCAAAGACCTGATCCTCGATCTGGTCAATTGCGGCATCAATTTTTTCAACCACGGGCATGTATTCAGCTACGAGGTGATCGGTGATCTTATAGAGGAGATGATCGGGTCCATCCTGAACGTTGCGCTGATCACGGTCACATGCTGCCCAGGTATCCTCAATGGCCTTGATTGGATAATCGTGGTGGGTAACGATATAGTTTTGCCCGAGGAAGATATCAAGTTCATCCACTTCGGTCTCCCAATGATTCCTATGCGCGTTAATATTCATATAGTTGAGCACGATATAGAGGTAATTCCCCCAGTCATCAAGTTTTGGCACGTGAGTTTCCAGCAGGGCGTCATCAATTGCTAAATAGTGAAACCCAAAGCCTTCCAGGATAGGGCGGCAGGTCTCGGGTGGTTCGCTTGTAAAGTCAACCCACAAAAGAGCGCGTGGCTCACGGATGAGTTCAGGAAATTCTTGTGAAGGAACATCTTTGCGGATTGGTTTTCCTGGTAGAAAATATAAGGAACGGATCATAAACACTCCAGAGAGTAGGAAAATTAAGGTTTTTGAACCTGGTATTAAATATCTTAATTTCAATATTTATTTTATTTATTTGTACTTGACAAAATATAAATAATACATATAATAACGTCATGAAATGTAAATTGAGCCTTGAGAAAGTTGATTTCAGGTTCAATTTTCTGCAGAAGGAGATATGACATGGACTATATGTATCCTGATCACCTGGAACAAATAAATCGTCAGAAGATTGAGAGGGATCAGGCTTTTATTCTCAAAGAAGAGATGCTGAAATCCAGGTCCGGTCTCACCTATTTCTTGAACCTGCTGGGAGGCTGGATGATCAGTTCCGGCGAAAAACTAAAAAAGCGAAACTCCTTTTCTACTCAAGTCCGTAAATTGGATTCTCTTCAAGATGCATCCAGAATTTTTAAATCATGAAGTATCATAAATATAAGCCTGATTAAGTGGAGGTTCTTATGTTTGCTGCACCGACTCGTTGTCCTGTTTGCCGCGCGGAATTGGAAGTTACGCGGTTGCATTGCTCTTCCTGTGACACATCGATTGAAGGTCGCTTCACAGGCGGACCGATCGCGCATCTAACAGCTGAACATCTTGATTTTATCGTAACCTTCGTCCGATGCGAGGGGAAGATCAATCGCATGGAGCAGGAACTCGGTCTTTCCTACCCGACGATTCGAAACCGTTTGCATGAAGTGATTCGCGCCCTCGGCTTTGAACCCGGCAAGGATGAATCGATTGAGATCACTTCCGAAAAGCGGAATAGTGTGCTTGAAGACCTGGAAGCAGGCAAAATATCAGCAGATGAAGCCATGCGCATGTTGCGCGGCGAGGAGGCATAAACCATGTCCAAATCAATCCATGTTGGTACATCTCCCAAGATCAATATTGACTCTGTCGGCGGTGATCTCAGCATCATCGGCTGGGATGGTGAAGATATGCTAGTTAAAGCGGACGATGATGAGGTCCGCTTTGAACAGAAAGATGGAGAAGTATTTCTATCCACTGGCAATGACCTATCCCTGCGCATCCCGAAAGGAGCATTGCTGCTTCTTAAAACAGTGGGCGGAGATACATCAATCCGCGGTGTGATGGGTGACCTTGAAGTAAAGGAAGTTGGAGGCGATCTCTCAATCCGCGAAGCAGGCTTGATCGCGATTGATAGTGTTCGCGGCGACTTTAGTCTACGTGGCGCGAAGAAAAATCTTTATATAAAGAATGCTCAGGGTGATGTATCCATTCGTGATGTGGAAGGCAGCATTACGTTGGATTCCGTTGCGGATGATCTGGCGTTGCGCGGCGCGCGAGGGAATATAAAAGTCAATGTGGGGGAAGATGTGGTTGTGTATCTTGAACCGAGGCTGGATGGTGAATATTCCATAACAGCCGGAGATGACATATTACTTGTCCTGCCGCCAAATACAAATGCGACCCTTACAATGCACGGCGATGACATTGATGTTGATTGGCCCGGTATTAAAGATGAAGATGTAACTGAACGTGTTGTTACTTTGGGCAATGGCTCTGCAAAGATCTATCTAAATGCAGGCGGCGATGTACGTGTTTCCAACAATGTGGAGGCAGGCGAATCAGCTGAGGAGTTTGGCAACTTCGCTGGCTTGAACTTTGATTGGTCCGGCTTTGGTGAAAGGATTTCCAGGCGTGTGGAACAAGCCACCGCCCGCGCGGCGAAGCGTGTGGAAGAAGCTGCTCGACGCGCGGAGCGACATGCGGGACGACATGCCCGCCATGGGAGACATGGTACCTCTGTTGGACCATGGAACTGGGATTTTGGTCCCAAAGGTGTGCCGAATCCGCCAACACCTCCATCTGAGCCCGTTTCGGAAGATGAGCGCATGGCAATTTTAAAAATGCTGGCAGAGAAAAAGATCACCGCGGAGCAGGCTGAGCAATTACTTGCCGCATTGGAGGGAAATAAATAATGTCATCCGAAGAACGCAAAAAAATCCTGCAAATGGTGGAAGAGGGGAAAATCTCCGCAGCGGAAGCTGCAACTTTAATGCGCGCCCTGGACGCTGACACAGACTCCGCTGAAGCAGAGGTCGAGGTCATTCAAACGGAAGCAGGTCGAGGCTATGAAAGTACCGATGCTCCTGAATTTGAAGAGATCAAGTCGCGTGCGCGTCGCTTTGCGTTGATTCCCTTATGGGTTGGCGTTTTTATCACAGTATTTAGCGCGTGGATCATTTACGGCATTCAACAGAGTGGAGGCGCGAATTTCTGGGTTTTTTGCATGGTGCTGCCGCTGTTACTTGGCGTGCTCTTGATCGCGCTTGGCGCAGGTGGGCGGTCTTCGCGATGGTTATATGTTGATGTAGATCGCCGAAACGCAAAAGATGGAGATTGGCCCCAGCATATTTCGCTGGGATTTCCTTTGCCGTTGGGTCTTGTTGCCTGGTTCTTCCGAACTTTTGGGAAAAATATTCAAGGCATGAGCAAGGGACGCGTGGATGGGATTATTCAGATGATGAATGCGACCAGAGATTCGAATGAGCCGTTGATCATCAATGTGGACGATAGCGACGACGGTGAGCATGTGCGCGTATTTATAGGATGATCTGGAGCGATCATGACGGAAAAAATTAAGAAACAACCTCTATTGAGCGGATTATTGATCTTGTTCCTCGCAGCGATGATCTTCGCAAATATTGGCGGGAACATGTATCAATCGTTCATGCCTCTTTATGTAAAAGATTTGGGTGCATCCATTCGTCAGATCGGGTTGTTCTTTACGCTCGCACAGATCGTCCCGCTTTTTCTGCAGATCCTGGGTGGATGGATTTCCGACTCACTGGGAAGATTACGCGCGATCGCAATTGGAAGCGTGTTCGGTGTGATCGGCTTCATCCCTTTGGTTGTTGCAGACAGATGGGAATGGCTCCTGATTGCCATGGCTGTGGGTTCAGTGGCACGCGCACTTGTGGGTCCGAGCTTCGACGCCTTCATTGCGGAACATTCCAGTGAAGAGAATCGCGGGAAAGTATTCGGGATCTCACAAGCCATTTTTATGATCGTCTCAGTAGTGGGTCCTCCATTAGGCGGCTGGCTGGCTGGGTCTTATGGCTTTAGATTGATGCTGCTGGTCGCAGGTATTTTCTATTTTATTGCGATGGTGATGCGTTTGGGTATGGCACGCGAAGCAGCAAAAAGCGAATCGTCCACGCGTCAAAAACTTTCATTTGACAGCCTGAAGACCAATCTGAGAACCATGTTTGGCATGATCGTTTCGGGTGGCCTCATTACATGGATATTGTTGACAGACGGGTTACGCGATGTCTCTTTTCAGTTTTCTGAGAATCTTTTCCCTGTATACATGCAGGAATTTGGCGGACTTTCGCTGCAACAGATTGGCTGGGTTACTTCGGTGTTCGGCATTTGCATGATGCTGGTTACCATACCCGGTGGCTGGCTTTCAGATAAAGCAGGTGAACGGGTCGGGATCGCGACAGGGATGATCCTGATGGGAAGCGCCTTGCTCATTCTGATCAATATTCCCCAGGGCAATCTATGGCTTTATTATGTCGGTTGGGGAGTAGCGGGTCTGGGCGTTGGAATCCTCACGCCCGCTTATCAATCATTGATCAGTAAAGCAGTGCCGGCACACATGCGCGGTACGGCCTTTGGTTTATTCAGCACCAGCCTCGGAATTATCTCACTCCCTTCCCCATGGATCGGCGCGCAGCTATGGGATCGAGTGAGTCCTCAGTTTCCTTTCATGGTCACTGCGATCGTTTTATTATTATCTGTGATCCCAATTTGGCTAAAGTTCAAGCTTCCCAAAGCTGAGGAAAAGGAAAATGTGTTATCAGAAGAATCAGCAGTGGTTACAACTGCATAATGCATTTATACATCTCTGTTCTTGACGCAGTTGCACTGCGTCAAGACAGTTGAGAACTTCGTGAAGTATGATAATGAATTTATAAATCGGAGGTAATTATGGCATCTGTAGAAGAACGAATGAAGATTTTGAAGATGATCGAGGAGGGAAAACTCAGCGCGGAGGAAGGCACAAAATTGCTCGCCGCGCTGAGCGAAAGAAGACCCACTCCGCCTCGCCCACCAGGGATGCCTGGTCCCGCGCGCTGGCTGCGGATCCGCGTCACTGACACGCGCTCGGGCCGCTCGAAGGCATCAGTGCAGATCCCGCTTGCACTGGTGGACGCAGGGTTGAAGATCGGCGCCCACTTTGCCCCGCAGGTGGAAGGTGTGGATATGTCGAATGTGATGGAAGCATTGCGTTCCGGCGTAACTGGCAAAATTATTGATGTCACTGATGATGAAGATGGCGAGCACGTTGAGATCTATGTAGAATAATATGATTGTTTGTAATGACGACTTCAGTCGTCACTACACTTTGGGAGAATAAATGGAAACCACAACAAACCGTCCCAGCGGGATATTCGGTTTTACGATTGTCTGGCTGGGTCAGATCGTTTCGGTCCTTGCCAGCACGATGAGTCAATTTGCACTGACGATCTTCATGTTCCAGGAGACCGGAAGTGCCACCGCATTGGGGTTGATGCAGGTCTTTTTCATCACGCCTTTCCTGGTGATCTCACCGATTGCTGGTGTGATGATCGATCGCTATAACCGCAAATTGATGATGATGGTTAGTGATTTGGGCGCCGGGCTTGCAACGCTTGCGATTTTGGCTCTTCAGGCCCTTGGGCTTTTGGAATTCTGGCATTTATATGTAACATCCATTGTTTATGGATTGGGGATGGCTTTTCAATGGCCCGCATATTCTGCTGCGATTTCAACGATGGTGCCCAAAGAGCAATTGGGCCGCGCCAACGGAATGATGTCTCTGATCGAAGCGGGTCCTGGTGTGATCGCTCCAATCCTAGCAGGTGCCGTTCTTCCGCTAATTGGCTTGACAGGTATTTTGGTTTTTGATGTAGTCACCTTCATTTTAGCAATTGGCGCATTGCTGATTGTTCACATTCCTCAGCCAGCACGTACGGTAGAAGGTTCCCAGGTAAAGGGAGGAATGTTACAGGAGGCGGCATACGGGTTTAAATATATTTTTGCCCGACCAAGCTTATTAGGACTCCAGATGATTTTCTTCGCAGGGAATTTGTTTGCAGGTATCGGCTTTACTGTTCTGGCTCCCATGATCCTTTTGCGTTCGGGCAACGACAGCCTGATGTTAGGATCCGCTCAAACAGCGGGAGCAATTGGCGGCTTAGTCGGAGGCGTGTTGATGAGCGCATGGGGCGGATTTAAACGGCGCTCTCATGGAGTCCTCTTCGGTTGGATCTGGGGTGGCCTCAGCATGGCTATCATCGGAATTGCTGGCGGCTTGCCCGTCTGGATAACCGGATTAGCACTTACATCTGTTATTGTGCCGTTGGTTAATGGATCCAATCAAGCGATCTGGCAATCGAAGGTTGCGCCGGATCTACAAGGACGCGTCTTTTCCGCCCGACGACTGATTGCCTGGTTCACAAATCCCATCTCCCCCATCATCGCTGGCACTCTCGCGGACTTTGTGCTTGAACCTGCAGCCCGCGCGCAAACCGGACTCCCCGCGACATTTGCCTGGCTGGTTGGGACAGAACCCGGAGCCGGAATGGGATTGCTGATTGTTCTCTGTGGATTCGCTTCTGCCGTGGTTGGTTTATTGGGTTATTTCATTCCAGCCATTTACAATGCTGAAACCATATTGCCAGACCACGACATGCTTGCCAGAGCAGAACCTGCCTGAACATTTTTTGAAATGACAATACAAGAAAATAGCCCTTTTTCAGGGTTGTTTTCTTATTAACGCTGTGTTATGCTTTTCCAAGAGGAGAGTGACAAGCTTGGATTTTCTATTTCGCCGCCCGAATGGGATGCGGGGTTTTTACGTTATCTGGAGTGGTCAGATGATTTCGGGCATCGCTTCCAACATAACATTTTTTGCATTGCCCATTTGGATTTTAAATATGACCGATATCAGTGGGGGCGCGCTGGGTCTTTGGGAGTCTTTTTATTTTGGCTCGTATCTCATCGTCGTACTTTTTGCGGGAGTTTTCATAGATCGTTACAGCCGCAAGAGGATGATGCTTGTATATGATTTCCTTTCGCTTTCAGCAACGGCGATCCTATTGGTCCTTCAAACAACCGACAGCATGGAAGTCTGGCACCTGTATGTGGCTGCCGTTTTTCAGGGGATTGGTTTTGCTTTTCACTCGCCATCCTATTCTGCTGCCATCACAACACTGGTCCCCCGAAAACAATATGTACGCGCCAATGGTTTGATGTCTCTTCTTTATGATGCCCCGGAGATCTTCGGTCCGGTCCTCGCCGGGGTACTATATCTAACAATCGGGTTAAGTGGCATTCTTGCCCTTAACTTACTTGCCTTTGTTGTTTCCATTGGGGCTTTATTATTTGTAGAGATCCCGCCGACCCCACATACAAAAGAGGGACAGATGTCGCAGGAAAATTTCTTGACAGAGGCGATCTATGGCATCAAATACATTCTTAGACGTCCTGGTTTGCTTGGTATACAACTCATTTTCTTTTTTGGTAATTTCTTTTCGGGCATTGCATTATCGGTCACAGCGCTTTTCACCATGATCCTGCTGCGGTCAGGTGATGCCAGCGCGGCCGGAAGTGTTCAATCGGTTGGCGCACTGGCGGCTGTCGTGGCAGGCGTATTTCTGAGTACCGTAGGAGGAATCAAAAAGCCCATTCGCGCCATCTTGATAGGCTGGGTCATTTCCAGTCTGTTCGGCCTGACTCTGCTTGGGGTGGGGCAGGTCTTCATTATCTGGGCGATAGCCATGGTTATCAATACGATTTTTGAACCGGTTGTCAATGTGGCAGTTGAGACCTTTATGCAAACGAAAATTCCTCCAGACTTGCAGGGACGCGTCTTTTCTGCGAGCGATTTTCTATCACAGGCGATGATCCCCATTACGCCATTATTGGCTGGCTTCTTTGGCGAAGGGATCTTCGAGCCGGCAATGGCTGAGGGAGGTCCCCTCGCCAACATCTTTGGCTGGCTGGTTGGGGTGGGGCCAGGTTCCGGGTTTGGTTTGATGATCCTTTTGTGTGGTATTGGTGGAACTCTGATTGGGCTTTCAGGTTATTTGATTCCCGCGATACGCAATGTGGATCAGTTCCTGCCTGATTACACCCCCCTGCCTCCGCTGGGAATGGTGCTGCGGATACGGCCGCGTACAGAAAAGAGGAATGCCCGTATGATCGAGAATAAACGCAGGCTTAAAAAGGACCTAAACAGGACCGCAAAAGATACGGGCGATGACAGGATAAAACTAGATCCCAAAGAGTAAAAAGCGGAGGATGATGATCTTCAGCCTTTTTATTTAACTCACCTTACGCAATCTATGTCTGGCGGATATCGTTCCATCCTCAAAAGGCTTAACGCGAAGGCGCAAACGCAAAGCGAATCTTTGCGTCTTTGCGCCTTTGCGCCTTCGCGTTAAGATGTGCTGTGCGGAATTCGTCCGCGCGTAAGGCGAGTTATTTAAGTGACCTTATGCACCTTTATGCTCCCGCAGGGTCTCCCGCTTCGGGGACTGCCGCCTTGCGGCGTATGTGACCCTGCGATTTCCATATGAAATGCGGCGGTCTACCCTGAAGGGTACGATGTGAGACCGCCTTTGAGCGTAGCTGCGTAAGGTGAGCTATTTAATATATCTTTGCAATGCAATTTACAGTTTATATGCTGTGATCTTCGCGCTGTAAACTGCCTTATATACTTCATCGCGTGAGATGGTTTTTAGTTCAATCGTATCGCCAAGCTCATTGATGGCGGAGTCAACCGTCGCTTTGTCGAAGAATACTGGTATAACGGAAACATTCTTGAACCCAACCGCCTCCATCATGCCAATATAATCTTTTGTATCCACTGCGCCTGCCACACAACCAGCCCATGCACTCAGGCTTTGTTTGACTGCGCTGGGCACTGGACCATCTGTCAGGATATCAGAGACAGCAAGTTTTCCGCCGGAGTTCAACACACGAAAGGCCTCCGCGAAGACTTTGGATTTATCAGGCGAGAGATTGATCACACAATTTGAAATGATGACATCCACACTGTCCGATTCAACCGGCAAATCTTCAAGATAACCCTGACGGAATTCAACATTGTTGAGATTCAACCGTTTCGCACTGGACCTGGCGCGTTCGATCATTTCGGGAGTCATATCCACGCCGATGACTTTGCCAGTCTCACCGACCTTTTTCGCCGCGAAGAAACAATCAAGTCCCGCGCCTGAGCCAAGATCTAGAACGGTCTGGCCTGGCTCCAGCGACGCGAGCGTGATTGGGTCGCCGCAGCCATAGCTGATCGCAGACTCGCCTTCGGGGAGAGTGGCAAGTAACTCCGAAGGGTAGAGACTGCTTTCGGGGCCGCAGCAGTTATCAGATCCACAACAGGATGCGTTGCTCGTAATCCGCTCCGCATAATGTTCTCGAACAGCTTCATGAATGGGTGTGTTTGTGGTCATCTCTTAATCTCCTTTTATAGATATACTTTTGAGTCATCGCCTTGCTCTCTTCGCCTTTGGCGAATTTCAAGGACAGTTTCTGTAGATCGGACAAGACCCAAGAGAATCAAGCCGATCAGGATAATCAGAATCATCGCGAAGTCCATTTTGTCTCCTTATATCGAAATTCATCTATGTGTTTTGATAAAAAAATTTCATGATTTCTCTCTGCTCATCTCGCGATGAACAGAGACCTTGCATTAGCAGCAGCCTCCGCCGCCACAGCAACCGCCTTCACAATCGCAGTCATTGTTTAGGACATTCAATTCATTCATGGCTTTCACCTCCTTTCAAATAGATGTTTGTCTATGAATCGAGGCAAAAAAATATGCCTAATTCGAGACAACCTTTAGAACCAGCGCTGTCGCCTTTTCTTCGGGCGCGAACTTGAGCATCAATTGACCACAACAGACTGCAACACATTCCTGGTTGAGTGTATAGAAAGTCTGTTTGCCTTCCTCGCGAACATCTACAAGACCGGCGTCGCGCAAGATGGCAAGATGATGTGAAACAGTCGGTTGAGAGACACCAACCTTTTCAACAATTTCGTTGACCGATAACGAGCAACAGCAGCATTCGCTCATGATCTTTTGGCGGGTGTCATCAGCAATGGCTTTAGCAAATAGGACTGGACTAAGAGTTGTCTTCATGAAAATGCTTCACTACCGCTTGCACGGTACTCTGTAAATTCCGCGCGCAGGAATTCCTGCGTGCCTTCGGGACCTGTGAGAAGTAGAGAAATCGGTTTATCTCTTGGTGCTATTTTAAGTGTAAACTCCAAAAACGGACAGCATCGCCGTTCATTGACAATAAACTCACTTAGCTGTGCAGTGTTCTCTGATCCATCGAAGTTAGGGAAAATAAATTCAAAACCGTTTTCTACTTCGTGAATGTCTTCCACGCTTTGAAAAAGCCGGGTTGTGTTTTGGATATGGCTCTCGCGCTCGGCAGGTGTAAACACGTCCATGTTGCAGAAAATAGAATTATTTTGAGTTTCCGATTTCATATTGATATTCATCTATTTGTGATTATATCGATGTTTGTCTATTTGTCAAGGGATTATTGACATTCACGTCAATCCATTCTATAACAGAATACATACAACGAAGGAGGTGGTCATGACTACTGACTCGGTTCGGGCATTTATTCTTTCAGGCGGTGGCGGGCGCGGCGCGTTCCACGCGGGAGTGTATAAATATTTGATGCAGAGGGATAAAGCGAACATTGATTCAAATCATACTGGCAGGTGGGAGCCGCAGATTATTGTGGGCACATCCATTGGCGCGGTAAATGGCGCGGCGATTGCACAAGGCATGCCTGCTGATCAATTAGTGGAGGTGTGGAAGTCCCTGGAAGAAAAAGATATTCAAGGTTTGCCGCCTGGTATGCGCGGCATCGCGCGTTGGGCTGCCCGCGCAATCTTCGGCGAGCTTATGGACGCAAAGCTTCCACAGATCGAACCAAAAGAAGCCACATCTCCTATTCCCAAAGAATATTGGCCACCCCTGCCCTTGCTTCCAAACTGGATCGCTGAAAGGCTGGTTGGTCATTGGATTAATTTGCTGGATACCGGCCCTCTCCGCAAAACACTCTTTACTCGTTTCGGTCTGGACGAAGAGCGGCTGGCCGCCAGCGAAAAGGCCTTGCTCATCGCTGCGACCAAAGTGCGGACAGGCGAGAGTGTCATGTTCAGTAATCGTGAAGTGATGGATCATAAACGCGGCAAGATGCGACGCGATGTATTCACGGGCATCACCGCGGACCGAATCCTTGCCTCATGTTCGATCCCGCTTGTTTACCCGTGGACATTCGATGCTGGGACCGAGTCTTTTTATTGGGACGGCGCGTTAGTGGCAAATACCCCTCTCGGCGCTGCCATTGACATGATGGGTGAAGATGCAAGCGTTCCTGCTGAAGTGGTGGTGGTCATGATGACGCCCTGGTGGGAAAGCGGCGATCCCGCACCCGCGAAGGCTGAGACGGAACCTCAGTCCTTTGGTGATGCTATTACGTGGATGCTCGATTGGATGCTGCTCGCTTCTTTCCGCGAGAACTTGAAAATGATTCGCGCCTTCAATCAGCTTGCAACACGGGAACGAGAGGAAGGTCAGCCTACATATCGTTATCGGCTTGTTAATCCCATCATCGTCTCTCCGCTGGAATTCCTTCGAGCCGAGCGGATCATTGATTATGATGGGGATGTTTCTGCAAGATTAATTGATGAAGGATACAAAGCCGCGAAACATGCGTTTGAAAAGGCTTTTCCAATTTCGCGGAGCGGACCTGATTAGCACTACAACGTAAAGTCTGAATATGATTGTACAGTCTGCATAAACCATCCACGAATATTCACGAATACACGAATGGCGTGCCGCCATTCGCGTATTCGTGGCTTTATTCGCGGACGGTAACGCCCAGCAAAGACCAACCTTGCGCTGTAATGTTAGTCTTTGTTGGAATCTGACAGGTCATAAGTGCTGAGTTCAATGAGGTGCCCATCCAGGTCATAAAAGTAGATCGAATGAACAATCTTATGATCCTGGAATTCAAACTCGATCCCTTTTTGCTGAAGCGTTTTATGTGCTGCTTTGAAGTTGGCTCGATCGACGCGAAAAGCGAGGTGATGAATCGGCAGACCAGGAGGCAACGGAACATCAGGATCATCCGTTGGGAAAAACGCGACAGAGGTCTCGCCGATTCCAACTACGCCCGGGAAATTCCCCCAAACGTCTTCATAGAGTCGCTCCAACCCAAACAATTCTCGATACCATTCCACCGATTTCTGAACATCTCGAACCGCCAGCCCAATATGATCAATGCCTTGAACTTTGAACATAATGCCTCCTCACAATATTTCTAAATTTGTCTTTTCGTTCAAACAGAATTATATGACTCATTTGGAACTGAGAAATACTTCGCTAACTAGTATTACAGCGCAAGGTTGCGAGTAAAAAGCCGCTAACGAGGTCTGATTTACCTTCGTGAAAATACCTACTTTGCGCTGTAATACTAGCAGCCCTTTATATACAAAAAGACAAGCCCTGAAAGAAATCAGGACTTGTCTTGATTAAGTAATAGGTGACTGGGATCGCCTAAAATGAATCAGGATTGTCTTAGGGGTCTATAGGCGGATCGGTAAAATATGTGCCAAGCTGATCCTTAACAAGGATCCATCCGGTGGAATATCCCTTTACCGGTGGGATGAGACGGACTTCCGCCCATATCTTCCAACGACTGTCGATGAAGATGGAGCTTTGTCTATATCTCCATGTTGTTCCATTAAGAGCTGATGCGATGATATCTCCACCAGGTGCGCTGCGAACGTACAGCCCATACTTATAGGCAATGTTCACGCTTGAATAGGAATCAACGGGAGGAAGCGGATAGTCATAGTCATCATCATCATGTTGAGGCGGAGGATTATAAACAGGCGGGGGAGCACTGAAGCCAGACGGCAGATTGATCACTTGTCCGGCATAGATCAAGCTGGCGTTGCGGATCTGTGGGTTAACAGCCAGAATGTCATACACACCACAGCCTGTTCTGGCTGCAATTTTCCCCAGCGTATCTCCCCACTGCACCACATAGGTGCCGTAGGTCGGGTAGTAAACAGGCGCGGATGTGTATCCTGTTGGGATGTATAACACCTGTCCCGCGTAAACCCACCAGCCAAGCCCGGGGTTGGCAGCCTGGATGGCTGCAACAGTCGTGCCGCACTGGACTGCGATACCACTCAAGGTATCACCCCATTGGACGGTGACGTAGCTGCCACAAGACCATGCTGACGCGCCGCCGGCCGAGGCAAAAGAGGTAACCAGAATTGCGACAACGACCATCAACTGAAACATTCTCTTCGTCATTGCAGCCTCTCTTTTGTTTTTCAGTATGAATATGGATTAAAGCGACTGAACGGAAAACCTGGGATCTGTCCATATATAGAATACTCAAAAAAAGCCTCTTGTCAAGAGACAATTATTGAATTTGCAGGGCTTTCTCAAAGATACTGTTGGCAAACCTGCTATACTGAAAGCCGGAGGCGAGCATGTGTTTGAAAGCGCAAGCGCCGTGGCCCATGCCTGCTGAGACAGAGGCGGTCGGCAAAGTGATCTTAGGGGACGACAGCGCCTATCGGCTGATTGGGGAAAACTTTTTGGCAAGTTTCATGAACAGGATTTTGTAAATCTGTATTCAGCCGAAGGAAAGCCGGGCATATCCCCAGTGATTTTGGCTTTTGTGACAGTGTTCCAGTTTATGGAAAAACTGCCAGACCGACAAGCTGCGGAGTCGCTGCGCATGCGCCTGGATTGGAAGTATGCCTTACATTTGCCATTAGCCTATGAGGGATTCGATTACAGTGTGCTGAGTGAATTTCGAGATCGACTGATTGAAGGGCAAGCGGAAGCGCGGATCTTTGAAAAGCTGGTGGAAGAACTTCGCGGCATGGGATTGATCAAGGAACGTGGCAAACAAAGGAGTGACAGCATTGCGATGTTGGTGAAGGTGCGGCGTCTGAGCTGGATTGAAATGGTGGTGGAAACGTTGCGGCTGGCGGTGGTGGCACTTGTGAAAGCCCATCGAGAGTGGTGTGAAGAAGTCATTCCGCCCAGTTGGGAGGAGAAGTATGGCGAACGATTTGTGAGACAACGCTATAGCGAACAAGAGTGGAAAGCATATGAAGCAAACATTGGGAACGATGGAGCCTGGTTGCTCAACCGGCTCAGGGATGGAGGCGCACCAGCGGAGTTGCAGGAGTTGCCGGAAGTGCAAGTCCTGAAAACCGTATGGGCACAGCAGTTTCGAGAAGCGCAGCTGTCTCTCCGCTTTGGCGCGTGGAAATGGGATGAGCGTCTCTCGCTACATTGGCAACCGAAAACGTCATCTGCAGGCTGTCTTTTGTGGAACGGCTGCCAACCTCAAGCGAGTTGCGCGCTGGTTGGCAGGCCATCGCCCCCTACTGCATCACCACCCTTGGAGGCTTAATGCCCAGCCAAGTATAGTTTGATCCTTTCAAGCCTCTCATTGAGAACAGATCCCTTTTTTCGTTATGAGTTCGCCAACAGTATCTCTTAAAGTCCTGGCGTCTTATTATTTTATCCGCCAATCTCCACTAATCTTCGCGAATAGATTCAAAATTCGTGAAGATTGGCGTGGATTAGCGGACTCACTTTCGATTTTAAGAAAGCCCTGGTGAATATTCAATCGGCCCTTGCCATATTCGACCATTTTTAGTACAATTGTTCTATATATCCCGGAAGCCTTCAAAACTAAGCTGGGTCCAATCTCATCTCTGAATGGTCAGTAGTAAACTATTCAAGAGGTGTCCATTCGTCGACCTTTTTCCAAGGAGGAACGGAGCATAGATAAATTCAGACACTTAACAACCATATAAAAAGGCACGTTAAACTTATCGGACACGTACAAAGGAAAGTTGTAGGAAACAATGGCTCTATATTTTGAGAACCTGGATGATCGCACACGGGGACTGATGCTGGACGAAATGGAATATGACATTTCCAATAATCAATTACACATCAGTCCGTTTTTGAGTGGTCAGGGTCAAAGAGACTATGCTAACTTATTGCGCGACGCTATTCAAAGCGGAAACGATGAAACACTGGCTCAAAGCCTGCGAGAGCACCGGCGCATCCTCAGAACCCTGCCCCGGCGTAACCGCAAAGGAGGCTATTCGATTGCCGCTACAGCGGAGAATGCCGCAGAAGTCCTGGCTGAGAGCGAGTTCAATCGTTACTACATTCGTGGCTTGGCTCGTCGTGCCATCGAAGATGGCATTTCTGATCTGATCATATACCGTGCAAAGCCAGTCCAAAACCCTCGCCCCGAATCGGAGGCGCGGGTTGAGACAAGTCTCTCACCTCAAGAATTGCTCGAGGATTTAAGATCCCATCCCGGAGACGAACCGCCAACCCTTGGCGTGCCGTCGGGACCGAATTCAGGTCTCAGTGTGCGCCTGCCGTAAAATCTATAAAGCTCACTCTAACTAGTTCAGAGCCGCCTAACATCCGATCGAATCGGGATGTCAGGCGGTTATGATTTAATAAAAGGATCCATTGAGATGCTTGTCTTCAAGAGTGAACGTGAGGTGGTGGAAAAGATGAAAGGGATGATCACGGCTTTAACAAAGTCACTTGTATGGTACACGGACACTTGCACCGCACTGCCTGCCCGAAGGGCGTGGTGCAGTGCAGGTGTAACACGAACCTCACGGAATCTTTCGTGAGAAAAACGGAAAGCAATCCGTCCATTCCGTAAAACCCGTGTACAGAAAGGTCTGAACTGAAGACTTTGTTAAAACCTTGAAGGGATGATTGAAGCATCTATATGGAGAAATTGATGAAGTGTTATGATTCTCTCGTCCAAAATTAAGGAGCAAAACTTATGACACAAGTGATTACCAGTGAAGATTGTGGCAACTCCCCAAAAACATATTCCTGCAAGAATTAACCATTGCCTTTGCCAAACGCGATTCCAAATTTATCCTCAGCAATGTGACTGATGACATTCGCTGGAATATCCTCGGCGATAAGGTTGTTCGTGGAAAAGTTGATTTTGCCGAAGCACTCGAACAGATGAAAAATGAAAAAGCGGTGCAGTTAACTGTGTATCATGTCGCTACGCATGGCAAGGCCGGTGCTGTGAATGGAACAACAAAACTGAAAAATGGGAAAACACACGCTTTTTGTGATGTGTATGAATTTAGCAATTCAAAAGGGACTACGGTAAAAAAAATCACATCCTATATCATTGAAATAGAATGAAAATCTTCTGGAGTACCTAACATCAAAAACAAAAAATGACCGTCATTGCGAGGAGGGCATAGCCCGACGAAGCAATCTCCGTCACGGTGTTGGGGATTGCTTCGCCCTAGCGGGCTCGCAATGACGAGTTATATCTTGGAATTTAGACACTCTCGAACTTTACATGGGTAAATCTAAGTAGCAAACCAATACTTAATGAGCGATTCTTTTTCCTTACTGACTCTTAATTGTTTTGGATTATTTTTGCCAAATACCAGGCGTCGGCTTCTGGCATTAGCAGAAGAGTTGGAGCAGCGTTCCAACCAAGTCGTTTGCTTGCAGGAAATCCAACTCCATAAATATCGAGAGTTGCTGGTAAACACATGCGCCAGTTATCCATACGCGTTGCATGAGCCCTATTTTCATTGTCCCAAAGGTGGCCTATTGACCCTCTCCCGCATCCCCATCACGAGCCAATCCTTTCAACCGTATGCGGAACGAGGTCTTTGGTATACACCCATGCTCCTGGATAAACTGTTTTACAAAGGAATGTTGATCAAAAAGCTCACATGGGCCGGAATACCCATGGTGATTATCAACACCCATCTTCTCGCCAATTTCGCGGGCGATTGGGAACGGCATGGAATGTATGCACGCGTGGAAGAAAAGCAGTTGCAGCAATTAGCAGAAACGGTACGAGTTCAACCAGCGGATTCCATCGTCATTGTGGTTGGGGATTTCAATATCTCGCGCGGAAGCAGGCTCTACCATGATTTTCTCGCAAACTCGGGGCTGACTGATCCACTCACAGGAGATATTCGACCCACACTTCGTCCACCGTCAGGCATACCCTCTCGATATGCTCTGCCACTCGATTATGTGCTGATTCGAATGCCTGACACGCCTTCGTTCAAAATAGATTGTGATCTTTGTTTTACAAATAAGTACCGGATCAATAACTGGCATCAAGACTATTTATCTGACCATAATGGGATTGAGATTCGTATCACAACAATCTAAAATGAATTCAGCGCCAAAAGGTTACGCCACATCCACCCCAGTCGCACGCGCTAATAATTTATGAATCAACGCGGTCGGCAACACAAGCAGTATATGCACTATTACACTCAATCCAAAGATCACTGCAACAGAACTGAGAAAGTTGCTGATGCGCGGGGCGATATTGCTCAACATCCACGGTCCTGCACCTATCAGTAACACAATCCCAAACAATACACCCACATAGATGACCAGTTCCAGCCAGGCATGGCGATCTGAATGCGACGGCATCATTGTGCTGCTCACGGCAAAGGCGAGATAGAACCATACATAAAAATCTCTCACCTGCGGCAGAGCACGGATCCCCATCCAGAATAAATCCACCTGCCCATTGCGCAAGACATCCCACAGCACGCGCATTTCAAGGCGATAAATTGCCACGTACGCGACGAATAATGTCCCGACGATCAACGGCGCCGCACCAATCAATGAGTCACGCACCACATCCGATTTGGCCGTTTCAACATAACCCAATTGCAATCGTCCATCGGGTAAAGACTGGGGGAAAATCGAAAATTTTCCTGTCCGTACGCCTAATATTTTTGCCATCAAAAAATGACTCAGTTCATGCAGAAAAACGCCAGGGAGAAAAAGCATTGAGAATATCCCCATCGTGAGTTTCACATCGCGGGTCATAATAAGAAACACGGCTTGTATCTCGCGATGCAAAAGCCGCTGAAGCAAGATCAGCGGCACGAGCATGAATATAATCCAGAACAAACCAGCGATTTGATTTAGCATGGGTTTCCCCAATTATAAAAGAAGTGTCGCGCTGAGCGGAGGGTCGAGTGAATATCGAGACCCGCAGACGAAGCGCGCTTTGCAAGAGACATACACTTCGTCTACGGGACTGACGAACACAGTCCCTCCGCTCAGCGCGAGGATTTCGCTGCCGCTTTTGTGATCGCTACAAACTCATCAGGTTTGAGGCTTGCACCGCCGACCAGCGCGCCGTCAATTTCAGGCTGAGCGAAAAATTCGGATGCATTCGACGCGGTCACTGACCCGCCATACTGTATGCGAATGGATTGTGCAATGTCATCGCCGAACAAATCGCTCAACGCCGGACGAATGACCTGGCCGTGGACGTGATTGGCGTTCTCTCCGCTGGAGGCTTTCCCCGTCCCTATCGCCCAGACGGGTTCATAGGCAACGATGATGCGCCGCGCGCTGGCCGGGTCAACGGGATCAATTCCAGCCAAGCCAACTTTAATTTGGCGGCGAACAACTTCGGACGTAAGTCCCGATTCGTATTGATCCAAAGTCTCGCCTACACACACGATGGGTGTCAATCCAATCTTGATCGCCGCGGAAACCTTCCGATTCACACTCTCATCCGTTTCGCCAAAATAGGTGCGGCGTTCAGAATGACCGATGATGACGTATTTGCAAAATTCCTTCACCATGCCCGGTGAGATTTCGCCAGTGAACGCGCCCTTTTCCTCCCAATACAAGTTCTGCGCGCCCAGACCAATACCAGAATTTTCAAGCAATTCATATAAGGCGGGGATCGCAATGAATGGAGGACATAACACTTTTTCAACATTGGGAATCTCGCGCAATTTCGAGATGATCGTCGAGACCAGTTCACGCGCTTCCGCGACTGTTTTATTCATCTTCCAGTTTCCGGCAACAACAGGAATACGATTCATATCTAGGGCATCCTCTTTAGGAGTTCAGCAGCGAACAAGCGAACCCACTCAGGCGTGGAAGTTTGATCCTCGGCAAGACCCTGCAGGAATCGGCGGGCAGTTTCCTGATCACCCTCAACGGAAGCAATTTCACCTTCGAGCAGGTAGCCTTCACGCGAAGTATCCTCATATTGTTTCAACTCATCGATCAGATCATGCGCTTCTTGAACGCGCCCGGTATAAAATGCATGGCGTGCCTGGGTGATGAATGAAATTGTCGTGTCCACCTCGGCAACCGTGTCAAAAGGAACGATGACTGCCACTTCAGGCCTGTCCGCAGATTTATACATCGCCTCGCGAAAAGCATCCCGGATATGGTCAGGAACGCCTTCACTTGTTTGGGCTCGTACTTTTACAACTTGAAAATACATGTATGCAGCCGGCAGCCAGCCCTCCTGGTTTGCAAACGTATCGCCCGCCTGCATATAGAACGGCTCGTTCTCCGGTCCCGCCAGCCTGACGACTTTTCCGAGTGCCTCGTATGTTGCGCCCGGCATGTTTGCATTCCAGAACGCAAAGGCGAGATCAAGTTGCGCGTTGGGATCATTGGGGTTTTGATTGGCAAGCTTTTGTGCTTCCAGTACTTCCGCAGAAGGAATCACCTGTCCCGATGAAGGAGTAGACGATGGATTTGATACCGATGTTGACAGCGAAAAAACTATAGGCGTATTTGTAGAAGAGCGCGCCGCACCAATGAAGCGCGCGAACAGGCGATTATTACGTGCGAACAAAAAGGTCCCGATACAAAGAACGATGACAAGACCTGCGCCAACCCATATCCATGCGGATGTGGACCGATTCTTTCCTGGCTCCGGGCTTGCTGCCGTTTGCTCGACCTTCGCGGCCATTTTGGTTGCTCCCGGCCCCGCGACCGTTTTGATGGGCTCTGGTTTTGGAACTGCCTTCTCCGCTGGTTTCAAGGGCTGCGATATTTTTATGAAAGTGCCTTGCATTGGGACGCCAGCTTCTGCCCAGGCGTCCTTGAACGCGGCGACCATTTGGGAAACGTTCTCATAACGATCATTGCGTTCCTTGGCGAGTGCTTTCAATAAAACGCGCTCTACTGACTCAGGCACATTCGGGTTTACCGTGTGAGGCAGCGGGAGTGGTGAATAAATGTGGTCATGAATGACAGAGAATGGCGTATCTGCATTGAATGGAACCTTCCCAACGACCATCTCGTAAAGCATCACGCCGAACGAATAAAGGTCTGTCCGTTCATCGAGTTCTTTAACTCCCATCGCCTGTTCGGGAGAGATATATTGCGGCGTGCCCATGATCATATCTGAGGAAAGAGTCGACTCGCCAGATTGAGCAATGCGCGCCAATCCAAAGTCCGCGAGATACATCTGTCCGTCTTTGGCGACCAGCACATTTGACGGTTTGATATCTCGGTGCAGCACTCCCTGCCGGTGCGCGTATGAAAGCGCAGAGCCAACCGCGTCAACGATCTTGGCAATATCTTCTGAAGATAAGGGTCCCTTATCCAATCTCGCCTTGAGCGTATCCCCCTCAATAAACTTCATTACTAAATATGGACGTTTTTCATGCTCGGCATAATCATACACAGGGACAATATGTGGGTGTTCAAGTTTTGCAACGACGCGGGCCTCGCGTTGAAAACGAGCTTCAAAATTGGGATCTTGATTAAACGCCGGGTGAAGTGCCTTGATCGCCACGTAACGATCCAATGAGGCGTGGTAAGCTTTGAACACGGTTGCCATGCCGCCCTGCCCGAGTTGTTCAATGATTCGATATGGACCAACGTTTTCGCCGACAGCGAAAGGCATACTTATGCTCCATGCAGACATGTCACCCTGAGGGAGCGTATGCCGCGACCGAAGGGTCTCGCTCGTGATGTTAGAGATTCTTCGTGGCACTAAGGCGCCACTCAGAATGACATTCATAAAATGAGAGATTGAACTTATTCGATTATAGCGTACAACGAATGGAAAGAAAGTGAAAATTGTATTGCTTAAAAATCAACATGTCACTGCGAGCCGCCGTTCGTTGGCGGCGAAGCAATCTCCTCATAAATGAGGAGATTGCTTCGGGCTGGGTCTCGATATGCCTTTCGCAACGAACGCTCAAGGCTACTCGACCATCACATCAGCCCTCGCAATGACATACTATTTATCCATCAACGCTGCAACACCAGGAAGTTCTTTCCCCTCCAGGAATTCCAACGATGCGCCGCCGCCTGTTGAAACGTGACTCATCTGCTTGGCAACTCCCGCCTTCTTGACAGCACTCGCCGAGTCACCACCACCGATCACAGTCGTTGCACCAGATTCAGCCAGCATACGCGCGAGGGCAAACGTGCCTTCAGCGAACTTCGGCATTTCGAAGACACCCACGGGTCCATTCCAAACGATCAATTTGGCTCCGTCTAAAGCGTGTTTATAAAGCTCGAGCGTTTTGGGTCCGACATCCAACATGCGCCAGCCCGCGGGGATCTTATCCACATCAACGACTTGTGTATTTGCTTCTGCTTCGAATTTATCTGCGATGACCGCGTCCACCGGCAGGATTAATTTATCGCCTGCCTTTTCCAGAATGGATATTGCAGTCTCAAGCGAAGACGTTTCAACCAGGCTCTCTTGCATATTCAAACCTTGCGCGGCGAGAAAGGTATTCGCCATGCCGCCGCCGATGATCAACTTATCGGCTTTTGAGAGTAATGATTCAACCACATCGATCTTATCGCTGATCTTTGCACCGCCGAGAATGGCGATATACGGATGTTCAGGATTCGCAACCGCGCGGCCGAGATATTTCAATTCCTGTTCCATCAGGAAGCCGGAAACAGCAGGAAGAAAACGGGCGACACCTTCTGTGGAGGCGTGCGCACGATGCGCAGACCCAAATGCATCGTTGACATACACTTCTCCAAGCACAGACATTTGTTTGGCAAGTTCAAGATCGTTCTTTTCTTCGCCCGCGTGAAAGCGAGTGTTCTCCAGCATCAACACTTCTCCGGGTTTCAACTCTTTTACCATTGTTTCCACTTCGGAGCCAACGGAATCAGGCGCCATCTTAACAGGAATCTCCAACAGCGAAGATAAAACTTCCGCAGCAGGACGCAGGCTGAATTCCGAGTCTGAGGCGCTGTCCTGACTGGCGAAGCCGTGTCGAAGGGCGGATTTTGGTCGCCCCAAGTGACTCATCAAAATCAACGACGCGCTCTGGTCTAGAATATATTTAATGGTTGGTAATGAAGCTCTAATGCGTTTGTCGTCTGTTACTTTGCCATCCTGCATCGGCACATTGAAATCCACGCGCATGAGTACGCGTTTGTCTTTGAGGTCAATATCTTTTACAGTTTTTTTGTTCATGGGGGTAAGGTATACAAGTACACATGTAAACAGGTAAACAAGAAACGTGTATACGTGTCTACTTGTTTACCTGTCTACATTTCTACAAACTCTTTGCGATCATTGCCGTGAGATCTGCTGTGCGGCAGGCATAGCCCCATTCGTTGTCATACCATGCCACCACTTTGACCATGTTTCCGATAACCAGCGTGTCCATCGAGCTGAACACGCTGGAGAAATTCGTGCCGCGCAGATCTGTCGAAACAAGCGGCTCATCTGTCACATCGAGGATGCCTTTCATTGGACCCTGTGCATATTCGAGCATGGCATCGCGAATTTCTTCCTTGGTTGCTTCTTTATTGAGAGTTGCAGTGAAGTCAACAACCGAAACGGTTGCGGTCGGCACACGGAAAGCCATGCCGCCAAATTTGCCCTTCAATTCAGGAATGACCAATCCAACAGCTTTCGCCGCGCCTGTTGCAGACGGAACGATGTTTTGTGCAGCCGCGCGGGCGTCGCGTAAATCTTTCGCGCCGAGGTCCTGCAACTTCTGTGAATTGGTGTAGGCATGGACTGTAGTCAACACACCTTTGTCAATGCCAAACGCGTCGTTCAACACTTTGGCTACCGGCGCGAGACCATTCGTTGTACAGGACGCGTTCGAAATAATATTATGCTGCGCGGGATCATATTTATCCTGATTGACGCCCAATACAATCGTAATATCTTCATTTTTCGCGGGCGCCGAGATGATAACTTTCTTCGCGCCGCCAGATTCAATATGAGCTTTGGCTTTCGTCGCATCTGTGAACAAGCCCGTTGACTCGATCACGATCTCGATACCCATGTCCTTCCATTTGATTGCACCAGGGTCTTTCTCGGCGGTTACATTGACGGTATCGCCATCAATGAGGAGATTACCGTCCTTTGCTTCCACCGTACCGGGATATTTCCCATACGTGGAATCATATTTCAACAGATGAGCATTTGTGGCAGCATCGAACAAATCGTTTACTGAGACAACTTCGATCTCGTCTGG
>JAKEFL010000189.1 GCA_022616105.1 Anaerolineae bacterium | reverse complement strand
GGCTTTTCCCACCACTCATCGAGATGCTTGATCTCAGAACCAATGTGAAATGTAATCAGCAGGACGCCGCCAGGCTTGAGCACGCGTTTCATTTCAAGTAAAGCCTCAACGATTTGCTTGCGCGGAATATGGATAATACAATAAAAGGCGGCGATGCCGCCCCACGAATTATCAGGGTCAGGCAGGGACAGCATATTCCCCTGGTGAAAGTGAATCTCCGGGTTCAACCTTTGAGCTTCAGCAACCATGTTGGCCGAGAGATCAACACCCAGTGTCTTCACACCTTGACGATGCAGATAACGCGCGATCTGACCGGGTCCACAGCCCATGTCACAGATCGGACCTAAATCTCGGACCTCGCGCGCCAGACGGTCAAGACAATCGCGGTCAAAGGGTTTGTCATCCATTTCGTCTTTGTATCGCTCACCATATTCAATGGCAACGCGGTCATAACTTGTTTGAGTGGCGTGGATTATTTTGTTCATATTGGCTTCTTTCTTGTGAGAGGAATGCGTCAATAATTATCGACCATATTAAATCGTACGGGCAGTCATATCGACTGCCCGTTTTCTTTTGTAACCTGTGCCAACAAGTTACTTCCGTGCAGCGGCAAGGGTATCTTTGATTTGCTCCATGTGTGCATTGATGTGAAAATTCGGTTGAAGCAGATTGAAGCCATAGCGATAATAACTTCCTTTATTCGCTGTGAAATCCGCTGAGATCAACTCTGTGTATATGAGCACTTCGTCAACGGTGCGGCGGAGCATATCCAGCATTAGCTTGATGGACGGATTTGCCTTTACCGTTGCCTCCACCTGCGCCGTGACATTGCTTCCGAAGCCATCTGTAGTCAATTCATAGCCGTCTATCAGGCTGGTAAGGAAGGTGGAATTGAAGCGTTCGGTTTGAACGAGGTGGGCAACGATCTCCAACGCGCTCCATTCCTTTGGATCGGGGCGCGTCATCGCTTCATCATCGCTAAAACCTTCAAAGCATTTTTCCAGTTCATCCAGGGCCGGTTCAAATAGTTCACGGACTTTTTGAGCAAGTTCTGCAGCGCTGAATGGCACATCAGGCATGGGACGTTTACTCAACTCCATGTTGATCGTTTTCTTTTCAGGTCCGCGATAGTAGACAACTTCGATTGTGTCTCCGCCTTTCTTCCCAGCAATTGCTGTTGGAAGGCTATTCGCGTCGCTTCTAATCGGATGACCAGCCATCTCAACAATCACATCGTCTCTTTGCAATCCCGCCTTTTGTGCGCCCATGCCATCCACCAATCCATCCAGCCGCAAGCCTTCGCGCACAGGGACTCCCAACGCCAGCGCCTGTTCCTCTGTGAAATCACCGGGGACAATCCCTAGCATGGGCCGGGTCGCGATCCGCAGATCCACGCCCGTTTCGAGAACAGACTTGAGGTTTTCCAAACTCTCCACCCAATTTTGATGCAAGCTCTCGGCAACTTTAGACCAGGACGGGTCGTTGGGAACATCATGATCTAAATGGACCAGGGTGCCGCCATCTTTTTCCATCATGGAAACAGTTACATCGGTCGGGGCGGAATCGTTGTTCGAGTACCAGCGAAAGCGGATGCATTTGTCTTCATCCAGTTCGAGATAATGCCCGCTGGAGTAGAAATCCCCGCGCCACCAAAGATACATACGACCCTTGGGATGCTTCTCCACTGTAGCGACGTCACACAGCCACTCGCGCAGGGAAGTGGAGTTGGTAAACGCGCGGTACGCCAATTTCGTTGGTGCATTGACAAAGGTTTCTGCAGATACGGTTGCCATTGAGTTTCTCCTTGTTGGAAGTAAGGTCTGAATATTTTAAACGACTCTTTTGGGAACCACACCCCGCTGAGGTATTGGAAATTTTATCACGCCTACGGTTGGCTTGTGTGCAGTGGTCGGAATTGAGTTGTGGCAATCGTGACCAAGGTGCCCGTCATTTATTTTTTGGGTGTCTTCGTCGGCTTTGGAGGCTTTTTCGTTGGATTGGGATTGCCAGGGTTGTTGTTCGGGGGCGGAGCCAATGTATTTTGTGATGTCGTTGGTGGTTGCACTGAAGCGTTCGTAGGCCCGACGGAAGTGGAGGAGGTAGCAGTTGGCGTTGGTGTATCCAGCAGATTGACCGGCAAAAGGGGCATATCTACCATGCGATACGCATGTTCATATCCTGTCAGCACCCCACATTCACTGCTGACGGGTTCAACCTTTCCATCGCTGTCTATATCCAAGCCATTGAGCATTTTATTTGCAAGAGCTGCGGAATCGCGAACCGGCTGACCTAAATCTGAAGGACCAGATGTGAAAATTGTTAAAGAAAGATCTCGCAATTGCGTCGCCCATTGCGCCAGATTTTGCGCACATGTCTTAAGACTCTCGCCATTGGCAATCATGTTCTGTGAAGCGCCCGGAGAATTGACAGCATAGTCTGCGTGTGAATAGACGGCCTGGATATATCCCAAATTATCCCCATTGAGCAAAAGGCCGTAACCGTCGCCCGGATCGATTACTTGCCCATCACCATTCCAATCTTTATGCTCCTGGCTTTCTGCGCCGACCAGAATATTCATAATGGCCTCGGCAATATGCTTTGTGCCGCTGTTATCTCCAATTCCGTACGTACCCAGCATTTCTCTGGAAGCTTGATCAAGTAATCGAGTATTTGCAGAGATACCCTGAATCAAAGCGACTTGTTCTGGTGTCATGGGGAATGAAACCAGCAGACGACGGACATATTGAAGTCCATCTTCGGGAAGGGTATAGGAATACGCGATCTGTCTGGATGCTTCTGGCGTCGAGTCTGTGTTTGGTTTGATCGTTAGTTCGACTCCGTCATAGATGGCCACCAGATTTCGATTTTGTGTATCGTCAAAGGTCAGAGTCCCTTTTCCGTTTTCATCCAGCACAAGCATGCCCAGGCTTAGACGCTCTTCTTCGTTGACCAGCCAGACTTCATATTGACCGTCTGCCGGCGGCGCGGGCATTGCGAAAGCTGTAAGTGTGACCTGGTCTGCAATGGCTTTTCCGTCTTGAAAGCGAAGTACGCCAGTTGGACCCAATGGGGAAGAGATTATGATGACCGGTGTTTCTGTCTTGGGAGGAACTGTTTGAGATACGGTTGGTGTCGCGGTCTCCTGAGGCGCAGGCTTGCTGAGGAGGAGGAATGAACCCATTACGAGGATCGCGACTCCCGCCAGAGTGGCCCCTATCCGCTTCCTTCTCAATTGGGCGCGATCAAGCGTTTTCCGTGCGCGAGAAGTTGAAATGGGAGTCTTCGGCTCGACGGTACTGGCGATGGCTCGTTCATCCATTACTGCATTGAATGCAGTCGCCAATTCGCTTGGCGTTTGGAATCGCTTTGCAACATTTTTCGCGAGTGCGCGATCAAGCACCTTTTGTAGAGGCTCAGATAGGCCGGGAATCGGCGCAGGCGGTTCATTGACGTGTTTGAGCAGAACACTCATCGTCGTGTCCCCATCAAAGGGAACATGCCCTGCAAGAATCTCATACAAAATGATTCCCAGCGAATAGATATCAGTCCGGCCATCGACCTGTTCACCCCGAGCTTGTTCCGGGCTCATGTAGGCGGGAGTACCGGCAATGTGTCCGACAGTTGTTTGGTGACTTGCGCTCAGCATGCGGACCAGGCCAAAATCTGTCAGAACCGGTTCGAAATCCGTTGGAAGCGGCTCGCCAGGGACGATCTGACTGGACCGTGATATCAAGAGGATATTCCCAGGTTTGACGTCGCGATGAACGACTCCGCTTTCATGCGCATATTGGAGAGCACTGGCGATCCCGGTCAATAGCCGGGAGATGAGCGGGAGTTCCAGCCGACCTATTTTCGCATGCAGGATGTTCAAATATTTCGATAGTGATGGACCGGGGATATACTCCATCACGATGTAGGGCTGATTCTCAAATGTATCGAAATCGAAAACCTGGACGATGTTGGCGTGGCGCAGTTTGGCAACCACGCGGGCCTCTCTCTGGAAGCGATCCAATAAGACCAAATTGTCATCTTCGTAGTTGCGGAGGATTTTGACCACCACTTCCCGCTGAAGCGTGCTATGCGTGCCTAAATAGACTTCCGCCATGCCCCCGCGCGCAAGCAGTGATTCGATATAAACCTTACCCAGCGTTTTACCAACCCAATTGCTCATATCTAAAGTTTTTC
>JAKEFL010000188.1 GCA_022616105.1 Anaerolineae bacterium | reverse complement strand
GGTCTTTGACCCTGCAGAATGCAACTGCCGGTTTGACAGGGGATGGCAGCAGTCCTCTTGATGCAGATGGTGTTTGCCGACTCTATTTTTAAGTAAACGCGCCCAAGACCTCTCTGAAAACTTCAATACAAGATTTCCTGATTTGCCTGATCGGCTTCTTCAAATATCTTTTTGACCTCTTCCTTCATCTCAACAGAGACGCCTGCGGTCTGAGGAATGAACTTGACCATATCCCGCGCCTGACGCAATAAATCCTTAACTTGAGCAATATAGGAGAAATCACTTTTGCCGAGTCCGCCTTGAGGGACAGGAAGGTCTCGGGCTTGCTGGATCAGCTTACGGGCTCAGATGATCCGTTCGGCCGCAGGAATAAGTTTTGCCATGATTTCTCCTTTGATAGGACAGCCATTCTACTATCATCCATCTTCTTAAGGTAGTTTTAGATTGTGTGTCGTTTAATAAATTAACCCTCTCCCTCCTTCGCTATTGCTTAGGATAAACGGGAGAGAGTTAGGTCAAACCAAACGCGTGTTACTACGCCATCCTTTTAGGATCCTTGAATCGCTTTCTTCCCGGCTTCAGCGGCCTGGGATACACGATCCAACTGCCTGGCAAGTACATCCTTTCCTTGGTATTGCAGTTCCTCAGCCATCGTCTGCACATCCGCTTTGAGCTGATATGCACGGGATTTAACCTGTGTAACTCTGTCCTTCACGGTTTCTGTTGTGCGGTCACGCAGGTGTGACACTCCTTCTTGCAGCTCGGCGCGTGTCCTCTCTCCAGCTTGTGGCGCCATAAGCAGCATCGTTCCAGCCCCAACCAGGCCGCCAACTAACAGCCCAGCCAGGACCGATTTCGTATGGCTGACGTGCTCGACGTTCTCAAATTCATGATTGGTTTTCATGTTTTTCTCCTTCTTTTTGGGCAGCTTTTGGATCTGCCATTCCTCGACACAAACACGCGGGCTTATCGTTGATACCCGAAACGCGTGAGCAGAGGGATCCTGAATTGTCTAACGATGGTTAAACTGTATTGTTATGCCCCGCATTCCGCATATGGGATAAAGCAGAAATAAAAAAGGTCAGCAGAAAATTCATGCCGACCTTCGCAAACGATTTTAGGAGCTGTCTTAGATTATTGTTTAAAAATGCTCAGCGGCATGTATGCAGAAACGATGAAATTAGGGGCATCCACAATCTCGCTGATCTTCAGGTCAGCCGCTGTACTGCACAACACATAGGCCTGACTGCGCGAGAGACCATAGGTGTTCACCAGCCAATCGACCATATAGCGGGCTGCATTTTTGGCGTTCTCCATCAAGTCGGGGCCGTTCGCCGTCGTGACATGGTATCCACCAGCATCAGTCTTCGCCAGTGGACTGGGAGTCTCAAACTCCAGTTCCTTGACAGAGATGTCTTTGCGGACATCAAAGCGCAGTGTGACCGTCATCGGAGATTCGATGCCAGTGCCGCATAATTCGCCATTCCCCTGACCGCTATGGCAATCGCCACATGCAAACAAAGCACCATCCACAAAAACGGGAAGCCACATCCTAGTGCCCATCCGTAAATCACGAACATCCATATTGCCTCCAAACTTGCCAGGTGCAATTGTAGTAATACGCCCAGGTTCCTGCGGGGCGACACCCATGCAACCACAAAACGGCTCGAACGGCAGGACGATATCATTGACGCCAAAAATACACTTTTCACCTTCGAGGTTCCAATGATGGATATAAGCAAAGTCGAAATCTTCCTGTAATAGGCCAAAGTGCTGCAGGTGACCACTCCATGCCCAGCCTTTATGCTTGAAATCCAGAATTTCCACTTGTAATGCGTTGCCCGGTTTGGCGCCTTTCACATACACTGATCCAACCAGTGCATGGATGGGTTCGAAGTCAATGTTCGCGAGCATCTCATCGGTCCATTCGGGGGTGACCTGCCCGCATGGTTCGGGGCAATCAAATGTCACCGTATCGCCGGGATCAATTTCCAGCCGCGGCGTGATCGAATTGTCCCAAAAAGGCTGGGTGACAGAACCATCAAGGAAATGTTCACTCATATCATATTCTCCTTTTGTATCACGGGATGATTACTCGTTCAACAGGTTCAAGACAAATTGCTCGGTTGGATTGCCGAGCTGCAGATAATTCAAATACAGGCTGCCAAATAGCAATAACACGAGTATGGATAAAACGATGTAATCCTGGGCATGGAACTTCAGTTGGCGGCGATAGGTGCGCGCGCTGATATTATAGTCAAAGCCACGCGACAAAATGGCAACAGATATATCCTGTGAGCGTTCGAGAGTTGCGAGGAAGATCGGCAGCAACAGAGCTGTGAGCACCTGTATACGTCGTATCAGGTTTTTAGGTTTTACATCATAGCCGCGCGCTTTTTGCGCGTCGGTGATGATCTCGGTTTGTTTGGACAACAATCCCACTGTGGCAAAACCCAGCGTCAATGCCATGCCCATTTCCGGGGGAAGTCCACGACCGGCAATTCTCTGAAGCAAATAAGCGGCAATGAAAGAGCCAAGAAGAATGATCAACGTGCGCGTGCCGAGATTAAATGGGAGGCCGCGAATTTCCTCCGCGCGCGTCAGATGCGCGATCACGAAAAAGATCAACCCTAAAATCAATGTGACTACTAACTCTCCACTTAACGCGTGGCGCTGTTCTCGTTTTGTAATAGTCAGTGCCAAATCCACTGGCGGAGTGGTATATAACATCAGATGAACTGCCAGCACTACGCTGAAAAAGCGGAAGAAGACCGCCAGGCCGCGAACAATGCCCTGCACAGTAACTGGGACCCAGTTCTTGAAGGGAATCAAATAGAACAGGAAATGCGAATCCTCAGCTCGAATGAAAATGATCTGGAACATTGCGAAAGTCAGGAAGATGACAATTAAGATGCGCAGATTGGAATTCAGAATCTTGCGATCAATGGCGCGCGTTCCAATGAAATACAGGCAGGCAAATAACAGCCCCATCAATATTGGGTCTATCACAACAATCGCCAGGACCGTCATGCCGACAAACAGTAATAATTTGGTGCGGGCATCCAGGCGATGCAGGAAGGAATTCCCTTTCTGATATTCAATCGCCACGGGAAGCCTCCACCAACTGTCCTAGATGGTGCTCCAGTTGTTCATATTTAATTGTCCACGGAGGGACACCATGTTGACGCAACTGTAGAGCCAGCTTTGTGATATCGGGCAGATCGAGCGAATTGGCCCGCATCATTTCCACATCTGAGATCAAATCCAGGACTGGCCCATCGAATGCCACTGCGCCGCGATTCATGACGATGGCGCGGCTGGCATACGCGGCAGCGTAATCGACGCGATGCGTAATCATTACTATGGTCGTTCCCAGATCATTCAAATGCTGGATGATGTCGAAGATCTCTTTGGTCATCTGCGGGTCCTGACCGGTGGTAGGTTCATCAATTACCAAAATCTTTGGGTTCAACGTCAAAACAGACGCGAGGGCAAGCCGCTGTTTTTGCCCTTTCCCCAGGTCAAATATCTCAGCATCGAGCGCATCCAGCATATTGACCTGATCCAGCGCACGATAAATACGCTCATCGAATTCGGAGGGATCAATGTTATGTGCCTTTAGACCAAAGGTCATTTCATCGCGTACATTGAAAGCGACTAGTTGATGGTTTGGGTTTTGAAAACAAAAGCCGATCTCTTGTGTCAATTCGTGTGTGGGAGTAACTGCCACGTCCCTCCCAGCTACAAGGACCCGACCTTCTGAAGGGTGTAACAAGCCAATGATATGACGTACCAGAGTGGTTTTCCCCGAGCCATTACGGCCAAGAATAGCAACCAATTCACCTTCGTGGACCAAGAGGTTTACACCGCTCAACGCCTCAGCCTGGCCCTTGTATGCATAATGGACATTCTGAAATTCAATGAGCGGAGTTGAGGAACGCGCAGATTGAGCAGGTGGACCATCGGCAGCCTCAATGACTCCCAAAGGCTTGAAGGCATTGAGGTCGGCATAGAATTTTTCGGCGGAATAGGTTTTCAGATCAAGACCAAATTTGTCGGCGAGGCGAACAAGCGCAGGTCGGGTAAAGACGCGAGGAATGTCCCCTTCTGCAAGCACTTTATCTACAGTCCCATCCCGTACGATTTGCCCGCCTTCCATCACCAGCACGCGATCCACCAAAGGCAGGACTTCCTCCAGCGAATGTTCAACGATAATGAGTGTCTTTTGGCGCTGCTTCGCCACATCGATGAGGACTTGCAATACCTGAAGACGGCCGGCCGGATCAAGATTAGCAAGCGGCTCATCCATCACGTAGATTTCGGGGTGCATGGAGTAGGTCGCTGCGATGGAACAAGCCTGTTGCTCTCCGCCGGATAGATTGTGCGGCTCGCGCTCTTCGAAGCCTATCAGGCGCGTGGCAGATAAAGCCTCGGTCACGCGTTGGTTGATCTCTGCACGCGGTACGCCCAGGTTCTCGGGACCAAATGCAACCTCATCGGCAACACTGCTTGTGACCAGTTGACTATCGGGATCTTGAAATACCATTCCTACGAGTGAAGCCAGCCCACCGATGCGCGCCCGCTTTGTATCGTAAGAACGTACGATTACCTGACCGCTTAATTCGCCTTCGTGATAATGCGGCACAAGTCCATTGATACAACTGCAAAATGTTGTTTTGCCGCTGCCTGCCGGACCAGTGACTAACACGATATCACCGGGACAGATGTTTAAGTTGATCCCACTTAACGCGTCTTTTTCAGCACCCGCATAACGAAATGATACATCCTTAAATTCGATATCGTATTCCATGATGGCTGGGAATGAAATATAACCGAAATAGGGGCGACGCGCTATGCGTGTCGCCCCTACTTGAATTGAACAGGGACTGAAACGAGGTTACCAGAGCGGACGCCGGTAGCGTTCGGGAAGCGCCGCCATGATGATCGTTGTAACGGTGGTGGTGAAGATCATTTCAGGGATTACAGCAACTTCCAATGTACCGAGAAAGGCAAAGAAGGTGCCATTTGCAGGATCAGGGTAGAACAACATCACGCCTGCCACAAACAAGGGGACGACGATCAGAACGTAATACCCAATGACCTGCAGGGCCCATAATACCAGCGACTGGCCTTTATTTGCATTGTTACGCCAGCTCAAATTCTTGTATACAAACCCATTGTAAATACCTCCAACAATATGAGCGAGCAAACTGGCAAGGGGGATGCCGGGCTCGGCGATGCCAGCCAGGATGCCGATCACGATGCCACCGATCGGACCTGTAAGTGACGCACCAATCGTTGTAAATATTTCACGCGGATCTGTCACTACTGGCGTGCCGGGAATCGGAATGGTGAGACCTGCCAGCACCACAGCCAGCGCTGCACCACCAAAGGCGGCGGCGATACCCACCTGCCGCGCCGAAAGAAGCGGACGGCGTTCACTTTCAATATTCATACCTGCAGACATATGTGCCTCCTCTCGAATTAAACTTACTTGAGAAAAACAACCCTGACCAGAGGTGGAAGATACGGTGCGGAAGGAGGGAGTGGCGGGTGAAGCAAGGCAGAAGCAGCTTTCCTGGCGCGGGATGATCCCGACCTCCGAACTCCCTCTCCAGGCCAGTTTCGCTTATACGATCACGACCTGATTCAAGTGCTCCTCCGGTTCAGGGTATTTCATCTTAAGCCCTTCGAGTGTTTCGACCAGCACGGAAGAGATCACCAGATCGCGAAACCATTTGCGGTTGGCAGGAACGATATACCAGGGCGCGTGGTCCGTGCTGGTTTTGTTTAGCGCGTCTTCATACGCCTGCATATAATCGCGCCAGCGTTTGCGTTCCTCCAGATCGGCAATGTGGAACTTCCAATGTTTGGTGGGGTCATCAAGGCGGGCTTGCAGCCTTTCCTTTTGTTCGTCCATGTCGATGTGCAGATAGAATTTGAGGATGGTCGTTCCATTTTCGGTGAGCATTCGCTCGAATTCGTTGATCTGGTCGTAGCGTTGGCTCCACACCTCAGCCGGGACGAGGTCATGCACGCGAACAATTAATACATCCTCATAATGACTGCGTTGAAGATGACGATCTCCCCGCTGCCGGGCGCCTGCTTATGGACCCGCCACAGGAAATCATGATCGAGCTCCTGCGGCGTGGGCACCTTGAAACTCGCCACGCGCACGCCAGCAGGGTTGACGCCGTCGAACACGCGGCGGATGACGCCGTCCTTCCCGCCTGTATCCATCGCCTGCAAGATGACCAGCAGCCTGTGCTTGCGCTCGGCGTACAGCAATTCCTGGAATTCTTCGAGTTTGCCGTTCAGTTTTTCAACTTGAGCCAGCCCTTCTTGTTTGCTGCCTTTGAATTCGCCCGTCTCATTCGGATCCCACTCCGAGAGGTTTACTTTGGTTTCCGGCTTGACCCTGTATTGATTCATGGAATATCCTTTTTTGAATGGAATTATGCCATGAATCTCAGCCCAGTTCCCGGAGGGTCGCACAACCTGGGGCGCTCTTCCGCCAAAACATCATAAAGTTCTCAAACCAGTCGTCCGAGAAGGTGGCGGAGAGGCAGGATAAATTATCCTCAGGCGAATGCTCTTCCCGAATAATTGATAATACAGGAAACCTGGATGCCTTCTACCTCTCCAGGTTTCGTCAGGATGTAAGCAGGGTGATTCCCCGCGCATTTCAGATTTGTGGCTCTCCCGTAATTAACGGGAAAACTTTGAGCAAGTGAAGTTATGCGAAATTCCTTGAAGCAAACTGTTGTAAAACAAGTCCGTTTACCTGCAAATTTGGCGAAATATGCCTTCCGAAATTAGTTTGCCTGAATCTTCCCGTTAAAAACGGTAGAACCAGATTTGTTTTGCGGGCTCGAGAGCTGGTATCAACCCAGCGCACCCGACAGGAAGAAAATGACGGCTGCTCCCTGATATTATGGCTGTAGCAAAGTCGCTTGACAAATCAACCCGTTTGGAACGCGAATAGCGCCAATGGGCGAATTACGCGAATTTTCTTGGTTTTATTTGCGCCATTC
>JAKEFL010000187.1 GCA_022616105.1 Anaerolineae bacterium | reverse complement strand
GAATGGCGCAAATAAAACCAAGAAAATTCGCGTAATTCGCCCATTGGCGCTATTCGCGTTCCAAACGGGTTGATTTGTCAAGCGACTTTGCTACAGCCATACGCGCACCAAGGTGTCACCGCTTCGGGAGAGGCGATCAAAGAGAATGAGGAGGAAGAGATGTAAGCATGTCAACAAAGTGGAGAGCAAAATTGGCAGAATGCTATAATCATTTCAGCGAATCAGGTTTTGTTGTTACGAGAGGAGATTCCTTATGGACAAGCTCCTAGCATGGAAAGAACAAATCGCCCGGTTAGATTCCGCGCTTAGTCCCATTGCAAATCGTCCCATAAAATTTGTCGAGTTGCTTTTCAAACCGCGCCGTCGTACCCACCCACTAGATGCGGCAGGTGTGAGAGCCGAGGCTGAAAAATTCCTCTCTGAACTCACCGAGTATTATCCAACTGCTGACTCTGACATACGGCAGTCCATTCGCAAACTCTTTGAAAACCATCCAAGCTTTTCGTGGGCGGCAACGCTTCCTTATCAACCAATCACAGACAAGGCTTTCCGCGACCATCTCGTCCTGTTTTCCATCAAAGATCACGAACAGGATACACGTGATGCACTCATTCTGCTCGATTCCTTGTGCGAAACGGCCAGGTCAGCAGGCGTGAATATAGGATCGATCCTACAAGAGATTGCAGAACTTTCCAGCGATGTAAACAAGTACGGTATGGGCTCGACTCGTTCGCTTCTGCACGATTCCATTCCTAAATCCCCCAGTTAAGAAATTTGCCACGGCATCGAACTTGCTCCGCTATTTTTGCGGGCAGAGGAAGCAAACGCGTGGCCCGAGTATTTGAGGAGGAAGACGGATCCTTTACAGGGTGCTTCGCGACGTGGAGAGGTAGCGAGGGAGGATAGGGAGATGAATATGTGAAGCTTATTTTAGGATATGGATCGCATAAACATACTAAATTGACTCTTGATAATTTATGCTTATGGTTTATAATGACAATTATAGAAAATACGTGCTAATTATCACTGCAAGAACAACCCGATGAATTTCAAAACTGACGAGACTCCTACTAAACTACGCGGTGGTTACTACACTGACCCCGATATTGCTGCATTTCTTCTGAAATGGGTTTTGAATATTCATCCAAAATCCATTTTGGAACCTAGTTGCGGTGATGGTGTGTTTTTGCGCGGGCTATCAAAATTAAATACCAATGGTTTGAAATCAATCAAAGCATTTGAAATTGAACCCATCGAAGCAGGAAAAGCGAAGCATGTGGCTGATGAATTCAAAAAGGTTGATGTTGAAATTGAAAGGCGGGATTTCCTTGGTTGGTCGCTCGCAAAGTTATTAAATCCACCACAGTTTGACGCTGTTGTTGGAAATCCACCATTTATTCGCTATCAATATTTAGATCGCAATCTGCAAAACATCTCGGAACAGATTTTCAAAGTATTTCACCTACCATTCACAAAACATACAAACGCTTGGGTACCTTTTGTAATTTCATCTTTGGCATTGTTACGACCAGGTGGCAGACTAGCAATGGTTGTGCCATCAGAGTTGTTGCATGTTTTACATGCCGAGTCTTTGCGGGCATATTTAACAAGAGCTTGCTCTCGCGTTCTGATTTTCGATCCACAGGAAATATGGTTTGAAGATACACTTCAGGGCGCAATTTTATTGCTGGCAGAAAAAAAGAACACGCAGGACGAACACTTTAAAGGTGTATCAATCATTGCCACTCGAGACAAAGACTTTCTTTCTAAAAATCCAGAAGATTACTTTGAGAAAGCCAAATACACAAATGGGGAAACCGTAAAAGGTAAATGGATGCTGGCCTTGCTTACAAGTGCCGAGCGTGAAGTTCTGAAAAAAGCAAATGCAAATTCAGGAGTTCATTGTTTTGACGATATTGCTGATGTTGCTGTTGGCATTGTCACAGGAGCAAATAAATTCTTTCTTGTTCCTGATGAGATTATCAAGCAGTATTCACTACAAAAATGGGCACATCCCATGTTTGGCAAGAGTGAACATGTTCCCGGTGTCGTTTTTGATGAAGACTCAATTGCACGAAACAGAAAACTTGGCTTACCAACAAATTTCATTTGGTTTTCGAATGAAAAGCTCAGTGAGTTACCAGAGACAGTAAGAAATTACATTCATCTTGGCGAAAAGCAAAATATACACAAAAGATATAAATGCCGAATTCGAGAACCTTGGTATAGCGTTCCTTCAGTTTATGCTACATCCCTTGGAATGCTAAAGAGAAGTCACGACTTTCCACGCTTAGTGTTCAATAAGGTGCAAGCATATACAACCGATACAACCTATCGAGTTCGCAATTCAAAATTTAATGAAGCCACCATCGTTGGTTCGTTCATTAATAGCCTTACTGCATTGAGCGCCGAAATTGAAGGAAGGCATTACGGCGGTGGGGTCCTGGAACTTGTCCCCTCTGAAATACGGAAGTTGTTGGTCCCAATTCAGCGTTTCGACCAAAAGGAAATTTACAAACTCAATTCCCTTATTCAAAGTGGGATTCCATCCGAAGAATTGCTTGCGCAACAAGACGAAAAAATCCTGTCACCGCTTGGTCTTGATACACAAGAAATGACCATGCTTTTGGAGGCATGGTCGCGTTTACGGTTTCGTCGCCAGAGGCAAGATGCTGGTGAAGCTTTAGAAGACGAACAATAAAGGTTAAGTAACTTCGATAATAAATGGTTCTGCTTGACCATTTGGGGGAGCATACAGTTTAAAAGTTTTCCCAACAAGATTTAATTGACGGATTGTTTCAGCCGAATCGCCCCAATGCAGAATGGTCGTGTAATTGTGTTGTCCCGCTTCGCCACCAGGTTTATGGCTAATCATGAGTTGGTAAATTCCATAACTCTTCCCAAGAAGGTAAACATCAAAATTAGATTCTGCTTTTTCGCTATATGGTCTTTCTTTCCAAACAGACCAGACCAAATGACCAAAAACATCATTTCGGAAATACACTGTTTGGTCTATTGGATTTCCTGAAACTTTCCAGCCCGCTTTAGTTAGGCGCAAACCACCGGTGACATTGCCTGATTGTCTTTGCACATCCGATGCAGGAAGGTTTGGTTTTTGCCAAAGCAGTTCTCCCAAGTCTGGTATGCCTGAAACTTGGACAGGCTTTATCTTTGTACTTGTTCCTGTAGTTGACGTTGATCTCCTTTTGAGAGATTTTCTAAGAGTAGGCGGACGCTTGATTTTTTCAACGCCAAAAGGAGATTTGGGAATGTTTGCTTTCTTTTTCGGCTTTAAGATTTTTGCCTGAATTTTACGAATTTCCTTCTCGGTTGGCACTTCCCCGCGTTTAACAAGAATATCAATTAATTCTTGTGTTAGAGGTTGCACTGTAGTTCCCTTCGGTTTCAGATATATTTCAATTGATGAGAAAAACTGATCGTATTCTTTATCATCTACTGGAAATTCAAAAGTTATGCTTGTTGAGGCTTCATAATTTGTGTAAAGACCACCATCAGTCAAATTACTTGAACCAACAAAAACCTCCGCTTTTTCACCTGCAGCTTCAAACAAGTATATTTTCGGATGAAAAGTATGACCAGCACGAGCGTTGTGAACAAGAACAGAATTAACGCCGAGTGAATTTATTCTTTTCAATGCTTCGGCGGACGTTGATTTAACATCAAAACCAACAACAATGTTAATGTTTGCTCCTCGTTCCTTTGCATCCAAAATATTTGGGGTAATCCGTTGTATAACTTGTGCATTTGCGAAAGCAGATATAAGCCATACGTTATTATAGAAGGGTGTTTGTGATGAGAGAAGGTTCTTGATAATTTCTCCCATTTCGGCATTTGAGGGTTGAAGGACAACGCTGATTTTCATGTAATGTCCTTGATGAAGGATTTTGGGAACTATACAACAAGTTCATATGATAAGCAAGTCCATACATTCACAACGAGTATGTAGAAGGATGTGGAAAGCTTTGCGACAAGGAGATGAGAATGCTACAATGTGCAAAACATTATTTGTAATGCAGCTATCTATAAATCACTTTATCGAAATCCGCTCGCTCAACCTCAAGCCTGGCACGCGCGAGGAGTTCCATCGGCTCTATATCGAAGAAGCACTTCCCCTGCTCAAACGCTGGGACTTCGATGTGGTGGCGCATGGTCCGTCACTGTATGATGAGAATTCGTATTATGTGATCCGCCGCTTTGATAGTCTCGCCCAGAGAGAGCAAATGGAGGATGCCTATTACGCCAGTGACGATTGGCGGAAGGGTCCGCGTGAGGCGATGCTGGCTTTGATCGAAAATTACACGGATATTGTGCTTGAGCTGGATGAGGTCACTGTGCAGGGGTTGCGAAAATAGAAGGGACAGAAACGTTATTCTGCCTTATCTTGTGAATAATAGACGTTATCCTTTCTGTAAGGGTGTCAAACAAGTCTGTAAAGGAATGGAACCAGAGCCTGCTATATAATGCCGGGCATCATCTTCAATAAAGAAAGAGAATAAATAATGGAAACAACCTTCGAATCTTCACCACTATTTTCATTGCAATCCAAATTGCAATCCTTGCGGACCAAGATCACATCCATCGAAGCCATCGAGCTTGCCATCCTTGGTGTTGCGCTATTTGGTTTCCTGGTCAGTAACTCAACAGCCTCTCCTGATTTGCTCGTTTTGTTTATATTACTTGTAATGTGCAAGGGATTCCTCTTCGGATCATGGGGTATTTATAACGGCTATATCCGCATTACACGCGCAACCAACAGCAGACTGGATTATAGGCTGCGCCTCAAACTAGGAATATTGACCGGCACGTACACTCTCTGGGCTTGGCTTCTCCTGGATATAAACCGTTTCATCTTATCCAAACTTTTCTATCGCGGCGAAGCACCTGTTGAATACGCATGGAGCTCGCGGTCCAAGCACGCACGCAACGAATGGGAGCAGGCGCGAAAAACACTTTCTGCCTGACCTGAACATAAAAAGATATATCAATAAAAACCAGGACTCATCCGTACGGTGAGTCCTGGTTTTTATTGCCTGGGTGTGAGCCTATGTTAACTCCAGACGATGAAATTAACCTCCTGCTATCTTGACCTTGTATCCCAATTTTCGCAGAATATCAGCCATCTTTTCGCGTTGTTCTCCCTGAATCTCAATCATTCCGTCTTTGATCGTCCCACCTGTGCCACATTCCTGTTTTAGTTTCTTTGCCAGCGATTTCAAGTCATCGGCGGAAAGCACCAGATTTTTCACCAAGGTCACAGCCTTCCCCCCGCGTCCACTGGATTCGCGGTGCAGATAAATCGTCTGCTGCTGAGGCGGCAGGGATTTCGCGCTGGCAGTGTTTTGATTTTTCTTGCGCAGGTCTCCATGCTCTGAAGACCAGACTATTTTCTTAGTTGACATAGTTGATTCCACATGTGAAGGTTTCGGAAAAGTGTAGATGAGAAGAGGTGGAATGTCAAATCCTTTTGCAAACTTGAGAGTTGCAGATAGGCTTTGGAAGCCACACTGACATAAAATCTAATTCATCAAATAAACTTAAAGAGGAGAAAAAATGATGGATCAGATCTTCGATTGGTGTGTGAATGTGTTAGTGTCTTGGGCAGGAATACTTGGCATCCCGTACAAAGAGATCAACGTCTGGGTCTTTGTCATCATCTGGCCAATACTGACTGGTATTTTGATCAGTATTATAGTCGTACAATATCGAACGATTCGTCGGCTATCAAAAGGATAATGGAAGGAGTCATGAACCACTTTGTTGAAATCCGTTCGTACAATCTAAAACCGGGCACGCGAGATGAATTTCATCGTCTCTTCATTGAAGAAGCATTCCCTCTGCTGCAACGTTGGAACGTGGATGTAGTGGCGTATGGTTCCTCGCTGCATGATGAGAACTCATATTATCTGATTCGCCGTTTTGACAGTCTCGATCACCGCGATCAGAGCGAGAATGCTTTTTACAGCAGTGACGAATGGCGTCAGGGTCCGCGTGAGGCGATCGTATCTTTGATCGAGAATTACACAGAGGTTGTGCTTGCGCTGGATGAGTCCACTTTACGGGGATTGCGCAGGCTTCGATCTCAGCCCTAGCTTCTCGACATCGTGCGCCAATTACAATTGCGCGCCGAATACCTTATAAGACCAAATCAAAATCGGCCGGCAAATTTAGAACCAGGTCCGGTTAGAGACTGTTTCTTAAAGGACTTTTTTAGGACACGGACGACACGGATTACACCGAGCCGCACAGAAAATCACTTAAATAGTCGCTCTTTTCCGTGTTTTCCGCGAAATCCGTGTACGAAAAAGAAGGCGACAAGGACCTAAGGAAACACTTTCTTACGGGGTGGGCGTTGGCCCTGATGCGGGTATCGGTGTATCTACAATGATACATCCTATTCCATCATATATGAAATCATTTACCACTGCACCGTCCAAACTTACAAGGACTCTGGCAGGGAAAGTTATACGGCTCGGGAGAGTACATGTTAGTAGGGACGTATTAACCGGATTAACGGCACAGCTGATCTCCTGCTCAGAGATTTGAACTGTCAGGACTTTATCGGTTAAGTCTGGAGCTGGTTCGGCCATTCTGAAACTGATTAGATCCACATTTTGATCACACATCGTTATGTTGCCTGTAAGCAGGGGTGACTGAGCCGTCGGGGATATTTCAGGGATGGGAGAAGCCTGTGTAGTTGGAGTTAGAGTTAGTGATGGGGTCAATAAAACGAGGGGCGGAGATGTACTCACTGGCGCTATTGTTGAAGCAGGTGGGGAAGTCATGCCACAAAACTGCGAGTCCAGTTCTCCCTTTGAGGCGGAATATAATGTTGATTCAGCGGAAAATTTCCCAGAGATGGTGGGCTGCCTCACTGTTCCATCTGGGCACGCATAGAAACAATCTGCGCCTTGCTTGGGAATAAAAGATCCATAATCTGTATAATTCTGGCAGCTCAATCCATTCGCGGAAGCAACGGTCCCGCTCTGATCGTACGTCTTGCACATGGTTATCAGAAAAGCAGAAAACGCGAGTAATAGATTTATTTTTCTAGGCATAGAGTCTCATTTTTTATATTTAACGACGCCGTCAGAGCATTATTATGACGAATATTGTAATATTTTGAGTGAAGTTTCGCTATCCAACCCAAGGGGCAGGGACAAATAACAGATGTTATACTTCGCGAGTGAAAGAAAACCAACACATGGAGCAGGATTACAAAAAACTGGTTCAGGAACACATCCTGAACCGCGACTCCTTTGTGCGAGCTGTTTTCAGCGGGCAGCAAAAGGGATCGTCTTTGGAATGGGTCAAGGTGGTGCTGCGCCCGGTGGAAATTAAGGATGTTATCAATTTGCAATTCTCTTATTTTGACGAGAAAAAGGATATCACCAAGAATTATTCATTTGAAGAAGCTGCTGCCAAAGTGGATCAACTCCTCGGGCTTCCATTCAGGAATATTTTTGTAGAAGATGGCAGCGGCAGTCTACAAGTCAATATATCGAAAAAAGGAAAAGTGCTGGTAAACGAAGTTAAGTCTGGTGTTTTGCCTGCAATCCCAGATCTGTCGCATGACCGTCAGAAAAGCAGGTTATTAACAACGGAAAACGCGGAACCATTTCTCAAAGCAGTGGGGATCATGACAAAGGATGGAAAGATCAGGGCGGATATGCAAAGAAAGTTCAAGCAGATCAATGAGTTTCTACGCCTTGTAGATGAAACCAGTGTATTCAATAACTTCAAAGGAAAACCCATTCTCATCGTTGATTTTGGCTGTGGGAGTGCTCATCTCACTTTTGCGATCTATTATTATCTTCACGATATCTTGAATCTTGACGCGCATGTAGTGGGAGTCGATATCAAAGCGGATCTGATCGAACATCATCAGGAGAAGGTAAAGTCATTAGGATGGGATCAGTTGACTTTTCATGCTGGTATGATATCGGATTTTCAGCCCGATGTTATACCAGATATTGTCCTCGCCTTGCATGCATGTGATACCGCAACGGATGATGCGCTTGCTCAAGGCATTCGATGGAATAGCAAGTTGATCGTGTGCGCGCCATGCTGCCAGCATGAACTGCAGGAGCAGTTATCACATGTCCCCGCGCCTGCGCCGCTGCTGCCCGTTTTCCATCACGGCATTTTGTCTGAGCGCGTGGGAGATATCCTGACTGATACTTTCAGAGCCACAATTCTCCGCATCATGGGCTATCGCACAGACGTGACAGAATTTGTCCCAATTGAACATACTGCCAGAAATTTAATGATCCGCGCCGTGAAAACTTCGCCCGCAGGAAACCTTCGTTCGATTGAAGAGTACAGAAATTTGAAAGCGTTTTGGCAGGTGATACCATACCTTGAACGATTATTGGGTGAACCATACGCCCAATTCCTGTGACGTTTATATAGTAGTGAAAATTGTCGAATAAAAAAATCCCCGAGATTTTCATCCCGGGGATTTTCGATCATGAGTCAGTCAATTAGTTAACGACGACGACGTTGCTGGCTTGAAGACCCTTGGGGCCCTGTTCAACTGTGAACTCGACCTTCTGGCCCTCTTGCAGGTTCTTGAAACCCTCACCCTGAATGGCTGAGAAGTGGACGAAGACATCATCGCCGCTTTCGCGAGCGAGGAAGCCATAGCCCTTCGTTCCATTGAACCACTTGACTGTACCGTTGATACGTTCCGACATGTTTGCCTCCTTATGGCAAATAAAAAATATGGAGGGTACTCATTGGGTGTTGCATCGGAGCCGCCTCAACGGCGAAAAACAAAGCGGCTCACGGACGATCCGTGAGCCAACCTGGTACTTCCAAAGCAAACTACTGGTATCCTACAGCGCTTAAGATAACATGAGATGTGTGATGTGTCAATGAAAATTCATAAACTCATCGGCTCGCTCCTTGCGCCTTCCTCGGCGACGGGAGCATCTGGGCTATGCAAGAGCGATCTGTTCTGCTTTTGCAAACTCTTCAGGTGTGTTCACATTCCAAAATGCCAGGCCGGAAGGATCGGCTTGTTTCATTTCTTCAGGAGTCAATACGCGGACTTTTACGTGTGGAAACCAAGCGATGACTTTCCATTGATCGGCATCAATGGCTGATTCAATTGCTGGCATACAAGTCTCGCGTCGATAGACGGCGTGAAGTGGCTCGTAGCCCTCTTCATTTTTTGCGATGACGACATCCGATTCCTCCTCGACGAGCAGCCTGCTCGCCGTTTCGATGAGCGTCGCGCTGGCGAAGGGCATGTCACATGCAACCACTGCAACAATGGGATGCGCGGCAGAAGCGATCGCAGTGTAGAGTCCGCCCAGGGCGCCGCGCCCAGGCTTGAGATCCGAAATGAGGCGAAGATTGAGGAATAAATAATCTTCCAGACGATTCGTCGTTACAATGATCTCGTCCGCAATCGGAGTGAGTCTCTCGATCACGCGTTGGATGAGGGGACGCCCGAGAAAAGTCTTGAGGGCTTTATCTTCGCCCATACGCGAAGATTGACCGCCAGCCTGAATGGAAATAGTAAGCATTTGGGTGTATTATAAGGGTGAAAGTAGAAGGTTCGTATGGCTACGACAATTGGTCAGTATTTGGATACATTGACTGTAACGGGGGAGATATATGAAAAACTCGAGGATAACGCGGTGCGCTGTTATGCATGTGGGCATCGCTGCATGATCCGTGAAGGCAAACGCGGGATATGTCAGGTACGGTTCAATCAAGGCGGAGAACTGCGCGTACCATGGGGCTATGTGGCCGCCTTGCAAAGCGACCCGGTTGAAAAGAAACCGTTCTTCCATGTTCTATCCGGTACCAACGCGTTGACGTTTGGAATGTTGGGTTGCGATTTTCATTGCGGCTATTGTTTTACAGGGGATACGATGGTCGTGACTGATCGAGGTCCCATTCCATTGAAAGATGCCTTTGATCTCGGAGAGACTCACCGAATAAACCCTGACGGAGACATTGCATTTCCGTCGAATTTGCAAGCAATTACCTCTTCAGGCGGATTTCGAAAAGTAAGAGCAGTGTTTCGACATCCATACAAAGGTGAGATGATAAAGGTTAAACCTTATTATCTTCCTTTGATTTCCTGTACACCCGATCATCGCGTTTATGCGACGGACGATATTAATATACCGCCCGAACTCGTTCAAGCAAGGACCTTGACCAAAAAGCATTATTTGGCTGTACCGCGCTCATATAAGTTTTCCTCGCCACAAGTCATAAATGCCGAAAGTTTGCTCGGCTCTCATCCAGTCACCTTTCAAACTCCATGGAAGTTGTCTGTCGATGAAATGCAGAAAATCATGGATTTATCTGCTGAAGGTAAATCATCGCGAGAGATCGGCGGGATGTTTGGAAAAAGCGGTTCTTACATCCGCCATTTGAGAGGCAAAATTAAAAATGGGCGAGTGCATGAAACGAAAACCTCTTATCCGTATATAGAAAACGGATATGTGCGCTTCCCAAATGAACGACAGCCTGGAATTCCGGTAATCACAGAATTAGGAGTTGAAGTTGCGGAGTTGTTGGGATATTACTGCGCGGAAGGTTCGATTGTCTCAGGAAGAAATCGTCCCAACAGTTTCAAAATAAATTTCAGTTTTTCGAAGAAAGAAGTTGAATTAGCAAAACGCGTTATTGAATTGCTTCGCGCTTGTTTTGGCGTTGATGCTAAATTGGTGGATCGTCGAACAACATTAGCTGTTTCCATTTCGAAGTCCTCCATCGCTCAGCTCCTTAAGACACTTGCAGGAGAAAGATCGACTGCCAAACGTGTACCTGAAATGCTTTTCGATGCGCCGCGTGAAGTTGTAATAGCATTTCTAGATGCTTTTGTGCAAGGAGATGGACATCGGTTTGTCAATGGAAAAGTTAGTTCAACAACGGTTTCGCGAGAACTCGCTTACGGAATTGCGTGGCTGGCTTTAAAGTGTGGATATTTTCCTTCCGTTTATGATGCATCTATGTCAGAGACAGGGATCATTGAAGGACGTGTTGTGCGGCGCGCGCCGCACCAGTATACGATTGTCTGGTACGAAGGAAATTCAGTTGATCGTAAAATCATCGAGACTGAAAAGTTTTATCTGATTCCGATCCGTAAGGTTGAAAGTGAACCTTTCAAGGGCCAAGTGTTCAATATGGAGGTGGAAGAGGAACATAATTACCTTGCGGGTTTTCTCTTGGTTTCCAATTGCCAGAACTGGCTGACCTCGCAAGCGATGCGCGATCCATCTTCAGATGAATCAATAAATCACATTCGCAAAATGACTCCAAAGGAGATGGTGCGTCTCGCGCATCGGACAAACGCTTCCGTCGTTGCGTCATCTTATAACGAGCCGTTGATCACGAGCGAATGGGCGGTGCAGATATTCAAGGAAGCAAAAGCAGCCGGGCTGATGTGCGCCTATGTTTCAAATGGGAATAATACACCCGAAGTGATGGAATATATCCGTCCTTACATCTCTGCCTATAAAGTGGACTTGAAGTCTATGCAGGATAAAAACTATCGCAAACTGGGTGGTGTGTTGCAAAACACACTGGATGGAATCAAGCGCGCACATGATATGGGGTTGTGGGTCGAGGTCGTGACCCTGACCATCCCCGGCTTCAATGATTCAAATGAAGAGTTATGGGACGCGGCACGATTCATAGCGGGTGTGTCAAAAGATATTCCATGGCACGTGACAGCATTCCATAAAGACTATAAGATGACCGACCCGGATAACACGGATGCAAAAACCCTTTTGCGCGCAGCGGAGATCGGGCGTGAAGCAGGACTCCGTTATGTGTACGCAGGCAATTTACCGGGACAGGTCGGTGAATATGAGGATACGTTTTGCGTGGAATGCAACCATCGACTGATTCATAGAATCGGATATGTTATCAAGGAATATCACATCACGGCTGAAGGGACATGTCCAAAATGTAATACCAGCGTGCCTGGTCTGTGGCACAAAGACCCCTCCAAGGTAGTGTTAAATGGGATAGGCATCCCATTGCCTGTTTACTAAAGGATGTTTTGCTGTATAATCTGTTCATTACCGCTTGTCCACACTGCCGCTGTGCGGCGTGCTACGCTTATCTCATTATTTGCTAAACTTTTGGAGTAAATTGCAGGCACAATTACCTGTGATCAGGTAATCGTTATTTACTTCAAGTTTAAATACGCATGTCAGTCATGCGTGCGGTAGTTTGTAACTCGGAAGGAGGTGCCTCGCACAAAGTCAATTCCAAATTCCCTCACTGTATGTAATCGAATCCAAACCAAATTTCTCTCAGGAGGAGAAACGTGAAACGCAACCTATTTGCTTTACTATCACTGCTGGTGCTCGCCAGCATGATACTCTCAGCATGCGGTGGTGCAGCAACCGAAGCGCCTGCTGAACCGACGGAACCACCAGCGACTGAGCCTCCCCACACTGAAGCGCCAGCAACAGAAGCGCCTGCTACTGAAGCACCGCCCGCTTTTACAGGCGAGAAAGTGGAAGCTGCAGACTGTTCTTATGGCGGCGAATTCAAGTCCATCGAAGCGGTGGACCAATACACCGTCAAGTTCTCACTGTGCTATCCTGACCCCGCCTTCCTTTCAAAGGTGGCTTTCATTGCCTTTGGCATTCAGGATGCAGATTACCTGACTGAAATGGGCGGTGACTCAGCCAAGCTGAGCGAAGCCCCGAATGGCACGGGTCCTTTCAAGGTCAGTGAATGGGTGCGCGGTGACCACATCACTTTTGAAGCCAACCCCGATTTCTGGGGAGAGGCGCCCACCATTGATACTCTCATCTTCCGTTGGTCTGCAGAAGCCTCGGCGAGACTTCTCGAATTACAGTCCGGCACAGCTGATGGTATCTTCCTGCCGTCTGAGGATGACTATGAGACCATTCAAGGAGACTCCAGTCTCGCACTATATCCGTATGAGACAGGCAACATTTTCTACATCGGCATGAACAACACCATTGCGCCGTTTGACAACGATCAAGTACGTCAGGCCGTGGCAATGGCGATCAACAAACAGCAGATCGTGGATAACTTCTACCCTGCTGGCTCTGCTGTTGCAGAGCAGTTCGTTCCGCCATCCTTCTCACCTGGCTTTAGCACGAGCGGCGATGGAGCGAAATGGCACGAATATGACCCTGAGGGCGCCAAAGCGCTGCTCGCCGAAGCTGGCTTCCCTAATGGGTTTGAGGCCACAATCTCCTATCGCGATGTGGTGCGCGTCTATCTGCCGAACGTGAACCAAGTGGTGCAGGAAATTCAGGCGCAACTCGCCGAAGTCGGGATCAAAGTCACCATCAACAAGGTGGAATCTGGGCCGTTCCTTGAGTCTGTTGCCGCGGGCGAGCAGGGATTGTTCCTGCTGGGCTGGGGCATGGATTATCCCGATTCAACCAACTTCTATGATTTCCACTTTGCCAGCGATGCTGCTCGCTTTGGGAATGAGTGGCCAGATCTGGTGGAAGAAATCAAAGCTGCCGCGCAACTTGGCGACCCTGTTGAGCGCCAGACACACTATGACAATGTCAACGCGCTCATCAAAGAGCACGTTCCGATGATCCCCGTGGCACACGGAACGACAGCCAACGCCATGAAGGCTGAAGTGGGCAATGTGGTGATGGGTCCGCTCAATGAAAACTTTGAGCAGATGACCACTCCCTCGGGTCAACTAGTATGGGTGCAAAGCGCCGAACCGATCATGCTCACATGCGGTGATGAAACCGACGGTGAGACCCTGCGCGCTTGCGAGCAGGTCTACAACTCCCTGCTTGGCTACGAGTTTGGTGGTGTCAAGCCTATCCCAGCCCTCGCTGAATCGTGGGAGCCAAACACCGACGCAACCGAATGGACGTTCACGCTGCGCCATGGCGTGACATTCCACAATGGCGCGACCTTCGATGCGAATGATGTAGTTGCCACCTACGCTGCCCTATGGGATGCGTCGAACCCGAACCACAAGGGTAATACTGGCGTCTTTGAGTACTTTACGGGCTTCTTCAGCCAGTTCCTCAACGCGCCCCCACAATAATCTATTCACACATGATGTTTGCTGAGTAGTTCCGGAATTACAATGTGCCCTGCTGACTTTCTCAAAGTCTGCAGGGCACAAACCAATTTCTTTTCCATTTTTCTTTATGTATCAATTCCTGTTTCGACGTTTAATTTTACTTTTGCCAGTGATTTTCGGGATCACATTTGTAACGTTCGCGCTGGCTCGCATCCTGCCCGGCGATCCGTGCTTCGCAGTCCTTGGCGAAAAAGCAACCCCTGAGCAATGCAACGCATTCCGGGAACGGGAAGGGTTGAATGACCCCATCCTGGTTCAGTTTGCGCGCTATCTTGGTGACATCGCCCGGGGTAATTTTGGCGAATCTTTAAAAGACAGCCGGTCAGTGACGCAGATCATGCTGGAACGTTTGCCAATGACGCTGGAGGTAACGCTTGGGGCGATGCTGTTCTCAACGATCTTCGGTGTTCTACTGGGTGTGATCTCTGCGGTACGGCGCAACACAGCAGTGGATGTGAGCACAATGATTGGTGCGAATATCGGAGTCTCCATGCCGGTATTCTGGCTGGGTTTGATGCTGGCTTATCTTTTCGCAATCCTCCTCAAAGACACCCCATTTTGGATTCCACCATCGGGTCGTCTTTCATCCGGCCTGTCCATTCCGCCATTGGCGGAAACGTACAATCTGCAAAACTTAAGCGGCCTTTGGGGAGCAATCGTTACGTTTGCCTCCAATACTGTCACATTCAACGCGTTGATCACCGGTAATTACGAAGTACTGCGTGATGCTCTATGGCATTTAATATTGCCGTGTGTAGCGGTGGGCACAATTCCCCTATCCATCATCGCACGCATGACCCGCTCCAGCCTCCTTGAAGTCCTTGGCTTGGACTATATTCGCACAGCGCGTGCCAAAGGCTTGCGCGAGCGGGTGGTTGTTTTTAAACATGCCATGCGCAACGCCATGCTTCCCATTGTGACCGTAATTGGTTTATCAGTGGGCGGGTTGATGAGCGGTGCAGTGCTAACCGAAACTGTATTTGCATTGCCAGGCGTTGGGACACAACTTGTGAGTGCAATATTATCAAGAGATTATGCAGTTGTGCAGGCATTTACGGTTGTCATTGCTCTTATCTTCGTATTCGTCAACCTCATTGTGGATTTCTCATATGTTTTTCTGGATCCACGCGTCCGGCTGCAATAATCGCATTTATGTCATCAACCGCTGCTGCTCCACTCCAACTCGAAGCACTCAAAACTGTTATTTCGCGCACTCCTCTGCAAAATGCATTGCGGCGTTTTTCGCGTCATCGTTC
>JAKEFL010000186.1 GCA_022616105.1 Anaerolineae bacterium | reverse complement strand
CTCCTTACACTCGATTGAATCAAAGTAGTAGGTTTGACCTTCATACTCTGACCTGGCTTTGGCAGTCTCATAAGTGACTTCCATACCGCAGACGGGGTCTTTAAATGTTCCAGCCATATCATGTTCTCCTTTCGTGATAGATAACACAGGGGAAAGTTCGCTATTACATTATTATGATGACCGGAAATATCGTCAATAAGGATTTATCCTGCAGAGGTAGGGAAACCCCTACTTGTTTTTGGTTTCAGCAATTTGACGCGCTGCTAATTCAATATGAAACGGGACAACCGGTCAGCCGTCCCGTTTGCTTCTATACTAAACTAACCATGTGTTAGTCATCTGCAGCAGCCATTGCTTTTGCAGCCATCCCGGTTTCCGCCGGTTTGAAGATTAGGAAGATCGCATTGAGCAAGATGCCCAAGACCGCGGCAGTTGCAATGGCGGGCAAGCCACTTGGGAAAACTCCTTGTAGGAACGGGATTGGAAGGAGTCCATTTGGATACCCGATGTTGCCTCCGATACCGACAACCATAATGGTTGCGCCCACAGCCAGGTTGCGCGGGTCGAACATGCTGACCTTGTGCTCCTGCATCAGCGCGATGCCCTGCATACCGATCACACCAAAGAGATAGATCGCCAGACCACCACTCACTGCCAATGGAACGGTTTGTATCAGCCCAGCCAACTTCCCTACGAAGCCCAGCAGTACGGCGATCACACCGGCTGCGATGAGCGCGGGACCTGAATAGTTGCGAGTGATCGCCATGAGCGAGTTGTTCTCGCCATAATTTGTGCCGGCGGTGGCGCCGAACAAACCTTTCATGGTATCGTCCACACCATCCAGAATTAGGTTAAAGCCGATGTTCTTGTCCAGGTCATATTTTTCGCGGCCCGTATCCGCTGCAAAGCGATCAACATACAAGCTGATCTGGTAGAGGTGGGCAGTCGATTCAGGGATGGTGGCAATTGCCATGACCGCGACACTGAAAATCGCTGTGCCAACGAATGCTCCGGTAAACGTGGGGAAGGTGAAGTGTGGGAAAGCAAACAACGGAGCAGCCGCAACAGGAGCAAAACTCACTGAGCCGGGCTGGACGATTGCAGAGAAAATATAACCCACAACCGCACCCAGGATCACGGGTATCATACCCATAAAGCCCTTGCTTTGAAGGTACACAGAGAACAGGATCGTCGCGAGCAAAGTAACGATTGCGACTCCCCAGTTCGCCGCCGCCAAGCCCAAAGCCGCCAGAGCCAGACCGAAGCCGATGATCGCGGCTACCGAGCCAGTTACGATCGGAGGCAGAACCATGTCAATCCTTTCCTTGCCGACCGCTCGAATGACGAAGCCGATTAGTATATTCAAGAGGCCTGTAACAACGATACCAGCCTGAATGGTGCTAATGACCTCGTCTGGCAGAGGTGTTCCAAAGGCGGGAGGGGCCCCGGTCATCAATGTAGCAATGGTTAGATAGGCGGCGATATAACTGAAGCTGGAGCCATAGAACAACGGGATGAATTTGCCGATTCTCCAATTTGCAAGCAGCAGGGCAACGATCGTGCCGATGCCCGAAAGTGTCAACACTGTTCCAACATGGAAGCCGCATAATGCAGCTACGAATGCAGTAGCCGGGAACATGGTCAGCACATGTTGGAACCCTAGTAAGATCATTTGCCCTGGTGGGGGTTGATCATTAGGCAGGTAGCCCATTACGGTACTATTAGACTTCATAATCGTTTCTCCTCGATTTGAATTGGCTGTATTTGATTTGACAGTTTTTGATCTTGCAGACTTTGCTTTTCCTTTTTGACTCTTAGCCATTCCTCCTCCTTTTCGATCCATCTAAACGCGGGTGTTGGGCAGTTTTATTACATTCTCCTTGGTCACCTCCATCACTTCCAGTGAAAAAATCGCCATACAAATTATTGCATGGCGAAACATAAAATACAATCCCTTTTACAGGCTCACTCCTGGTGGGCGCTGTGCGGCAGACTGTCATCAACCGGGATCGCGGCACGTGCATATCACTCTAAATAACCCTTATCGAAGGCAGGAGATGCGCTCTGGTTGTGGGATTCTAATCCTTTCCCGCGTCCCTCTCTGGACCTTTGAACTGCCTCCGTTATGGAATCCTTCGTTTGCCATTGACGCTAATGATTAAATTGTGCTACACTGCAAAAGCCCAATAATTTAGCCAACATATTTTGAGATATTCGTTCCAAAGACCTCACAACCAACATTTGACTCACAAATCCTTGAACTTGAAAAGGAAACCCCATGAGACTAAATGGTGAAGTCACAATTCGTGCGCCGCGCAAAAAAGTTTGGGATTTCATGACCGATCCGAATCAAATCGGACAGTGCGCGCCCGGCGTCGAGAAGATCGAGATGATCGAACCTTTGAAGCGCTACCGCGGCACTGTATCGGTCGGTTTTGGGGCTGCGAAAGCCCGCTTTTCGGGGGATGTCGAAATTACTGAGTTGGAAGAACCCAATTATGCAAAGTTGAAAGCTCACGGTTCTGCCAGTGGCAGCGTGGCGGATGCTGTGAGCGAAATGAGACTCAGTGACGGCACGGATGGTGCAACTGTATTACATTGGACTGCCGATGTAACTGTCTCAGGTCAGTTGGCAAGCCTTGCCTCGCGGCTGATGGTTCCTGTTTCTCAGAAACTTGCACAGGTATTTTATGAAGAAGTGCGTAAGAGAATTGAAACGGAGAACGCTGCTGCCTCTACTGATTAGGCTTGTATTATCTGTGTTGATCCACGATTAATAACCGCCTTATGGAATGTCATTCTGAGCCCTTCGACAGGTTCAGGATAAACTCCGCGAAGAATCTCTACGATTGTCTCAGAGACCCTTCGCAGTCGCTCAGGGTGACATACTTAGAACACACATCTGCTTTGCCTCCTATCCCAATTTATTCCTGGAGAAACAATGAAGTTTGAGCCAGTGCCTCTCTCTGAAGCAGAAGGAAAAATCCTCGGTCACAATATTGCAGGGGCGAATGGTCAGCGCTTGTTGCGAAAAGGAAAACCACTTACCGAGGAAGATCTGGGGAAGCTGCGCGCGTTGGGCCGCACCTCTGTTTACGTGGCACAGATGGAAGAAGATGACGTGGACGAAAACAAAGCTGCGCGGCGCGTGGCAGAGGCAGTATGTGGACCTGGATTGCACATCACCGGAGTCGCTTCAGGGCGCGCAAACTTACTGGCTGATCAGCAGGGGATATTGAGGATTGATGTAGATCGACTCGTGCAAATTAATGAGTGTAATGGGATTACTCTTACTACACTACTAACTCATTCACCCGTTCATGCCCGGCAAATTGTTGCAACGATCAAGATCATTCCATACGCTGTGCCGGAGTCAATTGTCAGTGTGGCAGAAGGTATCGCAAACGGCAGCAGGCAGATTGTCCGCGTGGATGCGCTGCCATCCAAATCCGTAGGGATGGTGCTATCCGGTTCCAATTCCCTGAAGCAGCGATTGATCTCAGATTTTGCTCCATTGCGCGATCGGATTGAAAAGCTCGGTTCCACTGTCACCCGCACAGATTTTGTGGCGTTGGATGATGAAGAAGATGAAACCGCGCTGGCAGGAATGCTGAATCAACAAGTTTCAACCGGCGTGCGGTTGATCCTGATCGCAGGCGAAACTGCCATTATGGATACACATGATATTGTGCCGCGCGCCGTGGAACGCGCGGGTGGAACTGTGGAATCGGTTGGCGCGCCGGTGGACCCAGGCAATTTGCTTATGCTGGCTTACATCAATGATGTGCCTGTAGTTGGCGCGCCTGGCTGCGCACGCAGCCGAAAGACGAATATTGTGGATTGGATTCTGCCGCGCCTTTTGGTTGGTGACAGGTTGACTCGCAGGGATATTGTGGAACTCGGGCACGGCGGTCTTTTGCAGGATGTGCGCGAACGAGGAATGCCGCGCGATGTAAAGGAGGATGACTCTGACAATAATACAGAACCTGAATCTTTAACAGAAGTTACTTCCCCAAGTGGATAACTCCAGCCCCTTTATCATAAGGCATCCTGGAGTTTTTTAATAGGCCTCTTGCGAAAGTCATATAGGAGCGCCCTGATGAGGGTAGCCTGAGAGTTGTTTGAAAACACTTACGCAAGAGGACTAAATTCAACCGGCAGTACGTCCGGTATCAATTCTCAGATGGAGGAGGTTGTTATGGCACATACGGTTTCGATCACCGTCAACGGCACGGCTTATGAACGAACTGTTGAGCCGCGCCTGTTACTCGCGCATTTCCTGCGCGATACACTCGGGTTGACGGGCACAAACATTGGCTGCGACACCAGTCAATGCGGCGCGTGCACCGTCATGATGGATGGCGCCGCTGTCAAATCCTGCACGGTATTGGCGTTGCAGGCTGACGGAAGCAGTGTCACTACGATTGAAGGCCTGGCTTCGGATGGCAAATTGCACCCTGTGCAAGATGCCTTCTGGGAGAAGCATGGCCTCCAGTGTGGATTCTGCACGCCCGGCATGATCATCACGGTGGTGGATTTGTTGAACAATAATCCACATCCGACGGATGAGGAAATCCGGCACGGATTGGAAGGGAACCTCTGCCGTTGCACGGGCTATCACAATATCGTCGAAGCGGTAAAACACGCTGCTAATGCGATGCCCGCCGCCGAAGCGATGCCCGAAGAGACGCGCGAACACGCGCACGCATAGAAAGGAGGACGCGATGTCAACAAAAACATTCGGCGTTGCGATCAAGCGCAAGGAAGACCCGCGTCTGATCACGGGTGAAGCGAAGTATCTGGATGACGTGCAACTGACTGGCATGGTCTACGCGGCGATCCTGCGCAGTCCGTACGCGCACGCCAAGATCAAACGCATCAACACCAAGAAAGCCGAGAAACATCCCGGCGTGATTGCCGTGTACACGGGCGAGGATTTCAAGGATTTGCCCGCGCTCCCGTGCGCATGGCAGGCTGAGGCTGGACGGATCCAAAATAATGTCAACACGCCGCGCGTGCTGGAGATTGATCGAGTCACACATACTGGAGCAGGCGTGGTTGTTGTCGTTGCCGACGACCGATACATTGCTGAGGACGCGCTCGGTCTGATCGAGGTAGATTACCAGCCATTACCCGCTGTTGTGGATGCTGAGAAAGCCACGCAACCCGGCGCGCCCCAAATACACGAAAACGCACCCAATAATATCTGTATGGATTGGAAGATTGGAGATAAAGATGGCACAGAGTCTGCACTTTCATCATCGGAGGTGGTTGTAAAGCAGAGACTGGTCAACCAACGCTTGATCCCCAACGTGATGGAGACGCGCGGCTGCATCGCGCAATACTTGCCCGCCTCTGAGGAATACACCGTGTGGATGACCTCGCAGACCCCGCACATCATGCGCCTGTTGATGACTGCCTTTGTCTTCGGCATCCCCGAAACGAAAATGCGCGTCATTGCCCCGCAGGTAGGTGGTGGCTTCGGGTCGAAGATTTTCCTCTATCCTGAATATTGCCTCATGGCGGCGCTTGCCAAGAAGACCGGCAGACCCATCAAATGGACCGAGACGCGGCGCGAGAACTACATCGCCACCGTGCATGGACGAGATCACATCACAGATATCGAAATCGGCGCGAAAAAAGATGGAACCATCACGGCGCTCAAAGTCAAGACATATGCCAACCTGGGTGGGGTTCTATCCACGATTGCTCCGGGCATTCCAACCACGTTATACGGACGCGTGCTCTCTGGTGCGTATAAGATTCCACACATCTACTGCAACGTGATCGGAACCTACACCAATACCGGCATGGTGGATGCGTATCGCGGCGCGGGACGACCCGAAGCAACATATGTTGTCGAGCGCGCTGTGGATCTGGTCGCGCGCGAGTTGAACATGGACCCGGTCGAGGTCAGGCGTAAGAATTTCATCCAGCCTAATGAGTTCCCCTACGCGCCTGCGGATAACATCCTGGCAGGGTTGAAATATGACAGTGGCGACTATGACAAGGCGTTGGACAAAGCCCTTGAGATGGTGAACTACAAAGGCTTCCGCAAGGAGCAGGAGGAGGCTCGCAAGCAAGGGAAGTATTTGGGAATCGGGTTTTCCACATATATCGAAATTTGCGGCGCGGCGCCTTCTTCATGGATAGGCGTAGGTCCCACCGGTCAAGGCTGGGGCGCGGCGATGTGGGAAAGCGCCAACATCCGCGTGCATCTCACAGGCAAAGTCATATTGACGATTGGTACGCAGTCCCACGGTCAAGGGCACGAGACGACGATGGCGCAGATCGTTTCGGAAGAGTTGGGTATTCCGATGGAGGACATCATCGTTCAACTTGGCGACACGCTCGGTACGCCATTTGGCTATGGCACGTATGCGAGTCGCAGCGCGGCGGTCGG
>JAKEFL010000185.1 GCA_022616105.1 Anaerolineae bacterium | reverse complement strand
TTCATGCCAAAACAGGGAAATCGCCCCCGTCTTTGAGACGGGAAGTCCAGGTTCAACTCTGGGGTCCGGGGCCCCGTGAACGCTATATCTCGGGCGATCCATAAAACTACCTTGCCTGTAGATCGTGAGGTTACATGTTTCGTCGGAAGGATCGTCATAAGAACAAAAGGGTAGCTCGCCCGAGAGGAAAAACGCCCACTCAAAATACTCGGCAAAGGACCTTTGGGTGACATTGGGGGTCTCGAACCATCCTGGCGGAGCATAAATCAATCGGACAGCCCATCTGGCGGGAGATTTTGACGTCGCGTCTTCCGCCAATATCTTTTCATACCGATGTGTCTTGCCGGCGAGGCCTGGGAATGGCGTCCACTCCATTTTGTTGGTATTGAGAATTTTGGGCACGACCCACGCGCCATGATCTTGTACTCCAAATACTCGCCATCCTGTTGGTATGAGCAGGCAAACCACGATCAGTAGAGAGCGTCGTCGTTTCATCATGCTTATCCTCAGTGGTCATTTGTCTATTGTCCGTTGGCACTGACAAATGACCATGTCGTACTAGAATAGTTTCAAGAGATTAATTGCATCCAAACAGCGCCGAAGATGACGCTGCATCAACGTGAAGGGCTTAGCTAGCCGTGAAGGGCTTAGCTAGCATGGATCAGTGTAAAACTTATCATCGATCTTATCTAGCGGAATGGTGAATTATATTGCGTGCGGTCGCAGCATCCCTTTCGTTACCCCTTTTGCCTTTGATGTGATTGCCTAAATACAAGAGGCGAACCTGTTTGCGCCGCTGCAGCATCAGCCGGGAGACTGCTCTTCCAGGGATATCGATGCCCAGTTTGAGCAACTAATGGCCGTTGTGCGGCGATGAACGGGAAGGAGTCATATCGTAAGTTGGCTAAACTATAATGATCTTCTGTTGTTCTACCCGTTTGGCGGATCAGCGAAGCAGCTGATCGAACCGCCACTTTGCCGAGGAGAGCGATGTATCCATTGCCCACATAAAAATCATCGAAAAGGTTTACCTTTGCTGGGTGATTTGATCGTGGCCAGTGATCGTTGTGAACAGAGATGAATCGGTAGTGCTAAAAATGTAAGGCTGGCCTTTTTAGAAAACCCAATAAAGACAGTGGTATTTGTAGACCGCCAGCCTTACATTTTTAGCACTACCTAGATTTGAAATGCCAATCCTACACTTAAGCCTGGCCCGGAGTAGTTAGTGAAAAAGCACATTGTTGGTTGAAGTCAAAGGTTCCGGCTCCAATCCCCAACGCCTGCTGTATATCGGCGTGAAAAGTATCGAAGGTAGATAAAATAACGGCAACATAGACTGTGGAACGGCAACAGAAAGGAATTGAGTCATGATGAAAGATAGTAAGAACCGTCGTCTTAAAGCCGCGGCCATCATCGCGGTTATTTCAGGGATGATAGCGCTGGCCACAATGCCGTTTGATCGTGTTGGCGGCAATTCATCGCCTTCCCAGCCCGCGTGCGTTATCAGCGACAGCGCGGGAAAGGCTGTTCAGAACAACAATGATCCGTTGGCGAAACTCCTGCTTTCAGGCGGCGCTTGTCCGCCCAACGTCTTCGATCTTCGCGCGCGCCTCCTCGCTTCGGGAGCGAAGATCAAGACTGCTTTTGTCGCAAACCGTGGGTTTCACAACACTGCGCAAGGCAGTTTCAGCATCTTTGAACTCGTCTCCGGTCGTCTCTCTACGTTTGGAATAGAGCTCGCCGACGGAGAGTTTTTCTTCGGGCATTTCACCGCGCGGATCGGCAACAAGTTGATTGCCAACCAACAGCCTAATGGTCTGATGGTTGAGTTGATTGCCTGGGATCCCGTGAAGAAGCTCTTCAATTTTTACGAACTGATCGGCGATGGGCAGCGAAGCCAATGGTTTTATCGCGGAGATTCCTTGGATATTGTGACTGATGTCGAGCTTCTGCATCGGCAACCGGATCCAAATCGCCCACAATTTGGGAGACGGCTCAGGTGCTCAGGCTGTCACATCGCCGGTGGGCCGATTATGAAGGAACTAACCGCGCCGCATAACGACTGGTGGATGAGCAATCGACGGCTTCCTTTTGGTGGCTCGAGCCCGGATGCCGAGTTAACACGTATCTTGAACGGGCTGGTGGATGCCGATGAACTGGCGGGCGCCGTCAAAGCCGGCCTGGCGAAGCTCGGGGGGAGCGAGAAATTCCAGCAGGCCGTAAAAGCCCGCCCCCTCCAAGAACAACTGCGTCCGCTTTTTTGTCCTGTCGAGTTGAACCTGGAGTCTGATCCTCGCCCTTTGGACGAACTGGCGACTCGAATCACCATTCCCTCGGCCTTCTTTGTTCATCCGTTGCTGGCGCAAAAGATCATTACGATCAATCGCGCTGACTATGGCGCGGCGCTGCTGGGGTTGAAGGCTGCATTCCCCGAAGCCTTGCCAAAGCGTCCGGATGGAGATCACGGATGGCTGACGCCGGTGAAAGCCTTCTCCGATACGATGGCCATCGAATCTCTTGTTAAACGAGGACTGATTGATCAGGAATTCGTCGGCGATGTTCTGGCGGTTGATCTGACTAACCCTGTTTTCTCTACGGCACGGTGCAACCTGTTGCGCCTACTGCCCAGCAACGCTGACGCCGATTGGCAGAAGACGTTTCGGGATTCGCTCAAGGCCGCAGCGAATAACAATCCGGCAGCACAGGAATTGTTGAATAACCTTGCCGATCTGCAGCGCGATGCCAGGTTTCATCAGACAAGGGCGGCGCGTTTGTTGGATCAGTGCCAGACCCGACTGCAAAACAGGGATGCCGTCATCAAGTTGTTTCAACTCCTGGCTCAGAGGCGCGCTGAAGCGTTCGATTCCGAAATTTCAAAAAATCCAAGAGGCCAGATATTGGAGCCGGGATTCAGAGTAATCTTTCCGACGGTCACGCCGCCAATCCGACCCGGCAGCTTCCGTCTGACCGAAGACGGCTTGGTAATTCGCCAGTAGACAGTGCCGTCGATGATCTGCCCTGCCTTGGGGCAATGATGTTTGCTTGAGGAGTTAATCGGGCTTGGACGCTCAGTCTAGCACCGGGCGTCGGCCAGCGACAACCGATTGAGGGTCAGATGCGGCGGACGAGGAGAACGAGATCACGGTCGAAATTGACCAGGTGCTTGTCCTGCGCGCCGCCGTGACGTCGCGCGTCTGGTGCGCACCCTCGCCGCGCAGGTCAGGATGGTCATGCCGGAAGCTGATTTAAAATTATGAGACCATTACAAATAAGATTAGAACCAATCGGTTTGGAGGGACAGCAATGGCAGAAACAGATAGTTGATGTCTCACTTATCTCCAACGATCGTATGATAAACCATCAGGGAGATGTACTAATCTCTTCTTCGGGCGTAGCACATACCATTGAATTTGAGTTTAAAACAAGTGCGCTCCGGCCTACAGAGATTGATATCTCTGTACTGTTTTCTTCGAATGCCTTCGTCAGGTTATTCATTAACGATGAGCTTATCAAAACCTTCGAATTTCCTGCCTCTCAAGAACCGAAGCAACTTGTCCAACACATTACTGAGAACGTCACGAAGTGGACTGAGCCTAGTGAAACATCCAGGCTTAGACTGATCATTTCGTACTACGGCCAGCAGGCGACGACAACCATTTTCTTAGGTAGTGGTCAAGCTGAATTGGGGCCGGAGGTTTCTCAGAAATGGATATGGTCTTACGCGTTTCAATCGTTGTTATTCTTTGCCCTTACATGGAGCTGCATCGTTGGGTTTGCCATTATGATCCTGGCGCATATCCAGCCGCTGGGCGATACATTTCGGTTCTATGCTGTCCTAATTGCGGTGCTCACCTGGCTTGCTGGCGTTATTGGCTTACCGGATATTGCGAAAATCCCACTACGGCCAATTTTGCGCCGTCTCTACGGCAAGACTAGGTCAAGTCCTGCTTCATCCTCTCTATTAAGCAGAAATCGCCGCGTCGCTTTGTTGTTTTCGCTGTTTTTATCCATCGTCCTGGTCTCTTCTGGAGTCGGAGTAGTTATTTATTGTTTGACCATTCACCATTATTACTCAAGCCTGATTCACAGAGCGCTGGAGGAATCGAATCAGGATGCGAGATACGCTGAGATATGTCAGGCACTCAGTCTACTGCCATGGCGCAAAGAAGCGCAGATACTTTTTGAAAAAGATGCTTATGGACTAAGGGACTTGGAGGACATGAGGAAGTTTAGGAAATATATTAAAAAATTTGCTACGCAACAGGATGTCAAACAGTCCATTATAAGAGCGCCGGACGCCGACCACTTACCTCTCTGCCTAACCAAATCTAAAAGTACCACCTTCTTGAGCGACCCTGTAGTGTGGTATGCGAGCATAATTATCGAGGGAGAGGACTTTGAAGAAACGTCATTGATGAATGAGGCGCTTTCAATACTCACCTCTAGAAATGACCCACTTGCTCAGATTCAACTGGCGAATATGAAGCTGGATTTACTTCTAGTTGGTACTCACCCAAACTTTAGTGAGATAGATAAGGCAGCGAACGAGCTTCGTGAGCGGTTAGAACAAAACTACACCGCAAGAGGTAAACATGTGTATCAAGCTGCCTGTGACATACTCGCGGGTTATTACTTAAGCATTTGCGATCGAGACGCAGCTGCAAAATGGTACGGGGAAGAGCTTAGCGCCAGAATGCATCAAAGTACTGACACCGGGGAACCGCTCTGGCTACGCCCGCCAGATAAACTTATGCTGTTCTATATGTTTGCCTTGCATTGGAACATGAAGGGAGTGGGCGTCAGCAGGGCTAATTGTCTTTTGGAGCCTCGTTCCTGTAATCCCGAATTAACAGAGGACGAAAGTTGCTATTTTAAAGCGATCTTCGAAGAGAAACTTTGGGTTCCCAACTAAGCCTATCAAAACGAAGCAGCCTGGACCAAGGGAACTGTTAGGGATGATCGTTTGAGTTTGAGCTTAGTTATGAAAAATTCTTTAAAGAAAGGCTGGAGGTACTAAGATGATCAGAATAAGAAGTCGAGCCCATTTGCAGGGTTGTATGTTAGCTATCTTGCTGATCGGGCCGCTCATAACGGCGGAGGGCAGCAAAAGACAGGGACAGGCAAGCCAGTCTTTTACTGAGCCTACGCAAACAAGCAGACCCGCTCGCTGGCAACGCGCCAGGTTTGGCGGCGGCAGCTGTGCCAAATGTGAGGAGGGTGACCTTTCCGTGACCGTTTACGCGGATCGCGACGGGCAGGGTAAGATGCAGGGCTTTACCCCGGGCAGGTATCGCGCCGACCGTGGGCATCTAGACGAAGTGGGCAACGATACTATTAGCTCGCTTGCTGTGGAGGATGGATACAGGGTTCGGTTGTGTCAACACGAAGGCGATGGTAAGGGGGCTGGAATGTGCCGGGATTTTGCGGCTGGCCAGCATAACGTACCAGATGAAATGGATGATGAAACGTCGTTCATTTGGGTCTGGGAGGTGAGAAGCCGCTAGGCCGGGAACTTAATGTGAAGAGTATCGCGGCGGGCGGGGTTATCGCAATGACCGGTGACGGCGTCAATGATGCGCCAGCGATCAAGGGGCTGACATTGGCATCGCGATGGGGAAAACAGGGACGGAGGTGACCAAAGAAGCCTCTGACATGGTCATCACCGATGACAACTTCGCATCCATCGCCGCCGCCGTCGAGGAGGGCCGCGGGGTTTACGACAATATCAAGAAGACGCTTCAGTACCTGCTGGCTGGAAACCTCGGCGAGTTGCTGGTGATGACTGTGAGTGTGATGGCTGGCCTGCCCATCCCGCTCCTCCCGATCCATATCTTGTGGATCAACCTGGTGACTGACGGGTTGCCGGCGTTGGCGCTCGCCACCGATCCTATCGATCCCGATGTCATGAAGCGGTCCCCTCGGCGCAGGGATGAGACGTTCACTGACCGCAGTTTTCTCGCGACGATGATCCTGACCGGCATTCTCACGGCTGGAATGTCACTAGCAGGGTACTTGTATGGACTGCAATATGAGAGTCCGGAGATCGCCCGGACACACGCCTTCGCGGCCCTCGTCTACACGCAGCTTCTCTGCTCATTTGGCTTCCGGAGTGAGACAAAACCCTTTTGGGAAATGAGCACAACTCAACTGCCTGGATTGACAAATGAAGCGACGAAGAATAGTGTGAAAGCACGCGATAATAATAAGCTAACAACTAACAAACAGAAATCAAATACTGAATGGCAGGCGGTCGTCTCAACTTCTCCGACCGCACTTAACAGACGCGCTTCCCAGGAGCCATACAGCACTCTAGTCTTTGCACACTTTTTTGGCGATTTCTCTCAGGAGGGGCCAGGAACCACTGGCGCTCGTCACTGCCTTTTTCGCTGTGTCGGGAGATGGTTGCCCATGTTGCAAGCGGGTTGCCGCTGTATCTCACCTGCGGGCACAGGACAGCTCACTGAGCTGTCGAGTGAATGGCGACGGCCCGATCTTTTAAAGACCCATCTCCAGCCAGCAGATGGACCAGTGATGCCTGACTAGATTGCAAACACGAAAGAGATCATGGTCGAGCTCATCCACAGGGAGCAAACACAGCTCAAAAGGAAGAAGGGGAGGATTTCACCGAGCCGCTAGTCGGAACGATGGAAGCGTATGTCAAAAGGCCGCCGGCTTGGGTGGGAGACGACCTGGATCTTGAACGAAGCGACATCAAAACACTTCTACGGGAGGTAATAAAACATGGGTGAATATGTCAAGGTAGCTAAAACGAGCGAGATTGCCCCGGGAACCGTGAAATATGTTGAAGTTCAGAGTAACCCGATAGCGCTCTTCAATCTC
>JAKEFL010000023.1 GCA_022616105.1 Anaerolineae bacterium | reverse complement strand
TGTGTGGGCATCTTTGAGAGAGCCTTCCCCGTGAATGAGGGTAATATTATGACGACGAATTGTCCCCTCGATCAGTTCACGTTCCTTGTCAACAACAGTTCGCTCTCGGAACATGAAGTCCTTGATGGTCAGGTTTTCCTTGAGCGAATAGTCGATTCCATACAAGCCGCGTTGCTGCAAACCGGAAAAGTACAAAGCAGACTCACGCAGGGTCTTTGATGGAACGGTCCCTGTGTTGATCCCCGCGCCTCCCAGATAGGGCGCGCGCTCGATCAGTGCGACGCGTTTCCCATAATAAGCAGCTTTCGAGGCGCCTTTCTCCCCCGCTGGTCCGCCGCCAATGACAATCAAATCGTATTTTTCTGTTTTGTCATTCATCCGAATACTCTTCTATATAAGTCCGATTCCAGTAAACCGTCTGGATCACATCTCTTTTTAAGTTCCTTGAATCTCCCTATTGTGTCTTCACCCAAAAATGTGCGAGCGACTTCAGCGGAGGTTTCACTGTTCTTGGCAAAGTAAAGACGCCCGCCTGCTTTCACGACAATGTTATCAAAGTCCTGCAACATCCTACTTAACGTGGCACGGTTTTTATCTGTTACTTTAAAATCCAGCGCGAGCGAGAAGCCATCCACTGCATGGGTTAGCAAAAATTTATCAGGGCGATGCCGCTTGGTGACTCCTAAATAGGAAGGTAAACCGCGTTGATGTGAAATGCCGATCATTTCGCGCCACGCGTCTTCCGCGGTTTCTTTCGGAAGGAAGGATTGATACTGGATCAACCCACCGCGCCCGAACGAACGCTCCCAGTTGGGGATGTAATCCAGCAGGAAGTGGAACTCCGCATGGGATTGTCGAAATGTGTGCCTCCGTAAACCCGCAACATAGCGTGCAGTATTGATTCCCCACATGCCAAGATTGTTCACAAATGGATTCATAAAATAGTGCAATAATGATTTGGGCATGACACCAAACAAGCGATCAGGCAAGTGCTGATAATCGAGCTGCATTGTCTTTTGTGGATTCGGGTCTTCACCCTCCTCAAGTTGACGCGCGGCGTGGATTTGTCCGCGGCCAAGGCTATCTCCGCGCGCGGTCGTATCGAGCCAGCCAACGATGTAATCATAATGGGGCGCGTTTTCGCATATATCGCTTAAGTGACGGTTGAGATTCGGCACATGCCACGCGTCTACAGATAAAAGTCCGGAATGAATGCGTTTCATCTTTAGCGTGATGGATGTGAATATGCCCAGCATACCGAGTCCGCTGATCATCGCGTGGAATAGATCTGAATTTTCTTTCGGAGAGCATGTAATCAGCGCGCCGTTTGCCAGCATGGCGGTGAACTCCAACACGTGTTCCCCGATCGGTCCCACCTGAAAATTATTTTTGCCATGAATGTTCGTGGAAAGACATCCTCCAAGCGTTGTCTTCATCGTGCCTGAGACGACGGGTGGCCACCAGCCTTCAGGCTCCACGCAGCGCCACAACTGCTGGAGTGTGACTCCAGACTCGCATCGGATGACGCCTGAGCTTGAATCCCATTCGAGAAGCTGATTCATCCCAGACATATCCAGGAGGATGCCGCCGCCATTGAGGGATACGTCGTTATAACTGATGCCTGTTCCACGCGCTGTGACTTTAAGCCCAAGTTTTTTTGCGAGTTCAAATGCTTCCCAGATATCCTCTGTTTTCTTGATGCAAATCCGATAGGATGAGGCTTTGAGGGAATGCCCAAAGTTTTCGAGTTGTGCAAAAGTGCTGAGTGGGAGAGACATTGTTGTGATAACTTTGCTCAAGGCGGCGTCCCCGCCGCCGAGACGGCGGCTTGAGCAAGCTAGAATGATAATCTTCTGAAAATAAATGATGGCGTATGTTGAATGGCGAGCATGATCCAGCGCCAAATAGAGGCGGTATAAATGACCTGTTTACGCTTCTTAATTGCTTTCAAAATATCTTCAGCAGCTTTTTCAGGCGGGATCGCAAACGGAGTGGGTCCCTGCGCGGCTTTGAGCATTTCCGTCTTCAGGAACCCAGGCTTAACTGTCAACACGTTCACACCATGACGTGTAAGCCGGTTTCGCAAGGCTTCAAGGTAAGTTGCCAACCCTGCTTTGGATGTGTTGTAGCCGGGGTTGCCGACACGTCCGCGATCACCGGCGACAGACCCAATACCAACGATCTGACCTGCTTTTGCAGATTGGAACATTTCAGAGATCGGGTGCAGCCATGCCATCGCTCCAATGAGATTGACTTCGATCATCTTACGATCATTTTCAAAGTTGTATTTATCAATCCCACCCGGCGGATAGTTCACACCTGCCAAAAAGATAACCAAATCCAGCCCGCCAAGATCAGAAACGATCTTACGGAGAAGATCTGGAACTTTGTCATATTCTGCCACGTTATGAGGATAAGCAAATGCATGCTGCTCATTAGAGGTACGGTTGATTTCAGCACTTAACGAATCAAGCAATTCTTTTCTGCGCGCAAGCAATGCAAGCGTGTAGCCTTCGCGTGCAAGGAGACGCGCCAACTCAGCACCGAGTCCGTCTGACGCGCCGATGATGATCCCACGTCGGCGTGGATTCAATGGTGTAGCGATGGCAAGCCTGGGGGAGTCCCCTGCGGGAATGGTATCTGACACGTTATCCTCCAAATAAGGGTGAGTGAATTCTAACATACGCGTCAGCCATTCCTGCCAGGCACCGAGGGCTGGTATTGTCGTGGAAAACCTCCAGCCAGGGTGAGTGTTGTAACGCGTATGTAATACACTATCTCTGGACGAGTCGTTATAATGGCGCTAATTAAATTCCAGGATTTGTTGAGAAAGGACGCTCTCAGGTTTTATTCCATTTATGTTAGTTTCTGAGAAACAAAAAAGAATGGGTGACAATAGATTAAAAATTTTGGCAGAGGCCCGTGGCTTTCTGGAAAAACAGGGTGGTTCCGCAAGTGACAGAGAAACTCTCCTCAAATTGCTCGATATTTTAACCGCCGCGCTTGAAAGATATTCCCCCGAAGATATTCCAATTACACAAGGCATTGCTCGTGAGCTGATTAACAACCGGGCATTGCTCGCCATGCTCAAACAACAGACCGATGAACTGGATGCGCTCAAAAAGCTAAGTATTAACCTGACCTCCAGCCTGGACTTGCCGGATGTGCTGGATGCCGTCGTCTCAGAGGCTGTGCGCCTGATAGAGAATGCTCGTGATGTAAATATCTTTCTATACAGAAACTACAGACTCTCTTTCGGCGCGGCGCTTGATTCAGATGGGGTGCGCAACAAACCGTTCTCCAAACCGCGGTCCAACGGCCTTACCTATACGGTTGCGCGTCAAGGCGAAATCATCATCGTCGAAGATATGCGCAACCATCCCCTTTTTGCAACGGCTCCCAAAGACTGGTCTGGCTCGATTATTGCAATACCACTCAAGGTAGGCGATGCTGTTGTGGGCGTGATGAATCTTTCCCGCTTAACCCTTGGCGGATTTTCACCATCTGAATTACGTTTGCTCAGCCTCCTTTCGGACCAGGCTGCTGTGGCAATATCCAATGCCAGCCTGCATCAGATGATCAGCAGGCAGGCTTATAGCGACACGTTGACAGGTCTGCCCAATCGCCGCGCGCTTGATGAGAGACTTGAGGAGGAAGTTCAGTCCGCCCGCAGGAACAATTATTCCTTCGCAGTCATCATGATGGATCTCGATGGATTTAAAGAGGTCAATGACACATACGGCCATTCCGTCGGTGATGATGTTTTGAGGTTGGTGTTCAACCAGATGGCGCGCGGCGTTCGCAATACGGACTTTTTGGCTCGTTATGGTGGCGATGAATTGACTCTGATCCTGACTCAATCTGACATGTCTTCTGCTCAGATCGTCGCTGAGAAGATCGTCGAGGGGATGGGCAAACTCAAGTATAAACTTCCTGATGGCAGGAAACTCAAATTAGGTATCTCTGGCGGTATCGCTATATTCCCTGTCAATGCCCGTAACGGTCCAGATATGCTGCGCGCGGCAGATGCGGCTCTTTATCAAGCCAAGAAACATAAGCGCGGGGCATTCGAGGTCGCGCGCGGGATTACAGGTCCACTTGCAACACATCGGATCGGAGGCGAATAGCCTCCGATTTATTTTGTGAGGGTTATAATGAATAACCGTGTCACTCTGAGGGCGTTCGTTGCCCGAAGAGTCTCCACCAACCCTTGAGACTCTTCGCTCCGCTCAGAGTGACATACATTGTAGAGGAGGAACTCATCATGCCGCGCAAAGTTAAAATCATCCTGAACCCCATGGCAGATATGGGCAATGCATGGCGCGTCGCGCGCGATCTCCGATCCATCACAGTGGAACATGGCAATGTGGATTGGAGTGGTACAGTGTACCCGGGTCACGCGATTGAATTGGCAAAACAGGCGGGTGAGCAGGGTTACGATATGGTCATCGCGATGGGTGGAGATGGAACAGTTCATGAGGTGGTGAACGGTATTATGCAGACACCTGAGAATAAACGACCGATTCTTGGAGTTGTCCCGGTTGGTTCAGGGAATGACTTCGGTCACGCGATCGGCGTTCCCAGGCAATCGGATCACGCGCTGGCACACGCGCTTAATGGTGACCCGTCCACAATTGATCTTGGCGTGATGACCGACGAAAACGGTCGCAAGGAATACTTCGATAACACGCTCGGCATTGGCTTCGATGCAATCGTCACCATTCGCTCACATAGGCTTCCTCTCTTACGCGGTTTTCTCATGTATCTCACCGCGGTCATTCAAACCATCTTCCTCAATCATGACCCGGCCCACGTCACGTTTGAATCAGACAAAGAACAGTGGCAGGATGATGTGTTAATGACCACAATCTGCAACGGCGGACGAGAGGGCGGGGGATTTATGCTCTCACCCGATTCGAAAATAACTGATGGCGTCTTGGAATATCTAACTGTCCAAAAAGTTTCGCGCCCCATGATGTTTCGCCTCGTCCCTGAATTCATGAAAGGCACACATCGCCGCTTCAAACAGGTCCGCATGGGTGAGTGCAAGAAACTTACTATGACTGCTGACCGTCCGCTCTACATCCATGCAGATGGAGAAATTTACACGAGTTTCGGGAGTAACCTTCGCAAGGTCAGTTTTGAAGTTCTGCCGAATGCCTTGCGCGTTGTGTGCGGTACATAAGTAGACAAGTAGACACGTAAACACGCGCAAGCGGTCAGGTACAATACATGTGTACTTGTTTACCTGTTTACTTTGTACTTCCTCCTATGCCCGATCTATATGATTCCCTCCTCAAACAGGATATTGGACACCTCCGCATCATCGCGGAATTATGGGGACTCGAACTGGATTCCAAAAACGCGGATGCAGCCCGTGAAAAACTGACCGTTTCCATCCTGGACCCGAACCTGCTTGCCGAGTTAATAGACTCTCTCTCCCCTGAAGCGGACTCTGCCATTACTTCCCTCATCAACACAGGAGGACGAATCCCGTGGCCTACATTCACACGCAAATATGGCGACATCCGCGAGGCAGGTGCAGGCAAGCGTGATAGAGAGAAGCTTTATCTGAAGCCTGCATCAACAACAGAAATTCTGTACTATCGCGGGTTATTGGCAAGGGCATTTTTTGATACCGAAAAAGGACCGCAGGAGTTTGCCTATATCCCTGATGATTTATTTGAATTGATCAGCCACACACTTGCCCTGGCGGGCAGTGCCAGGGGAGACGCGGAGCCACAGAGAGAAAATCAAAAAGAATCTCCGAGTCCCCATGACTCTGTGGCAGAAAATGACGCACTTGGCAGGCCCGCCTCTCCAGCTGAAAAAGGGAAAGAGATTCTTGCAAACGATTTTATTTTGGATGATGCAACAACTTTGCTCGCAGCGTTGCGTATGGGACAGACTCTGGAATCCAAAAGCTTGCTTTTGGATAACCGACCGCAAGCTGTCGGACTCCAGAATTTACTCAACACAGCAAAGCTTCTCAAAAACAACATTCCCCAAACCGAGACGGTAAAAGCCTTCCTCGAAGCCTCCCGCAGCGATGCACTGAAAATGCTTCAGGAAGCATGGTTGGAAAGTGAAGCCTTCAATGAGCTAAGACTCATGCCAACGATCATCTGCGAGGGCGAGTGGAAGAATCAACCGCAGGAGACGCGCGAGTTCCTGCTGAATCTATTGGATGCAATTCCCGAAGGCAAATGGTGGGGCCTAAACGCTTTTATCCGTGATGTTAAATCTAAATATGCAGACTTCCAGCGCCCAGCAGGAGATTACGACTCGTGGTTTATCAAACGCGCATCAGATGGACAATATCTGCGCGGCTTCGAACACTGGGATGAGGTGGATGGCGCGCTGGTTCGATTCTTCATCACAAATATTCTTCACTGGCTTGGGCAGGTGGATTTATCGATTGCAGACGGAGCGAAAGAGGCAACAGCTTTTAGAGTTTCCTCATTTGAAGGCAGGAAAGAGGAAAGACACTTGCACCGCACGCAAGTGCAGGTGGGAAAGATAACGGTTGCGTCCAGCGGAAAGATTTCCATTCTGCGCGATGCGCCGCGTGTTGTTCGTTATCAAGTTTCAAGGTTCTGTGAATGGGAAGAACCAAAAGGTGATGTCTATCGCTATCACATTACAACCAACTCATTAACAAAAGCCAAGGAACAGGGATTGAAAGCTGAACAGCTGTTGTCTCTGCTTGCGAAACATTCTGATGCAGGGATTCCGCCAACGCTGGTCAAAGCCCTCAAGCGCTGGGAAGTTAACGGGACCGAAGCGCGGGTGCAGACTCATGTCATCTTAAAGGTCAGCAGGCCCGAAATCCTGGAAGAGATGCGCAGATCAAAAGCGGGGAAATTTTTAGGTGAGGTGTTAAGTCCAACAACGGTTGTCGTCAAAAGCGGCGCCATCCAAAATGTGATGGATGCACTGACGGAGTTGGGTCTACTGGCTGAAGTCCAGACCGATTAGCTGCCTAAAGCGGTGTGTATTGCTTCTGACTCTTGTAAGAAACTCAAAATGAAACACTTTGAGCATGTTTGACGGTTCTCTTGTCATGAAACTGCTGAAGCCGTGAACGCAATAGGCGGAAAAGGAATCGCGATCCAATGTGACCATCGAGAAGATTCTCAGGTAGAGGAAGTTTTCAAGCGCATCGCAAAGGAAAGCAAACGAATTGATATTTTGGTGAACAATGCCTGGGGTGGATATGAAAACATGCGCGAGGGAAGGGCATTCACCTATTTCAAACCATATATGGAGTCTCCAAAGCCGCAGTAGATAAGATGACCGAGTATATGGCGCACGAATTGAAAAAGTATAAAGTGGCTGTGATCTCGTTGTATCCTGGTCTGGTTCGCACAGAAAGTATAATGTGCAATGCAAAACATTTCGATATGAGTAACTCCGAGTCTCCAGAGTTTATAGGATTTTTAGAAATAGGGTGACTGTCACTTTAGAATCATGACAGTCGCTTTTTTGTTAAATTGCTATAATGAAAAAATGTTCCGCTGGTCGAGTGTGCGAAGCACGTATCGAGACCAGCAATAACAATTCAACTTGAAATAGGTGGTTTCGATACGTTCTTCGTCTCCGCTACGCTTCGCTCAGAACTACTCAACCACCGATGTAAACTACTAACAGGAGTCCCCATGTCCAAACTCGATTGGTTCTCACGGGAAATCAACGGCTTGAAAGAACAAGGCTTATATAACAACATCCGCACGATTGGCTCGGCGCAGGGTGCGCGTCTTATTGTGGATGGCAAGGACGTGCTCAACTTCTGTTCGAATAATTATCTTGGGCTGGCGAATCATCCGAAGATCGTGGAAGCCGCGAAGAACGCGACAAAGAAATATGGTGTGGGTCCTGCTGCGGTGCGTTCCATCGCGGGCACAACGGACTTGCATGTTCAACTCGAGGAGCGCCTCGCGAAATTCAAAGGCGCGCAGGATGTCATCACGTTTCAATCAGGCTTCACCGCCAATCTTGGAACCATCTCCGCGCTGGTCGGCAAAGAAGATGTAATTTTTTCAGATCGACTCAATCACGCGTCTATCATTGATGGATGCAGACTCTCCGGCGCGAAGATCGTTGCCTATGAACATAATGACCCCGGCGCGTTGGAGGATGCGATCAAAGAACACGCTTCTAACTTCCGTCGCGCGTTGATCATTACTGACGGCGTCTTCAGCATGGACGGTGACATCGCGCCTCTCCCTGACCTGGTTGAGGTCGCGAAGAAATATGACATCCTCTTCATGGTGGATGACGCGCACGGCGAAGGCGTACTAGGCAAAGGCGGACGCGGCATTGTGGATCACTTCGGCTTACATGGCAAAGTGGACATTGAAGTTGGGACGATGTCCAAAGCCTTCGGCGTGGTGGGCGGGATGGTCGCGGGTGATAAAGTTATTATCGAATGGCTGCGCCAGCGCGGACGACCATTCCTGTTCTCGTCCGCAGTCACCGCGCCGGACGCAGCCGCGTGTTTAGC
>JAKEFL010000184.1 GCA_022616105.1 Anaerolineae bacterium | reverse complement strand
CGTCGCGCTGAGAGATTTACTATCAGGGGTAATGACTTTGATATTTTCTTCGCGCGTAACAACATGATCGGCAGTAAGGACAAGGTCTTCTGCATAAGCAATTCCACTTGCAGGGTATCGCTTGCGCGCATCCACAAGGATTGTGCTTGCGCCGCCTTTTTCAACAGCAGATGTAAGACTTTCAGAAAACTCTTTCAGTGAATTACTCATTTGATTCTCCTTTTAAACTATAACATGGTTTTGATTAGTATTCGTTTCGACATGCGCAGTGTTCACCCTGCGGCTTTGCCTCTGCTCATCAATTCCCCAGGCAATAATTTTGACCGGATGAAGACGAATAATTTGAGGGTCAAACCCGCGACCAAACCCCTCTCCGCCGCTTTCCAGTAATTCGGTATCTGCCAATATTTCAATAGACCGCGGCCGCCAGGGAGGCAATACATCATCGATCACAAAAGCCACTTTGGGATGTCGCCCCACGTCGCGCCACTTCCTGGTTTGGGCAATGCCGTGACCACCAATATCAATTGTGTCTGTCTCAGAATTGTAGCGAAATCCAACTGGAACGACATGTGGATTGCCATCCCTATCTACAGTGGCTAAACGTCCCAATCGTTGCTCTAGCATGTACTCGAGTTCTTTTTTTGTAAAGATGCTCATACCCGCTACTCCTTTCTACATCCTGAAACTTATATACGCACCGGATGTAATATCACCACTGGAATCTCGCGGCCCGTCTTTTTTGTGTAATTGTCATAGAACGGTGCTAACTCGACCAAGTGTGCCCAAAGTTGATTGCGTTTATCCGGACCAGCAATTTCCGCATTTGCTTCCAACTGCTTATCTTTGACTTGAATCGTCACGTGTGGCTTACTTTTCAGGTTATAAAACCAGGCGGGGTGAGTATCAAACCCGGCATTTGAGCCGATGATGACGTAACTGCCTTCCTGGTCCTTAAAATAGCCAAGAGGGGTAGTTCGTTGTTTGCCAGTCTTACGTCCGGTTGTGGTCAACAACAAGACTTCAAGACCTGGCAGCCTTCCACCAATTTTTCCGTTACTTATCTTATATAAGGTTGTACCAATCGCCATAAAGATTCTAAAGAATGACCTTAACATGAGATAACTCCTTCTCATTATCCGTCATTGCGAGCGAAGCGAAGCAATCTCCCAGACAATCGGGCGTTGCAAACGATGTTGGACGCTGCGCGGCTTCGTTGGGCTACGCCCTCCTCGCAACACTTGCACCTGGTGCCAGTGCAGGTGTGACGGGAAATCATTTTTGAGATGACTTCTAGTGAATTGAGTGTAGCGCGATTGAGTTTTATTCGCATCGGTAGGACGGGTAGTTATTGAACTAGCCTTTCGGGGAGGTCGTTTATAATCGAATCATGAAGTCTGCAATACGACTCAATGCAAAAGTCTTCCCCATCATCGGTGCAATTGCTCTTGTTATACAGGTCATTGACCCATCGCGGGTTTGGATAATTTTGCTGATAGGGATCGGTGGTACGTGGCTTGTGTGCCGGTGGTGGGCGCGCGGACTGGCGCGTTCCCTGCACTTCGAGCGTGAAATGAGATATGGCTGGGCACAGGTCGGTGATCAGCTCGAAGAGCGCTTCACATTGAGAAATGACTTCGCCCTGCCTGCGACATGGATAACGATACAAGATCATTCCACGCTTCCGGATCACAAATCATCTATTGCTACAGGCGTGGATGGATCGAGCACCTCGCAGTGGCGTATCTTAAGCCGCTGCACTCGACGTGGTGTGTTTACGCTTGGTGGAACGAGTCTTGAAACGGGTGATCCGCTGGGGATTTATACAATTACCTTTGAAGACCCAACTTCATCCACTTTGGCAGTCATGCCACCAGTTTTGTCTTTACCAAAATTCCACATTAATTCAAGCGGCTGGGCTGGCAATGGGAAGACCAACCCGCGTTCGTTGGAAGAGACGATAAACGCCTCACACACACGCGAAATGACCCCGAATGATCCCATGCGCTGGATCCATTGGAAAAGTACCGCGCGCTACGATAAGTTCCATGTGCGTCAATTTGATGGGACACCTGCCGGTGACTGGTGGATTCTGCTTGACCTGCACAAGGATTCACAACTTGGTACTGGATGGGATTCCACAGAAGAGCATGGTGTCATATTAACGTCATCGCTTGCTACACAGGGATTAGCAGAGGAACATCCTGTTGGGCTTGCCATCAATAGCCATGAACCCGCGTGGCTTGTGCCGCAACGCAATGAATATCAGCAGCGGTCTCTTTTGAAATCACTGGCTATTGCCTCTCCATCCGAGTTAAGTTTGAATCAATATATTCAAAGGATTGGCAAGGTGTTGGGCAGTCATTCCAGTTTGCTGATTATCACGGCTTGTGTAGATGTTGAATGGACTGCATCCCTCATCCCGCTCATTTGGCGCGGTATTACGCCAACCATCTTTCTACTTGACCCAATCTCGTTCGGTGGGAAAGTAAATACAACTGCCATTGCCAGCACTCTGCAAAATATGGGTGTGCCCTGTCATGTCATTCCAAGAGAAATGTTGGATACGCCACAAGCGCGCCCGGGCCAGGAGGGCGAATGGGAATGGCGTGTTTCCGCTACAGGCAAAGCTATCCTTGTTCAGGCGCCGATTCATTCCGATTGGCGGAGGCTGGGATGATCTTGCGTCTGGCAAGGAAAGTGTTTACTGCAAATGTAATTGGGGTATTGCTTGTTATCTTTGCATTGCAGTTATTGACTTATGGAATTTCGTCCTCACTGCGTGATACAGATACGAAATATTTGTTTCCAATTTGTCTTACTGCCGCGCTGGTCGGCTTGGGGCTAAGCAAAAGCAAATTAAACGGAATCCAGGCTTCGGTCCTGATTGCTGCGCTGGGTCTCATCGGTGTATGGATACTTGGAGCCGCGCTTATTCCACCTCTTATTGATCTTTTCAAATCCATTTCACCTGTCATTCCGCAGCTAAACCCCGCACTCCGCTCACCTATCGTCGTTGATACAAATGCAATTGCAGAGGCATGGAGCATTATCCCTCAGGCGTCCTCTGCGCTGGCTGCGCGTTTGCAAACCTGGATGATCGGCATCAACAGGAATGTCACGGTAAACGATGCACTTGTGCGCAACATGATGTGGATATTGATTGTGTGGCTGATCTCTGCATCGACTGGTTGGTTTGCAGGACGTCGAAATGCAATTGCAGCATTGCTGCCATCTGTATTGTTGTTGGCAGCAGTTACTTCTTATAGCGAACGAAAGATTGAAGCCTTTTGGTCCGTGGTATTCATGATGCTCCTGTTGATGGGCGTGTGGAATTATAAGAACCATGCACAGCAATGGGAGAAGCAAAAAATGGATTACTCCGAAAGTATCCGCTATGACAGCGGTCAGGCAGTGTTTTTCTTTACGATTTTCATTGGCTTGGTTGCTTTCATCACACCTTCCATTTCATGGCGCGAGATTCGAGATTTCCTGCGTGAATGGAATCAATCCACACAAAGTGAAGCAGCAGAGATGCTGGGTATTCAGGAACAAGCCGTCTCATCACAAAATCCCTTCGTGCCAAAACCTTCGTTACCACGGGATCATTTATTGAGCGGCGGTTATGCACAATCGCAAAAGATCGTAATGACCATCAGCATCGGCGAACTGCCTCCTATTGCTAATCCATCTTTGGTGAGTGATGTCCCTCGATATTACTGGCGAAGTGTCACATACGATGTTTATGTTGGAGCGGGTTGGGTCACGAGTTCTGCGCCTCCAAAAACCTATGAAGCCAACACGCCTCTCATCCCTGGCTTGCTGGATGGGCATCGTCTCGTTCATCTGGATGTGCAAATGGTGCAGCCGGAAGGGAAATTATTTTGGAGTGGAATTTTATTCAGCGCGGATATTCCCTTTATTGCGGATTGGCGCGTCAGACCGCAATCCAGCCTGTTCGCTGATCAATCGGCTTTGCTCCAAGCTGACATGTTTGCCGCAGCAACCAACGCCGTTTCATATCAAGCAGAGTCATACGTTCCATATGTGACTGAGGAGCAGTTGCGCACGTCCTCCACAGAATATCCGGAGGAGATTCGCGAACGCTATCTCGATTTGCCTCGATCTGTGCCCGAAAGGGTTCACCAACTTGCACAGGAGATTGCAGCTAGTAGAACCAATCCTTATGATAAAGCCAAAGCCATTGAAGCATGTTTACGCACGTATCCATATCATCTCGAAGTCTCAGCTCCTCCTGAAGATCAGGATGTGGCTGATTACTTCTTATTTGACCTGAAAAAAGGCTATTGCGATTACTATGCCACAGCCATGGTAGTTCTGGCGCGTTCAAGTGGACTCCCGGCTCGCTTTGTATCAGGATATTCCTCCGGCTCATACGATGCTCCGAACGCGCAGTATGTCGTTCGTGAACTCAACGCTCACTCCTGGGCCGAAATCTACTTCCCTGAAATCGGATGGGTGGAATTTGAGCCAACAGGCTCACAGCCTGAGATTGAGCGTAT
>JAKEFL010000183.1 GCA_022616105.1 Anaerolineae bacterium | reverse complement strand
ATTGTCGCTCTCCTGCCCGCTCTTTTCCGGGCTCACAGAGTGATACGACTTTTCGAGACTCTTGTTAAGGTGCTATGATATGACTTTATGAGACTCAACAGTGTCCTTTGTGTTTAAAGGATTTCGCAATGAAAAAATTTTTCAGCTATGTTCTCAAAACACTCGCCGTGATAGTAGGTCTGCTCCTCGCGGCGATATTATTTTCTCCGTTCAGGCGAATCTACGCGAAACAAAAACACGAAAGGAAGCCGCGCCTTCAACGGGAAAATTTGTTCAGGCTGGCGATGTTGAATTTTTTATTCAGGAAATGGGACCGCAAGATGGACAACCCATCATTTTCATCCATGGCACCGCTGCATGGAGCGGATTGTGGCGCGAGACAATGTCTCCGCTGGCAGAGGCTGGCTATCGTTGCATCGCAATTGACATCCCTCCGTTTGGTTATTCTGAAAGACCTGCTTCCCCATCGTATGGGAACGCGGATCAGGCAAAACGCATCATCGCGATGATGGATGAATTAAACATCGAGCGTGCAATTCTATTTGGTCATTCGTTTGGCGGAGGCGCGACGATGGAGACGGCGCTAATGATCCCAGACCGGATCGACGCGTTGATTTTACTTGATGTGGGCGGGTTGAATCTCAACCTCCAGCCCGCGCCTGAAAATCAAAAACCTTCGGCAATTGAGTTATTTTTAGGAACACCTGCAATACGAAACCCCGTCCTGGCTGCAACGGGGACGAATCCGCTATTTACCAAAACTTTGATTTCAGCGATGGTGCTCGATCCTGACGATGTCACACAGGAGAAGATTCAAATCCTGCAAGAGCCGCTCGTGCTGGAGGGCGCAACGAACACATTGGGCGACTGGCTCAAGTCGGTACTTGGTGTGCAGAAAGCTTCATTGACCACTGACCCTGCAAATTACGCAGTCTTTGATATGCCTGCGTTGATTCTATGGGGAGACAGTGACTCGATTATCCCTTTGAAAGAAGGTGAGTATCTACACAGCCTGCTGTCTAATTCTGAGTTGGTGGTGATGAAAGATGTGAATCATATTCCCCATTTGGAAGATATTGATAAAGTTATAGAGCTTGTGTTGGGGTTTCTGGAATCTCCGCGCTGAGCGAAGACCGCAGTCGAAGCGCGTGTTATTACTAAAACAGAGTTTTGCATGAATCCCGCCCTTCGACTACAGGACTGCAAAGAACACGCAGTCACTCCGCTCAGGACGAATATCACTTCCCATACTTCTCATAAAACGTATTCGTGAACAAACCATCGGGGTCATACACTTTTTTCTGTACGAAGAAATCGCCGATCATCGGGTAGGAGCGTTGAAGTTGTTCGGGGGTGTAGTGTAATTGATAGGGGAGAAAGAAGCGTCCGTTTACGTTTGCGGTCAGGTCAATCAATTCACGCGTCACGATGCCCATCGTCTCGTTGCCTTCAGGCGTCGTAGATTGGTTGATGTATAGCACAATCGAATACATCTCCGCGGGCGCGTAGTTGAGGAAGTTGCTCTCAGGGTGGATCACGCGCACAGAAGCATTGAGCAGGTTCACGTCGTGGTCCTGAACGATACGGCGTAGCCCATCCACAAATGGGACGAATTGCTCGCGCGGGATGAAATATTCGTGCAAGATGTCCGTTTCGTTCTTGAGATTATTGCGCGTGTACTTAACGGAATCATGCATCGGTTCATTGCGGGACACAAAACACGCTTCGCCCTCCGCCATAGCCTGGGTGCGCGGCACGATCGTGCAGGACTCCATCATTGGCTCGACGTTTTTTTCGAGAAACCACTTGACGTTCATGGGAAGTGTGCCCAATTTGGAAAAGTTAAAGACAAAGCGGCGCAGTTTGATTCCAGAGACCTCACCCAGTGGAGGCACGTCCACCTCGCCGATATCAACCTTTGTATATTTATAAAAGATCATCTCATCGAGCAACGACCCCTTCGCCGTGGAAAGATGCCCGTAGAACAGACCAAGGTTCGGGTCAGCAAAATTTCGCTCTCGAAAATTTCTGGGAATTCTTTATACCTCACCAGTTGCCGCTCGGTTTGATAAATATCGTTATTCACAATTTCAAGGTCAACATCAAGAATCACGCCAAACAAGCCATATCCACCGACGACAAGCGAAAACAGTTCAGGATTCTCTTCGCGATTCACATTGAGGATACTTCCATCTGCCAGCATCACGCGCATCGAACGGATACTACTCCCCACCGAGCCAGCGAGGTGATCCATGCCGTGCGCGTTGACCGAAATCGAGCCGCCCACCGAGAAAATATCCGTGGATTGCATGGCTTTGACCGCGTGCTTCGGATGCAGGAAGCTTTGAATATCGTGCCAGGTCGCGCCACTCTGCACGGTGATGGTTTTCTCGGCTTCATTCAATTGAATTTTATTGAAACCTTTCATATCCAGCACAAGATTGTTTTTATAAAAAGCCTGTCCGCCCATGCTGTGACGCACACCCGCCATGGAAACTTTGAGTTTATTTTCGCGCGCAAATTGCAGGGCATTCTTGATATCGTCCACACTGGTGATTTTCACGATGCCATACACAAACGTGTGATCCAGGCAACTGACATCGTTGATCGTCCCGCCTTTTTGCTTCCACTTGAGCAAATCGCCTGCAGAGAGCGGCGCGATCTCCACATTGATCTCCGACGTATCAGAGGCCGCGTTTTCCGCGAACAGAGGCGGACAATCCTTTTCACCAACGGGGTCAGCAGAAAGGCGGTTGACTTCGTAGCCTGTCCCAGCTAGCGCGGAGACCACTACGATGGAGGCAATCACTTTTTTACTGCTGATGGGTTTGCGTTGTTGATTCATCTTGTCCGTCCACGTCAACCTGGAGTAATTTGACCAGCAATTGTGATTTTAGGATGCGGGAGGGATGGTGTCAAGGAATGGATTTACTCTCACAGGCAAATACAGATTTGATCCCTTGCCATAGCATGAGTGTCATGCTATGATATGATTGTGATTCAGTCCTTCAAAAACGTGGGCACAAAAGATATCTTCAATGGAGAGAACACCAAAGAAGCAAGAAAGAATTGCCCGAATTTACTATGGAGCATTGCCGCCCGAAAACTCGATCAACTGGACTCTGTTACAACTCTTTCCGAACTAAAAATCCCTCCAGGGAATAAACTTGAAGCCCTGTCAGGCAATAGGAAAGGTCAACATAGCATCCGCATCAACGACCAGTACCGCATTTGTTTTAAGTGGACTGATTTGGGTCCAGATCAGGTTGAAGTCATAGATTATCACTAGTGTCCAAAGCAGGAGAAAAAACATGGTTCGCGTTCCTACCAACCGTATACCCACCCATCCTGGAGAAATGTTGCTCGAAGAGTTTCTGAATCCTATGGGGATCACCCAGCGGGAACTGGCTGATCATATTCTCGTCCCTTATCAGCGCATCAATGAGATTGTCAATGGACGCAGAGGTATCACCCCGGGCACGGCTTTGCGCCTGGCAAAGTTCTTCAGCATGTCTGCCGATTTCTGGATGAATCTACAGTTGCGGTGGGACTTGTACTTTGCCCAGCAGGATGAGACCAAGGTACTAGAAAGGATCCATCCACATTCAACTGTAGTGTAAACGAATATAGATATATCTATGGATCAACTGCGGAGGCAATCCCATCCTCCGCAGTTTTGATTCCACTCCGCGACGCACCGCTTATGGCTGTAGCAAAGTCGCTTGACAAATCAACCCGTTTGGAACGCGAATAGCGCCAATGGGCGAATTACGCGAATTTTCTTGGTTT
>JAKEFL010000022.1 GCA_022616105.1 Anaerolineae bacterium | reverse complement strand
GTTTAGCTGAGGAGTGTGGAGCTTCCACCATGGAGAAGTTGACAACCAGTATCCATCCGACCAAATTTGAAGCTCTACTGGTCCAAAGGGTGGCAGTTCCATTCGACAGCGTTCTGTTCCGTCTACGGAGACAATTCCCAGCCAGGAACGCTCGGAAAGCCATTGCAAACGGATCTCGTAGGTGTGCGGCTCGTAAATATTAATGTCTCCCAGTGACGAGGCTGAAGGCCACCAATTCAGCGCCATACTGCAGACCGCGCCGGAGTGGCCGTATACCTCGGACTCGGGACCAATAATGGACGCGCCGAACATATTGAATGGCGCGTTAGATCTAAAAGATCCGTCCTGTTGTAATGTATGCACTGGCTCAAAAACAATACCAGCAGTTCCAAAAAAACCTGGTCCTGCCTGCATCAGTGCACGCGCCACAATATCCCGATCAGGCGCAGGCGAATATCCACGAAAACCGATCAAGGCAACGTTGTTGTAACGCTTTGAAGTGGGCTTGTTCTCAAAATCCGGGTCTTTACGGAGGTACATAAAGAGACTTCCATCTTTCACCTCAAACTTTCCGGAAGAAAATTCAGGACCTGGATGGACCATGCCGGAACCATTGATCACCTGGGTCTCCCAGACATCCGAGAGAACGTTATCGAAAGAATCAGTGGCATCTGGAGGGTTATGAAGAACGATCCTGCCTGCGGCATTCTCACGAAGTCTCCATGCCTCCAACTGCGCTCCCAACAGACCGAAAAGTGCCTGATAATTGATCGCCATGAACACAAATATAAAAAGCGTTGGAATCAAGACAACTGGTTTCATTTGCTACTAGATCTCCTTGTCAGCAGGAAATTATAGATATTGAATCCAGGGGGTCCCCCTCCAAGTGGATATATGGATAGAGCCTGGAGTCGGACGCGCCGACTCTCTGTCAGTGGTCAATCGTCGGTCGCTGATTTTTGCGATTCTGATGCTCACCAGACCCAATGCCTGAGTAATCATGCTGACTTTATGTATCAAAAAGGTGTTGTAATCCTTGCTGCTGATATTCCCGTGCTGCGGTACAACAAATGTGTGTTCTATCCCCAAAATTTGAGTAATTTGGATTATACTAATTGGAATTACTCAATTGGAGGTGCGCGTGTATCACTCTTCTTTTATCGGGCGTGGACGTGAACTTGCCATCCTGCAAGACGAATGGGATTCTGGTCAATCCAGAATGTTGATCCTGTATGGCCGGCGGCGCGTTGGCAAGACGCGCCTGATCACCCATTGGATCAGGAGCACTGCGCCGCGGGCATTGTACTGGGTGGCGGAACCAACTTCCCCAGTTGATCAATTACGTTCCTTTTCACAAGCTTTATTTGGCTTTGAGAGCAATTCCCCCGTCCCCGAAGATTTTTCCTATGGATCCTGGGCGCAAGCCTTCGAGCAGGCAGCGCGCATGGCGAAGCACGAACACTTTGCTTTGGTACTGGATGAATTTACATATCTGATTGCCTTGGAAGAGGGGATTGCCGGCATCCTGCAAAATGCCTGGGATCACCATCTCAAACACAGCAAGATTTTCCTGATTATCTCCGGTTCGCATGTTGGCATGATGGAACGCGGCGTACTTTCCTATCAGGCCCCCTTGTACGGACGTGCCACATCGAAACTACACCTGCTGCCCCTGCCCTTCAAGGCTACGAGGGGAATGTTCCCAAACTATAAAGCAGATGAACGGGTTGCCCTTTATGCGATCTTCGGTGGTGTTCCCGCCTACTGGGAACAATTCGACCCAAACCTGAGTTTGGACCGAAATATCAAACAACACCTACTGGGTGATGCTAACCTGAACCAGGATGAGCCGCGCCTGCTCTTGCAGGATTTCGTCTCGGAAATCCATAACTATGCATCCATCCTGCGCGCGATTGCCTACGGGTATCGTACGCCAAAGGAAATTGCCTCGGCGTCCGGCTTGAATGAACGGCATATCTCAATGTATCTCAGTAATCTTTTGCAAACCGGCTTTGTAGAGAGACGCGTTTCCATTACAGAAACCACTGCTTCCCGCCAAGGCCGCCATCACATTATTGACCCTTTTTTACGCTTTCACTACCGTTTCCTCTCCCGCCGCCAGGCACAGCTCGCACTGGGCGTGCGCGACCAGGCATTGGCAGAGATTAAGAAACACCTGGTGGATTTTATCGGTACACATACTTGGGAGGAGCTATGCCGCGAGTGGTTGTTGCGCGCTGCCGGGAAAAATATGTTGCCGTTTTTGCTAGATCAGATTGGCAGCATCTGGAACCGCGAAATCCAAATCGATGTGGCCGGTGTAAACTTCATGGATAAAACGCTAATCCTTGGAGAATGCAAATGGGATCGCCACGTGAAGGATGACAACGTCTTGAAAAAACTCGTTGAAAAAACAGAAAAAGTCCTTCCAAGGGAGGGGCAGTGGAAGGTGTTCTATCTGGGTTTTGCCCGGAGTGGCTGGACAGAAAATGCTATTGCGTTTGCAAAAGGTATGAAGGCTGTGAAAGTACAGGGCAAACGATGGCAGGCAACCGGCATGTTGCTAAGAACTCTCGAACAGGTAGATGACGAACTGGCTTCCTGGACTGTAGGATGAAGTAACACTCTCCCACAACTAGCTGTTGCAAAGGTATTGTTATGACGTCCGAAGCGGTTGTTTTGCTCGTGATTATTGTCTTCATGCTCCATGAATTTGAAGAGATTGTATTTATCAAACCCTGGTTATCGCGGCAAATAGACAATATGCGCATTTCTTCGCACCCATTTTGGGTAATGCGTAACATCTCAACCTCAACCATCGCCCTGCTGATCGCTGAAGAATTCATATTCTTTTCGGGTATCGCGCTCGCTGCTGTGCTCTTTGGGTGGTATGCTCTCTTTGAAGGATTGCTGTTAGTCTATGTCCTCCATTTAGTCGGTCACATTGTTGAGCCAATTCGATATAAATGCAGGACACCCTCGTTTGTAACAAGTGTATTGACGCTGCCAGGATGCGTTTTTGGACTCTACTATTTGGGCGTGCACGGGTTGGTAACCGTTCGTTGGGTAGCGATATGGTCCGGTGTCATGGCGATTATGGTTATCCTGAATTTTCGGCTCATCTATGGCATCGCACCACTTGTAGAGCAATACCTACGGGCCTATTCAAATGAAGAAAACGCTGCACCCTGAGATCTGTTTGATAGTTTGGCGATGGATGCGCGCTCCGCATTGTGTTCAGTGAAGTAAAAGCCGCCTAAACCGTCCCTAAAACTTGGATTGCCATCGATCCAGCGAAAGGAATTGTACTCATCACTGGAGGAACCGCTACATAAGAACGGAGATATGCCATGAACTATAGCATCGTACATCACCGATTACTGTTGCTCTTCATGCTTGTCATACTCGCCGCTTGCAGTATAACCTTTACTGTGCCAACACCAGTCGTGTCAACCGGCGAGCCTTTGCCCACCGCGCTCCCGCCTTCCGCCACATCCGCATCCAACTGGATACGACAGCAATTCGCAGACGCATGGGACATCGAATATCCAGAGGGATGGACAATGAATGATGCGGGGATCGACGAGGGAAGTCTTGTCCTGAATGGGCCTTATGGCGGCCATATCTATGAGGTAAGCCTCGCCTATCCCATCTTTCAACGCCTGGAAGCCATGCAGAGCCTTGACGCATGGATCAATGAAGAACTTGCCTCTCTTGCTCCAGAGCAGCTAGGTGCCATCCAGGTCCTTGACATCACCGTTGCCGGTGCGCCGGCGAAGAAGGTTCTCAACATGCCCGAAAAAATCTATGACGATGGCACGACGCGCGGCTATGGGGAGCGCCTTACCCATGCGTGCTATATCTGGCGTCGAGATGAGAAGAATCCGAGCGCAATCATCATCAAACAGATCGACACACTACCATTTGACGCGCCTCAGATGGATACGCTGTTGGATCAATTTCTCGCGGGTATACGATAGGTTCCGTTGCCGGTCAAAATACGTTTATTTGACAGGAGTCGTATCGTGTTCAAATCGAAGCGCAGGGCGATCGTAACGCCACAATCGGAACATCTCAGGCTGGTAGGCACGCTGGTGATATTGTGGGGCAATGACGATTTTGACTTTCCGCCCATCGAACGCAGTTCAATGCTCATGGGCATGGGATTGCATGACCGCGGCTACGGCTTCCTGGATAACTCCGCCATTGGCGGCATGAGCGAGGAAGAATGGAACAGGATCGCGCGTGGTAGTTTTTATATGCAATACTCCGATATCGTCGCGAATACGATTGTCAAATACCGTGTCAGGCGGCTTGCCAGTCACGACGAATCGGCGGAGCGCAAGGTAATGACTGCTGAATTTTCACAAGTCATTGAGGAACAAATTAAACAGTACAACCTGTCCAAAGAAATGTTTGACTGCATGGACCGCATTACGGATCTATGTGATAGGATCTCGTTCGATTTTTGCATGGATGTGCCTGACTCGGGTGAGGTCTCGATCTTTCCGCGCAATGGTGAAGATGAAGAAGTCCCTGTCCGGTATCACGTGGAAGATGGAACGATCCACGTCACACCCTGGACTTTTTCCGTGAACAGTTACATGGAATAAATACAAACCGGGAGCGCCTCATGAAGTGTGCCGTTCTGATTTCCGCAAACTCCGAGTGGATGGGCGTCAAGCCGTTATTTCCGACGGCGCCCATCGAACGATACCCCTATGGCGAGAT
>JAKEFL010000182.1 GCA_022616105.1 Anaerolineae bacterium | reverse complement strand
GGGCGGAGAAGTGCTGGTAGTGAAAGCGGCGTAGGAGGGATGGTCTATGGCGAATCAAAAACAGCTAGAGATTTTGAAGCAATGTAGTAAAACTGCATACCAGAAATTCGATAGGCTGTCTTGCCGTATATGGCTGGAAGTCCGATTTGAGCAATGAGGAGATCCCAGAGAAATTGCTGGTTTTGAATTTGTATAGGAGTAAAAGCAAATGGGCTGGTAATTTCTAACGACTCATTCATATTTTCTCCCCTAAGGTTGCCGCTTCTCATTGACTCGCGTCCCTATTTTGCGCGATAATCAAGTGGCCTCACAAGAAGGAATAAGATATGGTTACCAGAGTCGAAATAAGTTGTATCAATAAGAGTGACCGCTTCAATCCACACGAACGCATCCTCAACGTTGGCGGCGTAACTGCAGGGGGAACACCCTGGAAACTATCACAAACCGACGCGATTCACTACATTGTCAAAGATACTTATTTATTTTATGTCAATCAAGGCGGCAATAAAGTTAATGTAGTCATCGCAACCAGCCAATACGGGTATAAATACTTGAAAACGACAGCAGATGGAGAGCAGCCTGATAATTTGCTCAGTTTGCCAGAGTGTCCTTGATGAAGGTTTGCCCGGATCGAAGAAATCCGCCCGATACTTGAGTCATTTTCTATCAATGCACTGGTTGCGGCGCGATGCTTCACCCAAGGCAGGGATTGCTGTGTGTATTGTTCATATGCAGATAAGAACTGTCCGTCAGAGCAGAGAGCGAACGCTGAAATTTCGTAAGTGCAATTCACTGTATAATGAAGTCGGATTTTTGATTCTCAGATTAAGGAATATCTAGTGGAGCACGCCGTCTCAACATTAACGGGCTCGATCGCAATGGATATTGCCATTGTGTTCATCCTGGTTCTGGCGAATTCCTTCTTTGTAGCTTCTGAATTTGCGCTGGTCTCCGTGCGCAAGACACGCATTGACCAGCTTGCTGCTGAAGGCAACCGCGCCGCAGCTGTGGTTCAGCGTGCCGTGCGCGACCTCGACCGTTATATTGCAGCCACACAGGTTGGCATTACGCTTGCTTCGCTATTGCTGGGCGGGCTTGGCGAAAGGACTTTGGAACCCCTTCTAACTCCCCTTTTCATCTGGATGCCGGAGGCATGGCGAGGTATCACACGCACAGGGTTGGCAGCGGGCTTTGCTTACTTCATTATGACGGCGCTGCACGTCATTATTGGTGAGTTAATGCCAAAGTCCATCGCACTCCAAAAGCCGGACATTACGGCACTTTGGATTGGCCGTCCCATGTTGTTCTTTGCCCTGATCTTCTCCCCGATGACCTGGCTGTTGAATGGTATCGGTAACTTCCTGTTGCGCCTCATCGGCTTTCATGCCGCCGAGGGTCACAGCCAGGTGCATTCTCCCGAAGAACTCGATATGTTATTCACAGAGTCCCATAAAGGCGGTGAGATCAATCAAACCGAGTTCGAGATCTTACATCGCGTCGTCCGGTTCTCAGACACTACCGCGCGTGCCGTGATGGTGACGCGTTTGGAAATGCAGACTCTCCCGGTGGCGATAACACGCCGCGCATTAACTGAGTTTTTACAGAGTCGGCCCCACACTCGCATCCCAGTCTATCAGGATTCAGTGGATAACATTGTTGGAATCGTCAACTCCAAAGATTTGGAGCATCTCAACTACCGGGAACTTTCTCAGGAATTGGAGCAATTGAAGACAGCCATTGCAGGCAGGAACAACGGTGGAAGCTTACTGGATGGCGGCCAGCCAACGGATGAGAATATATTGGATTTGACGCCGTTGGTGTTTGAGGCGGCCTTTGTGCCTGAAACGCTCAGGATCGACAAATTGCTTACAGAGTTCAAGAAACGCCGCCAGCAGATCGCTATTGTCATCGACGAATACGGAGGTACGGCAGGGCTTGTCACGCTCGCAGATTTACTGGAAGAGGTTTTTGGAGACCTGCCCGATGAAGCCAGTGAAGAAGAACCAGAGATCTTGAAGCTTCCAGATGGTCGTATACAACTATCCGGGCGTGTCACCATAGACGAAGTGAACGAACGCTTTGGATTTGGCTTTCGCTCTGATGAGGCTGAAACCATGGCTGGGCTGGTTGTCAATTCTTTGGGCCGCATTGCATCGGTTGGTGATGAAGTGGAAATCAATGGTTTTCGTATACGGGTTGAGAAAGTTGACCGTCTTCGTATCGCCACCCTGAGCTTATCCCTGCCAGAGGGCAAGACCAAGAGTTTTTAGATCACTTTTTTGAAGTATGGGGTTGGATATATTCAGCAAGCCCCGCTTGGCTCAATGAGGCAGTCTTTGCCGCGTATGGATGGAAGTCTGATTTGTCCGACGAGGAGATTTTGGAGAGGCTGAAGCAGGAATAAAAATTCTCCCTGACTTTGCGGTCAGGGAGAATGATCTACGTTACGCGCAAAGGATGCGGCTAATAACGCTTGTTGCCGCCGCGTTGAGGCGGGCGACGCGGATGACCACTGCCGCGATCTCTAAAGCCACCCCGTTCTTCACGCGGGCGGGCAAGGCTCACACGCAGTTCACGATCTCCCATGTTGTGTCCATTGAACATGCTAATGGCTTTCTCTGCCTCAGCCTGATTGCCCATTTCCACAAAAGCGAAGCCTTTTGATCGGCCACTATCGCGGTCTTTGATCAGCGCAACCGAAGCAACAGTGCCAGCCTGAAAGAAAAGGTTTCGCAAATCATCTTCTGTGGTCGAGTACGACAAATTTCCGACATACAACTTGGATTCCATTTTTCTCCTAATGACAACGCCTGCTCCTTGAGAATTGCCTGTCAGGGACAAGTGCGTGAGCAAGCGTCTGATAAATCAGGCGTGAGACGACCTCGAAAGAGAATCACCAAACCCTGTGACAGCGAATTGAGTATAACATAACGCCCGGATGCAGTGCTTCTTTGGGAGCGCCTAAATTTGAAATGATAAAAGTTATCGTCATTGCGAGCCCGATAGGGCGAAGCAATCTCCAGCACGGTGTAGGGGATTGCTTCGTCGGGCAAGGTTTCGATACGGGTTTCGCTATCGCTCAACCCTACTCAACCACCAGCCCTCCTCGCAATGACGGCTGTCTGTTGGAGTTTAGATACTCTCGCTTCTTTTAGCTTTCATCTTTCAGTCCTATATACTTATATATAACAATGACGGTTTGCTTGTGCCCAGGCGGAATTAATCTTAAGCCTGAAACTTCATGGTAAAAAAATTGGAACATTTTTATCAGGGACTCACATATGAATATCAGCCTTGAATATATTGAAACCTTACTTCTGATCGCCGCAATTGTAGCAATGGCAGTGCGGCGGCTAAAGATCCCTTATACGGTCGGGTTAATGCTGACGGGGATTGTCCTGGCAGTCTCGCCGTTCCCAACTGATGATGTAAAGATCACAAAAGATTTGATTTTCACCATCTTCCTGCCCCCGTTGATTTACGAAGCCGCCATATATATCAAATGGCAGGAACTCCGCCGCGATCTACCTGTGATCCTCACCCTGGCAACTGTTGGAGTCCTGCTCTCGGCGGGGGTCACTGCGGCAGGGATGCACTACCTCGCTCAATGGGGATGGGAGAGTGCAATTCTTTTCGGAGTTTTGATCGCCGCGACTGATCCTGTTTCCGTCATCGCCACTTTCAAGGAGGCACGCGTGCATGGGCGATTGCGTTTACTTGTGGAAGCCGAAAGCCTGTTCAATGATGGCGCCGCAGCCGTTGCCTTTAGCATTGCGCTTGGTTTTGCAATGGGCGGGAACATCACTATGTTTGGCACATTCCAAACATTGGTCATCACGGTTGCAGGTGGAATACTTTGCGGCGCGCTGGTTGCGGGCAGTGTGTTATTGCTGGCTGGACGCACCGATGACCATCTGATCGAAGTCACACTTACTACGGTAGCCGCTTACGGTTCATTTTTACTCGCGGAACATTTTCATCTATCGGGCGTATTGGCATCACTGGTTGCAGGGTTACTCACTGGCAGCATTGGCTCACTGGGCTCGATCACCGATAAAGGGCGGGAGGGAGTCCTGTCGTTCTGGGAATTTATTGCGTTCGTTGTCAACTCGCTGATCTTTATGCTGATCGGTATACGCGGAGCCTATCAGGATTTTTCCAATTTGCTGTTCTCCATCCTCATTGCAATTGTCATGATGTTTGCTGGCAGAGCGCTTGCCATCTATCCTTTATCTGCCTTGTTCTCACGCTCTGCTTTACAGGTCAGCATGAATCACCAGCATATCCTGTTTTGGGGCGGTTTGCGAGGCGCATTAGCGCTTGCGCTGGCACTTGGGCTTCCACCGGAGCTGCCCGAACGCGATGCCATCCTCGCTGTCGCGTTTGCTGTTGTCGGCTATTCCATTTTCATACAAGGATTAACGATTGTACCGCTTCTACGCAAACTGAAAGAGATTCCATAATCAGACTCTCTGGGAATCGCCGTGACGCGCCGCCAAATGTAGAGCGACATTAATGTCGCTTTACGCCGCGCGGCCAGATATACCGTTGT